>JAYTVM010000211.1:0-5889 GCA_043743995.1 Pirellula sp. | reverse complement strand
GATGCAATGGCATCGGTTGAAAAAACAATTGGCTGGGCTTTGGATTCATGAGTCATACCATACGATTGGGGATTTCCACTTGCCCGAATGACACGTTTGCCTTCCATGCCCTAATGCATCGCAAAGTGGATTGGAGAGGGCTTGATTTTCAGATCGAGCTTCTCGACATCCAGCAACTGAACGCTCGCGCTTTTCGTGGCGATCTAGATGTGGCCAAGGTCAGCTTTCACGCGGCGCTTTTGTTGGCGGATCGCATGTTGGTCTTGCCAAGTGGATCCGCCTTGGGGTTCGGTGTAGGACCGCTTCTGCTTTCCGCGAAGAACAACGATCGTCCAATTGCATCCTCGCAATTGACTTTGTGCCCAGGACAACACACCACAGCAACGCTCCTCTTTCAATTGTTTTACCCCAAGACTTCACGCCTCGAACAGGTTGTATTTTCCGAAATCATGCCGCGACTCCAAAGGCGGGAAGCAGATTTTGGAGTGTGCATTCACGAGGGACGATTCACTTGGCAGGACGAAGGATTGTTTTTGGTAGAAGACCTTGGCACACGCTGGGAAGCCGAGACGCATGGCCCCTTGCCCTTAGGAGGCATCGTCGGCTCGCGTTCACTCGGTCTGGATACGTTGCGCATCGTGCAAGAGGTCATTCAGGATTCTTTGCAATACGCCATGACGCATCGCGATGATACGATCCCCACCATGCGTCGCTACGCTCAAGAGTTCGAGGATGAGGTATTGATGCAGCATGTCGATCTGTACGTCAGCGAATGGACCATCCAGTTAGGTACGGTAGGACAAACAGCACTGGACGAGCTGTCGGACCGGGCCCAGCAAATTGGATTGGTTGCAAAGGGTTCGCAAAGGCTTGAGGTGCTAGTGTAGCGCGGATTATTCACAATCCGATGCGTAAGTTTTGAAATTGCACCATTGTGCTTAGGGCCGAAGGCCCGGTAGTTTGTCAATTTGCTGGGCCTTCAGCCCTAACGAATCTCGTGTTTGCGTGTCACCCAGGCCAACGGCCTGGGCTAGGTAAATGATTGGGCCTTTGGCCCGAAATACATCTGTTGCTAGCGCTCCCACGCCCTTCGTAACCTCAGGGACGTGCCACACGTAAGCCTCAGGGACGTGCCACACGGGAATGGACCTGTCTTGCTGTGATTCTACTGAGCGAGCTCCACCATCGCATCAAAGCTTGGCTCGCGAGCCGTTTGGACATGGTCACATCCGAGCTCATGCAGTCTGGCTGTAATCGGTGGGGACAAACTAAGCCATTTTTGGCTGCGACTTAGATCGCCAAGCAGCGTCACGGTTTGCGTCGCAATGTTCTTACTTGTGGCTGTGATGGCATTGATCTCACCCCTTTCCAATCGGGAAATCCATTCGGTTGGCAACGAGGGAACCGGCACTTGACGATAGATGTTTAGGCACGCGACTTTCGCTCCGGCTTGCGTAAGGCGATCCATACCAGCTGTCTCGCCGTCCGGATTGCGGACAAACAAAAACCGCTTGTCCGAGCAATGGTTTACTAAAAGGTTGGCCAAGGCCTCGGCTCCTGGGACTTGCGGGACCATATCACAGTGCATCGAGTACTTGGCAATCGCAGCCGCCGTTCCTGACCCGACCGCCGCGAGTTGAGTGCGGTAGAGACTTCGTCCGTCCTTGCCGAGCCCCCGCAATCTCTCAAAGAAGCCATCGACCCCGTAGACGCTGCTGAAGACAATCCAATCGTATTGATCGAGTGTTTGAAAAGTTGTATCCGCGTCTTGCCAATCAAGAGGCGATTCGATGGTCATCACAGGACACTGAATGACATCAGCTCCTTGCTCGGCAAACTTTTTGCTTAGCATACCGGCTGTATTCTCAGGGCTCGTTACCCAAATGCGTTTCCCAAACCAAGGTCGTGCCGAAAACCAATCCAAGGTTTTTGTCATACGAATCACATCGCCAACAATGCTGATCACAGGCGGACGCAATCCAGGTATCGAGGCAATGGTTGCCGCTACTGTCCCCAATTCGCAACGTATCACTTGTTGATCTGGCCAGGAGCAACGTCGAATCATGGCTACGGGCGTCGACGGTGGTTTGCCTGCTTCGATCAGTTTACTACTCCAATAGGCGGCCGTAGTTACCCCCATATAGAGCACAAGCGTTCCTGGAAACTTAGCTAGTGCACTCCAATCGAGTGACTCTTCCGAATCCTCACTGCCGTCAGCGGGCTGCAATCGTCCCGTGATCAAAGCCACAGCAGACGACCAATCTCGATGCGTGACGGGAATCCCTGTGAATGCGCTGGCTGCGAGGGCGGAGGTGATACCAGGAACAATTTCATACGGAATGCCTTCTTCGACGAGTCTTTCGACCTCTTCGCTCGTTCGGGCAAAGATGGCCGTATCGCCACCTTTGAGCCGTGCGACCGACTTGCCCATTTTGGCGAGTCGTACGACCTCATCGTCGATTTGCGATTGCCCCCACATCCCCCCATGTCCATGTTTGCCAACACAAATCTTTTCCGCATGGTTGGATGCATAGCTCAACAACGCTTCGTTGGCTAAGCCATCGTAGAGAATTGCATCGGCCCGACCGATAAGCTCGGCACCTCGAACGGTAATCAATCCCGGATCACCAGGTCCTGCACCGATGAGATAGACCTTAGCCGGTCGCGAAGGGTTCATTCCATCATTCCATATGGGTTCATGGCCACCTTGGTACCGATCACGAGCTTTCTTTGATGCCCCAACCAAAACTTGACTTCCGGCAACGAGATAGCGATGTTTCGAAGTAGATCGGCAGGAAGAGCGTTGGTCGCCAAGACATGCGCAACGTTAGGCAACTCCTCCAGATTGGTCCAAAACTCAGGTGCCACTTTCGCATTTTGCAGATCCAACATTCCCATATTTGGAAAATGAGCCAGCGAGTCCAAGAAGGATTCCGGAATCGAAACATTCCTTGCCACCACGATTCGGATCGCGGTTCGTCGATGTCTGGCGATTTTCGCAAAGGATCCGTTAGCGGCGGCATCGATACCAGCTTGGTCAAGAACTAGGCAATCTCTCCCTGCGCATGGCGAAACAACAAGATATCCATCTTGCTCAACCACGCGGAGAGAATCCATTTGTTTCTGTTTGGCAATCATCAGAACACAAATCAGAAACAGATAAGCGATGAGCATGACACCCAAGGCAATCGAATGGATTCCCTCTTCGAAATTCCGGCCACCCGAAAGTACAATCGAACCCGAAGCAGCCATTGCAAATACGGTTGTTACCACCGCAAGTGCGATCGCAATTTTGGTAATCGTGATGGTAGGACGTTTTCGTTTTCGCATTCCGTCCTAAGCTTCAGCTAGTTTACGAAGGACGGTTGGGAGAATTCCACCGTTGCGATAATAGTCAATTTCCACGGGCGTATCGATGCGAACGAGCGTATCGAAGGATAGTTTCGTGCCATCCAGTCTAGTGGCAATAACCTCGAGTCGGCTTCGGGGTTGAAGCTCGTCGTTCAGACTCGGAATGTCAATAGACTCAACGCCAGTCAGACCAAGGCTTTGGGCCGATTGTCCCTCGAGAAATTGGAGCGGCAGCACACCCATCCCCACCAAATTGCTTCGGTGAATACGCTCGTAGGAAGTCGCAATTACCGCACGAATCCCAAGCAGAAGGGTACCCTTGGCGGCCCAGTCGCGAGACGAACCGGTTCCGTATTCCGCACCAGCCAGGATAACGAGCGGAATTTTACTTGCCTGATATTTCATCGAAGCGTCGTAAATACTCATCTGTTCGCCGGTGGGTAAGTACTTCGTCACGCCGCCTTCGATTCCGGGAGTCATCGCGTTGCGAATGCGGATATTCGCAAAGGTACCGCGAACCATAACCCGGTCGTTTCCGCGTCGGGCACCGTAGCTGTTGAAGTCCCGGGGATGGACCCCATTCTCGACCAAGAATCGACCGGCCGGTCCATCTTTTGCAATTGAGCCCGCAGGCGAAATATGGTCTGTCGTTACGGAGTCGCCTAGTACTGCCAGTACGCTGGCAGCCTGGATCGGTGCGATGGTTCCATCCTTCGTTGTGATCCCCTCGAGAAACGGGGGTCGCTGAATATAGGTGCTCTTTTCATCCCATTTGTAGAGTTCACCTGGAGTGATTGGAATTGCGTTCCATGTTTCATTCGATGTGAAGGCACTAGAATAGAGCTTAATAAACATCTCCGGCTGAACACTTTGTTCGATCGTCGTTTCGATTTCCTCTTGAGTCGGCCAGATCTCCCTGAAGAACACTGGCTCGCCGTCAGGATCATGACCGATCGGTTCGGTTTCCAGATCGATTTCGAGCGTGCCGGCTATTGCGTAAGCCACCACCAAGGCTGGGCTTGCCAGATAGTTGGCTCGCGTTAGCGGATTGACGCGACCCTCGAAGTTTCGATTGCCACTGAGCACGGCTGCGGCCACAAGATTTCCTTCTATGATCGCGTTCGAAACCGATTCGGGCAATGGGCCGCTGTTGCCGATGCAGGTAGTACAACCATAACCTACCACATGGAATCCGAGTTGCTGCAATGGATGTAGGACGCCCGCCTTTTCAAGATAATCGGTGACGACTCGAGAACCCGGTGCTAAACTCGTCTTTACAAAGGACTTTACGGTCAGTCCCCGAGCCACTGCTTTCTTTGCCAATAGCCCAGCACCCAGCATGACCGACGGGTTGCTCGTATTGGTGCATGACGTAATAGCGGCAATAACGACGGAACCGTGCCCGATGATTGAGCTGTGTCCGTTGTCCTGAACCAATGAAGTGGATGACAATTGCTCCGTAGTCAGACCAAAGCCTCGCTCCGCAATCGGTGCTGAAAGGGACTTTGCAAACGACGCCTTCAAAGACTTCAGAGGCACGCGATCTTGAGGACGCTTGGGTCCAGCAAGAGAGGGTTCCACACTATTCAAGTCGAGCGTTAGCACCTTGGTGTAGCTTAGATCCGAGCTACCATCGACTCGGAACAGTCCTTGCTCCTTGCAATAGCGCTCCACCAGTTCGATCTCATCCGACGTACGCCCGGTGCGTCGCATGTAAACGAGAGTCTCGTTGTCGACAGGGAAGAAGCCCATGGTGGCGCCGTATTCAGGAGCCATGTTCGCTATGGTGGCTCGGTCGGCTAGCGACATGCGTGAAACCCCCTCGCCAAAGAACTCGACAAACTTGTTGACGACACCTTCTTTGCGCAATATTTCGGTAACACGCAGAACAAGGTCCGTCGCCGTAGCTCCAGGTGCGAGTCTGCCAAGCAACTTCATGCCGACGACTTCCGGCATCAACATGTAGAGTGGTTGCCCGAGCATGGTTGCCTCGGCTTCGATACCACCGACGCCCCAACCTAGAACTCCCAATCCGTTGATCATGGTCGTGTGCGAGTCCGTTCCGACTAGCGTGTCTGGATAGGCAACTGCGCCCGCATGATCCTTGCCTAAGAATACCACTTTGGCCAGGAACTCTAAATTGACTTGGTGGACGATGCCGGTATTGGGTGGGACCACTCGAAAATTGTTGAATGCTTGTTGTCCCCACCGAAGGAATTCGTATCTTTCCTTGTTGCGTTCAAACTCCACTTCCACGTTTTTCGCGAGAGAGTCGGCTGCTCCGAAGTAGTCAACTTGCACCGAGTGATCGATAACTAAATCGACAGGAATCAATGGATTGATCTTCTTTGGATCACCGCCTAAGGATTTCATACCGTCTCGCATGGCGGCGAGATCGACTACGGCGGGTACGCCAGTGAAGTCCTGCAGGACGACGCGAGCTGCTTTGAATGGCACCTCTAATTCCGCTGGCTTGGCGGCATTCCATTGAGCCAAATTGACGACATCCGCTTCCGAAACTTGGTAGCCGTCGCAATT
>JAYTVM010000210.1:0-5892 GCA_043743995.1 Pirellula sp. | reverse complement strand
AGGGTACGTCGGCGGACGTCTGGTACCTGCCCTGCTTCATGCAGGCTACACGGTTCGGTGCTTGGCGCGTGAGCCACGCAAATTGGAAGAAAGACCCTGGCGAAACGATCCCAAGGTTGAGGTCGTCACCGGAGACTTGTCGGACGTCGGCGAAATTGTGGGACAATTGAGAGGGTGTTCAGTCGCCTATTTTCTGGTCCATTCGATGGAGGCGTCGGGTGGAAAATATGCCGAGCGAGACCTGCAGTTAGCGTCGAACTTTGCACAGGCAGCCATGATAGCGGGTGTCTCAAGGATCATTTACCTGGGCGGTTTGGGTGAACTTGGCGATGGCCTCAGTCGCCACCTTCGGTCGCGCCGCGAAGTCGAGACGATGTTGGCTTCAACAGGGGTTCCCGTCACGACCTTTCGCGCAGCGATGATCATCGGTTCGGGTTCGGCCTCTTTTGAAATCCTTCGCTATCTCGTCGAGCGCCTGCCTGTGATGGTCACTCCGTCATGGGTGACAACGGAGTCGCAACCGGTTGCGATCATCGACGTCTTGCACTGGCTTGTGCGTTGCCTTGAAGTTCCCGCGACCGCCGGTCAAACCTTGGAGATTGGTGGTCCCGACGTTTTGCCCTATCGTGAACTTATGCGAATCATGGCGGAGGAACTGCACATCCCTAGACGGTTGATCGTGCCAGTTCCCATCCTGACGCCAAGACTGAGTTCGCTTTGGATCAGTCTCGTCACGCCCGTTTCCTATAAAATCGCAAGACCACTCGCCGAAGGTCTTCGCAACCGCGTGGTCATTACCGACGACAAGACCCAACGTCTGATGCCACACGAATCGCTCGGGGTCAGAGAAGCGATCAAGCGTGCGCTGAAGAAGATCGAGTTAAACGAAGTCGAAACCCGTTGGTCCGTCGCTGGGCCAATTGTCGGCGATCCGCAGTGGGCAGGCGGAAAGGTTTTCACAGACCAACGCTCGGTGATGATCAACGCAGATGCCGCCTCTGTCTTCGCAGCGATATGTCGTATCGGTGGAGGCAACGGTTGGTATGCCGGTGATCTTCTCTGGCGCATTCGCGGTTGGATGGATACACTCGTTGGTGGACCAGGTTTGCGCCGAGGCAGACGACACAGCGAGCGAGTGGAGTTCGGTGAAGCACTCGATTTCTGGCGTGTCGTCGGCATAGATCGTGATCGCTCATTATCTTTACTTGCGGAGATGAAACTGCCAGGCGTCGCTATGTTAAACTTTGATCTCGATTCGGAAAGTGAAGGTGATCGAACCAAGCTAACAATGACGGCTCGGTACAGGCCCAAGGGTTTGTTTGGAATTGTCTACTGGTACTCCGTGGTCCCGCTTCACAACATTGTTTTCGGCGGGATGTTAAAAGGCATACGAAAAGCAGCGGAGACCACATTTCTCAATAAGACTAACCCAGTGCCGAGCACATCCGAAGACACGATAGCGGTACCGGGCTACGGACGTGCAAGACTTTGGTTAGGCATCTCGGCAGTTGGCACGATGGTAACACTTGCGACTTTAGTGCTCGCGTTCGGGATTCCATCCAGATTCCAGCCTGCGATCGACGCGAACTTTGGATCACAGGTCTCCGGTCTGTTACTGTTCTTCCTTATCTACATGCTGATCCAGATACCCTTTGATTTTCTAGGAGGATACTGGTTACCGAAGAAATTCGGTCGGTCCCACCCACGTCTGGAAACCTTCTTGATATGTCTGTTTCGAGGCATTGTCAGCCATGGTGCCCTTTTGTTCATAGCCGCCGTGCTCATCATGGTTGCTGGCGGATTCGCGGGCGTTGCGGGAACAGCGACTGTAGGTATGGCCGTCAGTTTCTTACTGCTTCATTTCCGTGTTCCCATTGCGTCTGTTATGTCGAAAATGGCGTTGGTACCCACCCCAGCAGTGGCGACTCCGCATAACAAACAACCGAATATTGAACAACTCAAGGTTATTAACGCCGAAAGTAACGACGAAGGTTTTACAGGCGGTATTGTGGGAGTACTTCGCCCTCACTACCAATTGTTTCCGATGCGATGGCGAGATGTGCTTGGAACAGAGGGTTTCGAACTCGCTGTGAGCCGTCGAAACTTGGCGATGACGACAGGCAGTTGGCTGCGTGGGCGCTTGGTCGCGTTGTTCTTTACTGCGGTTGGGCTGATAGTCGCAGCGTTGCTCGTTGATTCGAAGCAGCTCGGCACGGCATGGGGAACGATTCAATTTAGTCTCTGGTTCAGCTTATGGTCATTCCTTGGACTTCTCACGTTGCCAACGCTTAGTCGACGTGGCGTGATAGAGATCGTTGAGCGTGCACAAGCCGACGGATACCCGGTGCCGTTGATGCGAGTGGTTACAGAACGTTTGGATCGATTGCAAGACGGTGAGCCAATGCGTCCGTCATTGATCGAGACGATTTTCCATCCGGTGCCCAGCGTCGAGAACCGTCTCGAAGGCCCTCGGTCGCATCAAGTTACCGGCTACTGGGATGTAGCTCGGACGTCCGTCTATCTCAGTCTCGCGGGACTGGGACTCCTAGGTCGAGCCGTTCACTGCAATTGCGGTCGCCCAGCCTTGTGGGTCTTCCTTCCAACGGATTGACAAAAGAAAGGGTCCTGCGCGACTAAGGCCACGAAGAGGGAAAAATAAGGTGCGCTATCAACGTGCCGATTCCGCTTACTGGACGGCACACATTCAGGCTTCCTCGTGGCGTATCCCTGCGATTTGGGCTCTCGTGCGTCCTAATCTAAGACCGCTCTCGCCGTCTACGGGTAGTTGACCTCGCCAGATTAATCAAAGCTTAACACCAGTTGTTCGGCCCATGCGCGCGGCGCGGGACCAACTTTGATATGCTGAGAAAGAATCTTTCGCGAACTTCTGCATTAAGTAGTGAGGATATTATGGTACTGACGCGCCTTTTATTTTGGTTGCTTGCATCGGTGATTCATTTGCCATCGATCGAAGACGAATCCGTCGTAGGCAAGGTGACGCGTATCATCGATGGCGACTCTATCTTGGTCACCGATAGCAAGTCGGTTGAATACGAAGTTCAGCTCGAAGGCATCGATGCGCCGGAGGTCAAGCAGGATTTTGGCAGGGAATCGACGGAAGCACTTTCGAAGATGTTGAAGGAAAAGATGGTGAAGTTGAAATGGAAAAGTAAAGACAACTTCGAACGACTTTTGGCACAGGTGTATGATGGCGACAAGCATGTCAATGCCGAGATGCTCAAAGCGGGAATGGCATGGCACTTCAAACGGTACAATAAAGACGATGCACTGGCAAAGCTGGAAAACGAAGCGAAAGAGGCCAAAAGAGGATTGTGGTCGAAAGAGTCGCCGATGGCGCCTTGGGACTACCGGCAGGCGAACAAGTCGCCCGACAAACCGCTCAAGAAGTAGGACCGCAGCCAACCGTACCACGGTGAAAATATCTGGTAAAGTGTTAGGAGATTGACGGGAAGTTTCTTGTCGGCGGTTGTTACGCAAAAGTATTAATTGCGTTTGGAATTGACGATGGATAACGTAACGCAGCTACTTGCTAGGATTGAGTCGGGCGATGGGCAAGCCTCCGACGAACTATTGCCGCTTGTTTACGCGGAATTGCGAAAGTTAGCTGCTTCGAAGATGTCCGACGAGCGTACGGATCACACATTGCAGGCGACGGCTCTCGTTCACGAGGCTTACTTGCGTTTAGTTGACAGAAAAGCAACTCAAAACTGGAACAGTCGCGGACATTTTTTTGGTGCGGCTGCTGAAGCAATGCGGCGAATCCTAGTCGAAAATGCTCGTAGAAAACTAAGCGACAGGCACGGTGGACAATGGGTGCGAACAGACGCTGACATTGCGGAAATGCTTGCTGCGGAGAGCTGCCCAGACCCAGTACTGCTGATTTCAGTGCATGAAGCTCTTGAACGACTGGCAGAGCGTTCGCCTCGCAAGGTAGAGCTTGTAAAGCTGAGGTACTTTGCGGGGCTAACGCTCAACGAAGCCGCTGAGATTCTCGGAATTTCGCCCGCAACGGCTGAAGATGACTGGACGTATGTTCGCGCATGGCTCCGCCGCGAATGGCTTCGCGATCAATCGAAGGAAAGAAATCGGGAAAATTAGGAAAATCATCCCGGGGTTCTACGGCCTTGCATCGCACTGAATATTGGAGGACCAAATAATGACGCAAAATCCAATGAATGACAGTATGATTTTCCGTGAAGCAATCAAACTTCAGCCAGAGCAACGAACGGCGTTTCTCGATAAAGCCTGCGGCGCAAACCAGGCATTGCGCAACGAAGTCGAATCGTTGCTGCGAGCTCACGATCCGGCAGACAGTTTTCTGCAGTTGGCGGCGTTGGCCCATACGATTCAACAGCCAATACGCGAGGGTGCAGGTTCCACGATTGGCCCCTACAAGCTGCGAGAAAAGATAGGTGAAGGCGGCTTTGGAGTGGTCTACGTCGCTGAGCAAGAAACTCCGGTTCGTCGAAAAGTTGCGATGAAAATTGTCAAACCAGGCATGGACACTTTGGAAGTCATCGCTCGGTTCGAAGCCGAACAACAAGCGTTAGCCATGATGGACCACCCTAACGTCGCTCGAGTGCTTGATGCTGGAACGACCGGTAGTGGTTTACCTTATTTTGTGATGGAATTGGTTCAGGGAGTTACGATCACAGACTTCTGTGACAAGAATAGCTTGGACACGCGAGATCGACTGAAATTGTTTGCCGATGTTTGTCGGGCGGTGCAGCACGCACACCAAAAGGGAATCATTCATCGGGACATCAAGCCATCGAACATCATGGTCACTTTGCATGATGGCAAGCCCGTTGTGAAGGTAATCGATTTCGGAATCGCGAAAGCCCTCAACCAACAGCTCACCGAGAAATCGATCTACACGGCTTACGGACAAATGATTGGCACTCCATCTTACATGAGTCCGGAACAGGCTGAGATGAGTGGCTTGGGAATCGATACTCGCAGCGACATCTATTCGTTAGGGGTCTTGCTTTACGAGCTGCTGACGGGCGTGACTCCGGTGGATGTGAAGCGTCTGCGTTCGAGCGCCTATGCAGAAATGCTCCGGATCATACGTGAGGAGGAACCGGCTCGGCCCAGTGACAAAGTGAGTACGCTAGGGGAGCAAGCGACGATTGTAGCCAAACATCGACATACGGATCCTCAACAGCTGCGACGCGACCTGTCCGGTGAGCTCGATTGGATTGTAATGCGGTGTTTAGAGAAGGAACGCGGACGACGCTACGACACGGCTAATGGGTTGGCTCGCGATATCGAACGCTACCTGGCTGACGAAACCGTGGAAGCCTGCCCGCCATCTTTTCGGTATCGAATTGGCAAGACCATTCGTAGAAATCGCGGACCCGTGTTGGCGGCATCACTCTTGTTCGTCACTTTGTCCGCTGGTATTGTCGGTACGACATGGGGGTTGCTGCGAGCCAATAAGGAAAGCGCGCGAGCAAGAGACTCGGCGGCTTTGGCAATTGCAGAGGCCCGTAAGGCCAAGGAAGCTGCCGCTGAGGAACTAGTACAGCGCCAGCGCGCAGACTCAGAAGCGGCTGCATCGAAGGCTGTACGAAATTTTTTGCAGGAAGACCTATTGCGTCAGTCGTCGATCATTCACCAGGCCGAGACAATCGGCCCCAATGGCAAGTCCGGCGAGTTCCTGCATGACCCGACGATTAAACAACTGCTAGACCGAGCTGCTATCGAACTTGCACCGGACAAGATCGAAAGCAAATTGACCAATAATACTTTTGTTCAGGCCGAAGTACTCAAGGCGGTGGGCGATGCCTATTTGGGCGTGGCTCCAAGAGAAGCATTGGAGCCGCTCAACCGCGCCATCGGTCTTTACGAACATGCGCTTGGCCACGA
>JAYTVM010000209.1:0-22614 GCA_043743995.1 Pirellula sp. | reverse complement strand
CGCACGGGGCATTTGCCGCTTAGCGGACAGCTACAGCAAGTCTCTGGAAAATTGAGTATTTCCATCTTGCCACTGGAATGGTGATAGTGAGAGCGATGTGGCGTGTGGCCCGCGGGGCAAGTCGTAATAAACGGGTTGATATGCTTCTTGCCATAGCCGTCGGTTACCTCACGTTCTTCGACTGGAAAATCCGTTTCGCTAAAGACTTCGCCCGACGCCTTTTGCTCAGAGCATTTACCTGGAACTGGAGCAACCAGCCCTACACCATAACTCGCACATCGGCAGAAATTTTCGTCGCTACCGTATGCTGTATCGGCAAGCATTTCTTCCGGCAATAGATTGTTCTCGTTTAGGTTACGAAGGACTTTTTTCATTGCCTCCGAGTCGCTTTGATGGGCTTGCTCTGGAATGGCCGAAACGATCGATTGGGTTTCGTTGTTGGGGCTGAATGTTTCAGAAAGCTGGATCTGGTAGCCGCTTCCCTTGTGCCCATCTAGAGTCGCATCTGGGTCCGATGGATTGACGACAATGTTTCCACCTGGGGCTTTGCGCACTTCGACCTTGTCTATCTTCACTTCGCATTGCTGTTGGAACACTTGAGCCATCATTTGATAAGACGAATGGCTGCAAAAAGGCTCTTTCTTGGAAAATCTCTCGACAAGTAGGTGCATCTCTTGGGCGACTGTCATCCGATGCGCAGTCCAGTCATCGTCCTTCTTCCAGCCACCAAATAATTGATGTCGACTTGGCTCGTAGCGTTTGCGAAGCTCTTCCGGAAGTTCACTATATGCCGAAGCATCAAGTCGCTCCAACTGAAATAAGAATCCCTTGATGGCAACTCCCATGAGCCGGGTACGCCCGAAGGTAGCCATGTTGCTTTGCACATGGGTTGAATCGAGTCGCTGTTGCCTAACATCGAGCTCCAGTCGTTCTACCAGATTGACCGTCACTTTCTGCATGATTTGACCTGCGAGTTCGTCTTCCCTGAAGAGTTTGTTGTAACGTTCGACAGTTCGTTCACACATGCTCTGTTGTTGAGGCTGCAAGTTCAAAGCATACTGAACGGACACATCGAACATATAGCAATCCGCGGCTCGTTCGTTGGTCCAATCCATGAACTCTTTGATCAGCAACAGCCCCGCAACAGAGTAGAGTTCTTTCGTTGGACGTCCCATCACCTCATGAAAATGTGCAGCCAATACATCGGCAGGCATCAGTTCCAAAATGACTCGTCGAAACAAATGCTGCCAAGACCCTTGAAGGCGCCGCACAGCAACTGGAGAGAGGATGTCGCAAAACTCGTTTGAAGTATCAACCTGATTCGGATCGACCAATCGCCGGACCATCGCACAGTCCTCCTGCTAACGGATAAAACCAACCTCCATTAAACAAAAAATCCAAAAGCTAGCTTTTTGGAAAGTAGATATTTTTCTCAACCACTTTTGTCGGCTGTGTCTACACATACATACATGCATTCATCAACCAGGCAAATATCGGTGAGCAATCGATAGGAAACGCACTTTCGGACCGCGAAACGCGACATGGTACTGTCAATCCGCAAACAAGATTGATCCGATCCTAACCATAGTCGCACCCTCCTCGATTGCCGTTTCGAAGTCTTGACTCATCCCCATCGAGAGTTCCTTTAGTGGCATTCCATAACGTTCCTTCCAGACTTCACGAAGATTCCGAAGTTCCGAAAAGTCTCGGCGGGCTTGCTCAGTCCCCCCTTGCATACTGCCCATCCCCATCAACCCTACGATAGATAGATTCGGAAATTCATGGGATTTCGATTGCCACAAGTCAAGCAAGTCCTCCCCTTCGGAAACAAGCATTCCAGTCTTTTCCGGTTCGCCCGAAACGTTTATTTCCAACAATAGTCGGAGAGGTTTCGGACGCTCGACCGTATCGTGCTGAATTTGCTCCAAAATCCGCATGGAATCCAAGGAATGCACAGTGGAAACCAAAGGCAACGTCCGTTTTGCCTTGTTCCGTTGCAAATGACCAATCAAATGCCAGTCGACCTGCAAATCCGAAAGTGCAGTCGCCTTTTCCCAAAGAACTTGCGGTCGGCTTTCCGCTAACCTGCTGCACCCCAACTCTACCAGCCACCTCGAAATGGTCGCGTCCACATATTTCGTCACCGCAATCACCTGAATTTCGTTGCTAAGCCGTCCCGTACGACTCGCGGCTGCCTGGATGCGGTCGGAAACCGTCAAATAGTTGGCCTGGACCTGGTCCCAGGACGGATTGAACCTGATCGACTGGTTCATCGAGATTGACTTTCCGGTTTGGTATCCGAGAACAATTTGAGTGCAAATATTTGGGAATTCTTTTGCAATAACATTGCAGGTGCGCCTCGATTCGATATGATAACCAACGGGCGACTTGCAGTAGCAACCTATGCGGGAACTTGGCTTTCCGTACTGAGCCGAATCAAAGCAGCAGGACAACTATACCATGGAGAAAAGAGTGAATCGGTGGAAAGATAACTTGGGAATCATTGCTTCGGTCATCTGTGCTATCCATTGTGCTGCCACACCGATTCTATTGGCTGTATTACCGGCATTGACTTTCACCGAGTGGATAGCGAGTCCTCGATTTCATCAGATTGCTGCGGTTGTATGTGTTGGAATGGTCTCTCTGGCCATTTGGCCGGCGTTTCGACGCTTTCGAGATTATAGCGTTTTATCCCTATCCACTGCTGGTTTAGGGTTATTGATTGCTGCTGCTTTTTTTCTGCCAGATGAATGCTGTTCGCATTCGATTGCGACCGTTTCGATTTCGGATGCTCGCACACAGCACGGCGATCCCTCAGATGTCCAACATAACCATGCTTCGCTTGTTTCACCGGAACATGCTTCGCACGTCGCCCCATCAACTGTTTTCACCGCGAGTGCTGTCAGTCCAGAGCTGGTAGCGATCGTCCAGCCATGGATGACGCCGCTAGGTGGATTGTTACTCGTCATCGCGCACGGACTTAATCTGCGTCTGCGCGTCTGTTCCAACATCCGATGCGCTCACAGCAATTCATCGACCAATGGCTCATTGCGGTCAAATCGAATGCTTGCCGCAGCGAATTCTAAAGCGGCGTAATGATGTCGTCTTTCGCTCTGCGATAGTGCGTTTGGTAAAAGCACTCCCTACGGAACAATCAAGTCTCCAAGTTGGATGGCGTTTGCAAAGACTTGGATAGGTACCGTCATTCCATACCGACGGTAGATTTTGTTCAGCCTGTCTGCATCGAGAGGATTCGCATCGATTTGCCGTATGCAAATACGTGCAACCTGTGCTGGAAACTTCGAGGCAAGTTTGGCGTAGATTTCTGGATCCCTTTCGCCACTATCGCCGACCAATAAGAAGGTCCGTTCGGGGAGGCGTTTGATTAAGTTTCGTATCACTCCTCCTTTGCTTTTCCGCCGGATGATTTGCCATCGCTTGAAGATCTCGTCTCGCAATCGAAACCACTTCAAGTGCATGCTTCCCGACGGGAAATTTTCGTCGAGGAGAAACTGATTGATGGCATCGTAAATCTGCCATGGGCTGCTGCTGACGTAGTGAAACAAGGCCCCTTGATCGGCCCATCTTTGATAGGCATTTGCCATCCCGTCAATCGCCTCAAAGGGCTCGGCAAACGTCCTGATGAGCATGCGCCGCCGACTGTTCACTTCCGTCAATTTGATCGTGTCGTCGATGTCGGTTACGACGCTAATCCCCCGTCGTTCGGCCAAGAAAACTGGGCTGCTGATTTGACCGAGCCCGATGTCCCATTTCTGAAGACAATCCGGTTCTGCGTTATTATCTCTGATGGAAAAAGGACCATAAGTTCTAAATTCCTGCATCTGCTTGATCGGAATATCCAGCCGGCAATTAAAAAGCCCGCTCGCCTTGGATTTGCGGCGCAAAACATAGTTTTGTCCTGCCAGTTCGACCTGAACGCGTGCGCCTGCAATGGGGGCCGAAATAAAACCTCGAACACGATCGCGAAACAGACTCCCTTCAGCAACCTGGGTGGACACATTAAGCGCTCGAATCAGTCCACGCAGCATCAGTCGCTTGCCAAACGTGGCGGGGGCGGATTGCGAGATTCGTCCCTGGATTTGAATCCGCCACAGTGATCCCTTGGCGATCGAGTAACCAATGGTTGGATACAATCGAACCTCAGGATCCGATTCGTTTCGAATCGCCTGATCTGGGCTCATTCTCAACAGTTCAATCGGTTTTCGCGTCGGTCCATCCGTTTCATCGTTGGAATCGCGAATCGGCATGTTCATTGGCCCGTGTTCGTTAATAAGGGGAGCGTTGCCCAGGATTATCCAACAACTTTTATCGAAGTTCGCGTCTCGATCGATTTGTAAATAGCTTCAACAACGAGCAAGTCTTTGAGTCCTTCTTCTCCGGAAACTTTGGAGGGCTTGTTTTCCAAAATGCACTTCGCAAATGCGTCCATTTCGGTCGCGAACTGGTCGGGCGCATCTTGTTCGACTTTACCTTTCGAAGTCTCCATTCGATTGCCGTTATAGCTAAAGGCAGGATCCATGCGAATGAATCCGTTTTCCGTGAACGCATTGAAACGATTTAGTCCATTGAAATTGTAGCTGGTGCTACAGTAAGCCAACACGCCCGATGGGAACTGCATGAGCCAGGTAATGGACTCATCCACTTCCGCGAATTTGACAGCATCCGTTTTGGTTTCTTGAGCCGTGATCAAGCTTGGTTCTTCGCCCGTCAAATAGCGGCAGGCTTGAAGTGCGTAAACACCGACATCCATGAGTGCTCCGCCACCGGCCAATTTCTTGTTGAGTCGCCACTGCTTGGGATCTCCAATTTTGAAAGCAAAACCTGCTTCGATCATTTTGATTGCGCCAAGCTCTTTGTTTCGAGCCAGTTCGACGCATTTCACATGGTGCGGCTCATATTGACATCGGTAGCCAATAGCAAGTTTTCGATTTGCAGCCTGACAAGCCGAGATCATATCACGGCAGTCCGCGGCAGAATTCGCCATCGGCTTTTCACACAAAACATGCTTGCCCGCTTTGGCTGCGCGAATCGTGTATTCGGCATGCATGCTATTTGGAAGAACGACATACACCAGGTCAACGGAGTCATCGGAAGCTAATTTGTCAAAACTGTTGTAGTTGTAGATATGGTCCCGACCAATGCCGTACTTATCGGACCAAATCTTCTCTTTTTCAGGCGTTCCCGTCACTATGGCGGCCAACTTGCAGTTCGCAGATTTCTGGAATGAGGGCGCGATCTGATTCGTACTTAGGCTTCCAAGACCAACCAGGGCTACGCCAAGTTTTTTGTTCTCGCTAGCGTACGTTGGTGCTGAAAAAAAGCCTCCTTGGGAAAGCCCCAACGCGACGCCAGCAGAAACCGAAGTGTTCAAGAAATCGCGACGATTGAAGTTGGATTGATTCATTTTTCTAGCGGTGGGTGGCAGGATCGGGATTGGAGGGTTTCGAAACCTAGGCTTTTTTGCCAGTGTCCTGAGCAAGAGCCCTATTCTATCCGAAATCTTGCAAGATTTGCCATACAAACCAATCATTGCTGGATAGATACAACCGCACCCTTCTTGCTACCAAATGTCGGAAATTGAACGAAAATCTCTTGAAACGCCCATGAAGCCAAGTAGCGTGGAATGGTTGGGGGACTAACCGCAATTGAGGTAAAAACATGCTTTCGAGATTGATTTTGTCATTGACCACCGTTGTTGCATTGGGTTGGGTAGCCCCCTCGCTGCAAGCACAGGATCCTTACGCTTCCCAGATTGGCTATAGCTTCGGCTACCAAAATAGTTTTCGAAACCGGCTTCCAACTCCCCCCTACTTTGCAATTTACCCGCCAGTCTACTATGGAAAGCGGTTCGAACGACCGTATGGAGATAGCCCATACGCTTCTCTGCCACAGTTGCGATCGGCACCCGATTACCACCCCGTGCCAAAGGAAACCCCTTACCGAACACGAACTGTAATCAATCCACATGCAGACCATTTGCCAGGGGGTCAAATTCAAGCAGAACCCCTAGCCATCGTGCCGCCACGCATGGGGAAAACCGTCGAGATCGTCAACCCGTTCGCAGCAGATCAAATCGCGAACCATGTAAAGTAATGGACTACGTTCCTCGGCGATTTCCAAACCAATAAATATGCGATCGATCACACATTCTCAAATCGTGATCGCGACACCAAGTCGTCAGCCACGTGGACTGCAGATTCAAGTCTTTTACCGTGGTTCCTCGCGGCATCAACATGACGCGGTCTCGATCCCATTCCCCCAAATCCCCTAAGTAGTTGAGCACTTCCTCGGCATCGAGAATAGAGCCGACGACGAACTTGAGTTGGTACTCGCCTTGGGCCATCAGTTGACGTACGACATTCGGCTGCTTACGTCGCTGGTCATGCTTCCGAACCCACTCATCGGAAGCGAATCCGATCGGGGTTGAATTACTCAGCTTCGGGCTAATCGACCAAAGATCACAGGCGAGATCCCGGTGAATAGTCCCTGCCGTTTCAATCGTGATGTGCCGTCCAAGTCGGTGAAGTTCATCGCAAACGTCGCGAAGCTCCTCAAAGATCATGGGCTCGCCACCTGTGATGACCACGTGCGGAGTCGTCCATTGGGTGGCGGCTTCCACGATGGACTCTACCTTCCAGGGGTCGCCCTCGGGTTCCCAGGAGGCATAGCGAGTGTCGCAAAACCAACATCGCAGGTTGCAACCACTGGTGCGAATAAACACACTTGGGGTACCCGTAAATCGGCCTTCTCCCTGGACGCTATGAAAAATCTCTGAGATCCGGATCACGCTGGCCTCGAATACGCGTCGTCTGTCAAAATGCACTGTTAATCTAGGGCCGAATCATCAGAATACACAAAAACCATTCCATGCGTATCCTGACTAGCCGTTATCCCAAGGAGAATTTCCTGTGCCTGGCACACCGTTCCAAGATCAACTTGAGTGCTTCGACAACTCCTTCCCTGATCGCGAGTATCACATTGAGATCGAATGCCCGGAGTTTACTTCCATGTGTCCCAAGACGGGACAGCCTGACTTTGGAACCCTGGTCTTTCGTTACATTCCGGATACAAAATGCGTGGAACTGAAAAGCCTCAAGTTGTATTTGCAGAAGTTTCGAAACGAAGGAATCTTCTACGAAAACGTGACCAATCGAATCCTCGATGACTTCGTAACGATCGTAAAGCCCCGTCGCGTCACGCTCGAAAGCCGTTGGGGCGCTCGAGGCGGTATCACTTCGGTCATTACCGTAACGCATGAAAAGGCAAAGTAAAATGGCCACAGAAACACAATCCTTCAGCTCAAAACCCGTTTTGCTTAGCGGCTTTGCCGACGAAGCCGCAAACCAAAAAACCGCGGAACAGCAATTTTGCGCCTTTGCCGCCTTGGGTCTTCGCTACTACACACTGCGATTCATCAATGCTGGCGCAGGTATCCAAAACGCAATGTTGCTGGCACCCGATTCGATCGAGCGCATTTTGACCCTGCAAGCCGAATACGGCCTACGCGTTTCTTCTCTCGGTTCGCCGATCGGTAAAGTGAAGTTGCTCGACATCGAGGACGGAACATCCAACCGGTACGTGCCCTTCGACGAATACTTGACGAAGGACGTCCAAAGGGCATGCGATCTGGCAAACACCTTCGATTGCAAACTCATTCGCGGTTTTTCGTTCTACCATCCGCGAGGAACAAATCCCGAGGCCCATCTAACTCAAGCCATCGATCAACTAGGTCAAATTGCACGCCTGTGCGATTCCCATGGACTGACCTTTGGTCTCGAAGTTGAAGCCAACTTGATCGGGCAAACTGGCAAGTTGCTCAAAAAACTCTACGACGGTGTTGCCGATCCAGCCATGCTCCTGATTTTTGACGGAGCCAATCTGGTTTGCCAAGGAATGTCGACCGAACAAGTTTATGAAGAGTACTTGGCCATGAAAGAAGGCATGGGCTGGCTTCACGTCAAAGATTACCAACGGCCGACAACCCGATCCACCCACGTCGATGAGGATTCCCTAAAGAGCTTTGTGCCAGCCGATCAAGGTGACTCGGGACACGAAGCCATATTCCGCGACGTGAAACGAGACTACTCGCAATTGCTAACGAAACTTGCCAAGCGAGGCATTCCTGGATTGTTCTTGGACCTCGAACCCCACGTAAAAGGTGGTGGCCAATTCGGCGGTTTCAGTGGACCAGATGGTTTCGGTGTAGCCTTTCGAGGGCTGTGCCGCTTGTTGGATTATGTGGGCTTGCCCTACGACCTACGCACCTTCGCGGACATCCGCAACAGCGTCGCGAATTCCAGCGTTCCGAAAGCGGGCGTTTAGTTGCGGATGAACCCATCATCGACGGCAAACCATTGGCGGGACGAATACCCCTTTGCGTCTCACTTCCTAGAGCTTGCGCCGAACGTACGATTGCACTACGTGGACGAAGGGCTCAAGAAGAATAGCACCCCCGCCATCTTGTGTGTCCATGGCAACCCAACTTGGTCCTTTTACTACCGCTCGATCATCTCGCGATTTCGTGGTTCGCACCGCGTGATTGCCGTCGACCATGTGGGATGTGGACTAAGCGATAAACCGCAGCATTACCCATATACACTTGCCCAGCACACCGCTAACTTGGTTCGGTTGATCGACGAGCTCAACTTGCAACAAGTTACACTGGTCGTACACGACTGGGGCGGGGCCATTGGTCTGGGAGCAGCGGTCGAGCGAGCCGAACGGTTTCGTAATTTGCTGATCCTCAATACGGCGGCTTTTCCTCCTACCTACATTCCACGTCGTATTGCTGCCTGTCGTATTCCAATACTAGGCTCGTGGGCCATCCGCTATTTAAATGCGTTCGCTCGAACGGCAATATTCATGGCGATCGATCGATTGCCAAGGCTGAGCAACCAGGCTCGTGATGGGTTGCTTGCCCCTTACGATTCGCCCCGGCATCGCGTTGCTATCGATGGATTCGTAAAGGATATTCCGATGTCACCAAAGCATCCAACGTGGAATGTCTTGCAACAACTGGAACGCAATCTACCCAGACTCAGTGCTCTTCCGATTCGTTTTGTTTGGGGGATGCGTGACTGGTGTTTTCGACCGGAATGCATGGAGCGAATGAATCTCGCTTGGCCCAACGCCACGCGACGCGAACTGAAGGATGTTGGCCATTACGTGATGGAAGAAGCATCCGTCGAAGTTTTGGAGGAACTCCAACGACTCATGGATGGCGGTCATGTCGATCGGCAATAGAGTCCGTGTTGCGATCGAAGCGGAATGTTCGGCAATGAAGGCTGGCAATGTACATCCGCAAGCTTCGTTTCGAGATTTGAACCACCAGCATTTTTTAATCGCTGCCCAGGCCATCGGCGAGAGAATCGATCAGTGCTACGGTCAATCGGTCGGGCATATCGTTTTGCAGTCGGTGCATGCGATGATGGATGCAGTTAATACGAATACGAGCCTTGGAACGATACTTTTACTAGCACCTCTCGTCGTGGCTACAAATCGTCTGACCAACACCTCTCGCGGAACGAGAACGATTCAAGAATGCCTGCGTGAAACGTTAGCTACCGTGACGCCAGAAGACTCACTCGCCATTTATGAAGCGATACGGATTGCAAAGCCCGGGGGCCTTGGTCAAGCGCCGTCGATGGACGTTCGCGATTCAGCTCCAATCAACATCCTCGATGCGATGAAGCTCGCAGCGGCGTGGGACGACATTGCCCTTCAATACACCACTAATTTCGATTTGGTATTTGCGATCTCGCGAAGCCTTGAACTCAAACAAGCGGCGGGGCTCAAAAAAGCCGATGCGATTCGATGCGTCCAAATCGAATTGCTGTCGGAACGAGTAGACAGTCTCATCGCTCGTAAGCAAGGTCAAGCGTTTGCAAAGCAAGTGCAAGCACAGGCCGGAACGGTGATCGCCGCTGGTCCATTTGCAAGCGCCGAGTATGAGTCGGCATGGCATCGATTGGATGACTTTTTGCGTGACGACGCGCATCGAGGCAATCCAGGCACGATCGCAGACTTAATCGCTGCGGCGCAGTTTTGTTGTGAAGTACCTGTTCGCCTAAGCTGCTGAGCGTCGCGGGCTCCGTTTGCGAACATCTTTCGATTTCGCAAACGATGTTTCGCCGATACTGACATCTTGGTATGATTGAGGTCGTCCACGCTTTGATTTTCCAGTGGAAAAGCTGTAATTACCGCCAACGCAATTCTAATGGAGTTTAACGCTGGACTCTTACAAATTTACAAATACCACATTCCTAACTTCGAAGTCGCTAGCACTTCACGCTGACCGACTTGTGATCGACGCCGCCCTTTCAATCTAGCCGCTACAGAAACTTGCAAAAAATCCTTCTCCAAAACGCCGATGATCATGAGCAAAGCAAGCGATGTGATTCGAAATCAACTTGCGACTGCAATTTGCGGTCGCTGTTTACAACATATCATGACAGGTGCTGTTCGCTTAGTGCCGTCGTCGATTCGTTATAAGTTGGATTTCGAGCAAATCGCAAATGATGTCCTCAACGATCTTGCTAGTCGTGAATGGAACGGTGGTTCGCCAATGTTTCTCGACGACCAGTGCGAACGTCGATTGTGCAATAGAATTATCAGATGTAAAGTCATCGACAATGTACGTCATCTGACTCAGGGTAAACGCAACGGACGGACATTAAATATTGATCAGCAACCTGAACCTTGTTCGTTTGACGAGAAACCTGAAACCCGAATGGAAAATCAAGAAATACTTGACGATTGTTTGGATTTACTCGACCCACTTGGTGTACGAATTGTAGTGCTTCGATATGACGGGCTCAACAATCACGAAGTGGCACAAGAGCTGGGGCTAAGCACCAGAACTATTGAGCGACATTTGAAACGGAATCGCAGATTTTTCCGCCCGGTGCAATCGAAATTGGAAAAACCGGAGAGCTAGCGTTGCATGCCATTGAAGCTGCCAAGGTTTTGCAGGTTCGTCGATGGATTTCTTGCAGGCGTCCAAGGCTAGAGGCTAGCAAAGCGGAAAGGCTCAGCGCAACTCATTTCTTGCCAGTTTTTGAGTTGCCCACAAATTCAATCTTGAGGGTCGGATTTTTTGCCGAACAGAACGCCCCTTATCGTATCGTTTGAGGGCATCGGATACGATTTGTCGTGATTGATGTCGCTTATTTCTTAATATCTTCGCTTATTCAAGTAGAAGGATTTTTCGACTTTTGTGGGGGGAAAGCAATGGCAAAGCTGCAGGTTCAAATCCGTGTCCGAAAATGTTTGACGAGAGCTTGCATGGTCGCTTTCGGCATGGCACTGCCGTCGGTATGCGCTCCCCAGGTCTATTCTCAGAATGTTGAGGAGTTTGCAATTTCCAAGAAGATTGCTTACACGGGTGGGTTGACGGATTTAACCATTGATCTTAGGAAGCTGAAAGCAGGCATGAAGGGGACAGTAACTCTTCCCATTAGCAATCTGACTGATCGGCCGTTTAAAATCAACACCATCATTACCGGCTGTTCCTGCCTTAATGCAAAGAGTTATGGGAATGTAATTCCTCCAAACGGAATTGTTGATGTTGTTATCGAGATGACGACTCCCTCGCGTGGCCAGAGTGCACAGCAAATTCAATTTTTGCGTATTCAAGAGTCAGATGAGGTCGCCATTCAACTCGGAATGAAGTTTGAACTGATGGGTGCGGCATGTTTTATCCCCAATTGCGTTACTCCAAAAGCGGACCGGTCGAACAATAAATGCGTTTTTGAAGTTCCAATTCTTGTGACCGAGCCTGTATTGCTTGCAAACATTAGGGTCTTTGGGACTGGCGATTTAGAAGGTGCCTCAGGTAAAGTAGTTTCAAGGGAAGGGCGAGACTTCGCTTTATTCACTCTTGAAGTCCCCAAAGACGGGGACTTGGCTCTATGTGGTGAGCTTGTAATCCAGGAGAGTGACCAAGTGAAAAACAATAAAATTGCTTGCTTTATCAATCGCGAACCTCGAGTAGTTGTTTCCCCTAGGCTCGTTCGGATGGTTCGGAATGATTTAGGATGGGCCGCAGATGTCATTTTGCGAATGAATAGAGATAGTAATTCAGTAAATGCAAGTGAAGAGATGGAACTCTCTATCGGATGTCAGGGCGATGACGGAACAGTGTTGAAAGTAGTAGCGAAAAAGATTGGTAGCCAAAGTTACCGAGTCCAACTTTCCATACCGGAGAAAGTCAATGAAAAGCAGGTAATGGCTTTACCGAAGGTTTTGAGATGGCAAGTTGGATGGGACGGTGGGATTGAGGAGTTTAGCACTCCATCCAGGCGTGTTGAATAGTTTTTTCTTCAAGTTCGATAAGGTAAAGGTAGTATTATGAGACAGGTGATTTTTATCGCAGTATTGGTATGGTTCACTCTAGCTAATTTTGCTTCCGCTCAGACGATTACTATCGTATGCGGAACAATTGGGACGGTGAATTGTCAGAACGTACCGACATCGGATTGTGGTTGGTATTCGTGTTTCTCTGACTCTGAATGCGAAGGTATCTACCAATACGTCCAATATCCGGACAGAACTTACAATTCGCACACCGATGTATTACCCGGTGATCCAGGTTATCAAACGCTAACGTTCACAGTACCATCTACGGTCTGCACGACGCGACGAGCCTGTTCAAAATGCATGGCTCGAATCGGCTCGGGTTTTGACGATGAATTTTGTACGTCTGCCTCTACGGACCCGTGGCAGAACGATGTCGTTAAAGCAAACTTTTTCCTATCCAATCCGTGTACGGGAAGTTGATCCCGTTGTGTCTATGTTTCCCAAGTGTGGCTCAAATGAGTTGCCAAGGTCGACTGACTTTGAGTTCGCATTGGCCATCGAGTTTGAACTGATCCCAAGCCGAATCGGAGAAAAGGTATATGTATTGGCAGATAGGCGTGTGCGTTTTATTTTCACTGGGGGGATTCGCCAAATGCTGTAAAGGTCAAAGCGAATCACAAGAATATTCCGGGCTCAGAGATGTTGCGATTTCCAACGCCGAAAGTTGGCTTTCGTACGACGTATTAATACGACGTGATCTCTTTTACCCAAACTTTCCGGAAAAAGGATCAATGAAACGCTACACGAGGCTGTTCCTCGATCTAAAGACTGACAAGTGTTTTGGCGTTGACCTGCTTGAAGCAAAGCGACCGGACGAAGAGGGCGGCAATCAAACTGTCTTAGTTGGATTCACTTGTTCTGACGACGGTGCCATGGAATACTTGTATCCGGGAGGACAACGATCCAGCAGACAAGGCGCTTTCAGTATGCTTGACTCCTGGGAGATTCCGGACCTGAGATGCATCGGACTATACTCATTTCCAACAAAGCATGGGGGACCCATTGATGGCGAGAACTGGGCAAACCGTTCGAAACATCGAAACCGATTTGATGTTCCAATTATTTCAACTGCGACCAAGCTTGTCGGCCGCGTGATGACAAACAAAGATTTTATCCAAGTGTCATTTCCCGGCAAAAAGGTAAATTCTAGTTATCACTTTGACACCAAGACCGTCATGCCAGAAAGAAGCATGGCATCCGTCATACGCGACGGGAAAACGGTTCCAAGTTTTGAAGAAGATTACGTTTGGAAGCAAATTGAATCCATATACGTCCCGACCTCGATCATCCGAGAATCTTATTTTGGGATCAAAGATGCGAAAGGTGATGCAAAGCCAATAAGAAGCGTTTGCGTCGAGATGGCCACGATCCACTGGTTCTCACTGAATGAACCGTTCGATAAAAGTCGGTTTGACTCCAGTCAGTTAAAGGATGTCACAAAGCTCAGAAAACTGGTAAATCCAAAAGAAACTGGGGCAACGGAAATCGAATAGCGGAAAGTTATTCAACAACCAAAACCACCTTAGGGAATGGAAAAGGGGAGACAGTTCATTGTTGTGCGAATGGATGATCAGTCCGTCATTTTCGAAATCGGCGTCAACTCGAGCTTGCGAAATTCGACTTCAGAACCCTCTGCTTGCAATGCGATTTGGCCTTTGCTCGCCGTGCACTTCGTGCCGTGGTTGACAAGATCCCCATTGACCCAAACCTTAACAGCATCGTCCAAGCATTCAATCGCCATCGCGTTCCAATCACCAGGCGGCTTTTCGGCTCCATCGGTGAGGTTCAGAATCCTCCGCCCCTTGCCCTCTGTTACGCCCCAATTCTCCATGGGTCCTCGTCGTGTGACCATATCGGGTACAGTAATGTCCTCGCCGATACACCAAAAGTCGCCCGCATGCGTATGATTCATCTGCACCTCGATTGACTTCGGAAACATTTTGTAAAGTGCACGCGGAGTGGATGCAAAGACTAAGACGCCGCAATTGCCTGGTTTCGCCGCGAACCGGTATTCCACTTCTAGTCGATAATTCTTGAAACTCTCGTTGGTGATCAGGTGCCCTTCGGGCTTCCCTAAGCTGACCAACAGTTTATCACGGACGATGAATGTTGGTGCAGCGTCCGGGTGGTCGTCCGTATACGGCACATCAACGTGCCATCCGGTCAAATCCTTACCGTTGAACAGGCTTACGGATTTTGGATCTGCCGCCGTTGTTTCCAGCATTGTGCAAAGGTACATGCTGCAGAACGTGATCAGAGCAAGGGCAGTGTGTTTCGCGGTATGTTTCGCGGTATGTTTCGCAGTGTGTTTCGCAGTGTGTTTCACCGTGGCGTTCCTTGTGTTCGGGGGATTGATACAAGTTCATTGTAGCTACATTGTCGCCATTCGCAGCTACTCCAGCTCGTGCGGTCGTGCAAATCGCAACCAACCATGATAACCTTAGGCGACAATCGTGGACGAGCGCGGCCCTTCGCTCGTTGCGTTCCTGCAAAACCTGAGCGAGGGCCTCGCTCAGCCACAATCAGATAAATTCACAGCCTAGTGCTTTGTCAAGTTGATAACCGAGGGTAGCCACGGTCGCGGAGACCGTGGGGATCGAGATCGTTTCTCGCAGTTCACCCACGCTTTGGCAAGCGTGGCTACCCAAGATTTCCTGTTTGACAAAGCACTAGGAGCAAAAGGCGACCCTACGCCATGGTAACCACATGAAAACTTTTCTATGACAGCTGATGTCGAACATTCAGAACCCGCTATTTCCGCTAAGTTGGCGTTCTTGACTGCGGTGCAATTCCTGACACGCATACCGGTTCCTGGGGCCATGAGTGCCACGACGGAAAACCACCAAGCGGCATTGCGAGCGTCGATTCTCTACTTTCCACTCGTGGGAGTTCTCATCGGTGTTTTTACCACCGTGACTTTTTGTGCTGCGAATTTTCTTTGGTCGGCGTTAGTCGCTTCCATCCTCGCTATTGCGGCCGAAGCGTTTTTAACGGGCGCCTTCCATGAGGATGCCCTGGCGGATGCAACCGATGCCCTCGGGGGTGGCTGGACGCGAGAACAAGTGCTCGCAATACTGAAAGATTCGCGGCACGGAACTTATGGGGTCCTGGCGTTGGTCATAGGTGTCTCTTTGCGAATTGCTTTGATTTCGAATTTGAGTTTGTCGATAGCATGGCTCGCGATCCCGTTTTCAGCCGGGCTTGGGCGATGGTCAATCTTGATTTTCATGCATCGTCTACAGCCGATCCAAGACCGACACACCATGGCTCGCGATGTAGGTTCGAAGCCAAGTGGTTCAACGATTCTCTGGGGCGCAGTTTCCCCAATTCTTTGTTTTGGTGTCGCATTGGCCTGCATTTGCGCAGTGGATGAGGAGGTGTCGACAACTGTGATCCTAATGAACGCATGCTTCGGCTTTGCTTTGGCTTTGGTGTTTTCGTTGCTAATGACGTGGTATTACGCGAGTCTTGTGCGTAGACGCATCGGTGGTGTGACTGGCGACTTTCTCGGCGCCAACTGCTACCTTGTTCAACTGGTAACCCTTCTCGCGATTCAGGCAAGAGTGTAATACACCTGCCCTTTTTTTAAGCTAGCAAGGAGGGCAAAACGCTTGCTAGACCAACGTAGGGGCCAGCTCGGCAGGAGCCTCGCCCCTCGCCCTCCCGTACTCTCAACTCTCAACTCTCAACTCTCAACTCTCAACCCTCAACCCCTCCACCCTCCACCCTCCACCCTCCACCCTCCACCCTTCAACCCTCCAACCCTTCATCTTGTCGTGGCGGGAGAAAATCGCTACACAGTGATCGCTCGCATTGTCTGAGCGAAATCGGAGTAGTGGTTTGGGCAGGAGGCCTAACGTGATCCAAAAAGCTATCGGCTTGACAGTCTTAGGGGTACTTTGTTTTTTTCTTGCGACTGCAACGTTGGATGCGTCGGAGCCCAACAAAATCAAAGACTGGATCGAGCAACTTCGCCACCCAGATGTGGGCATTCGCATCCAAGCCGCTGCGAAGCTGGCGGAGATAGGTAAACTGAGTGCACTCGCTGACAGTGCTTTTGAGGCTTTGAGCGCGTGTTTGCAAGACCCGAATGGAAACGTGCGTCTGTATGCTTCCTTTGCCCTCGGCCGAGTCGGGGCCGATACGGAGCGATCGCTCATTGTACTCATCCCATTGCTAATCGATCCTGACGAGCATGTTCGCTATTCCTCCGAATGGTCGATCTCGGAAATCGCAAAGTCGGTATCGAGTCGTGAAGTCTCTGACGAAGATGCACGCAAATTGCTCGGTATTTTTCAATCTGCCGAAAGCCAACTGTCACGTGGTGCAATTCAAGAACGGCACGTTATGGCAGTCAAGCTCGCGCGTGCACACTTGCAGAGTTGCGTCAGCAAACCGAAAGAGACACACCCCGCCCCCCTACTTCCCGCGGTTCCAAAGTCGCCAGTTGTGAACGTTTCCTCACTCCCCCCGAACAATATGCAAGTTTCGATGACTCTCTATCGAACCAACGACATTGCGGGTCGACTGCTAAGCGTCGACCAGATGGCAAGCATCACTGAGTTTGATGATCTATTGCGACTTGCTGTCCTGAGACACGAATTGAGAAGCATGGATTTGCGGGTCGCAAGCTACGCGGTTATCCGTTGGCAGGCCAATGGCCAGCGACTCCTCTCACAATTGTTTTCTGAATTGAATGAAAATGATTTGAGCGAGCCTTATGCAGAACACATTATCCAACTGTTATCCCCCGGCGGGTCAACGCACTTGGAAAATCTATGCGAAATCGGTCTGTCGCCTATCCGCACTATCGATATACGAATTGTTTCTTGGAACGCCGTCAGGCGGGGGGTAAGCAATCCGAATCTCGATTCCGCGACAAAGACAATTGCCATTCCTGCCCTCGAAAAAATCGCTTTCAATACCTCGGAAATAGCCGAGTTGCGTGTCTTAGCGATCGAAACGCTTGCCCTGTTCGGCGATAGACGAGAATCCAACCTATCGTCGCTCGTCAGTCTTTTTAAGCAACCACAATTGCCACCAGAAGTTCGCTCTGCGGCTGCCAAAGCAATTGCCAGCATGACCCCAGGCTCTAGGGACGTGGCGACTTTGATTGTGGAATTCATGAGAGGCCTGCAAGTCGAGGATGAGTTGTTCCTCGACTTGGCTGATACACTTGGCCATTTCGGTCCGGCCGGGGAAATCGGGACGGAACTCTTAGTTGACGGGCTTCACTCCAAAGAAGTCGTAACGCGCATGGCCTGCGCGGCATCCCTTGAAAGGATCGGGCATTCTGCCGTTCAAGCAATCCCGGCTCTGGTGGATCGAATCGTCGATCCGTCGGAAGTGGTTGCGGTCAAAAGTCAAGCCGCCGTTGCATTGAAACAGATAGGGCAAACCGCGCTTAGTCCGTTGATGGAACAAATGCGGAATCCCGATCCTATCGTTCGCGAACATATTCTACGCGCGTTGAGCTTGGTCGCTAACTCCAACCCAATCCTGGTTGAGCCATGCATCGCGAAACTAACGGACCCTTTCGAACAAGGTCCAGTCCGGGCCGCGGCGGCGACGGTTTTGGGCAGTGTTGGAACGGAGGCTCATCTCGCCGTCCCAGGTCTGCTGAGAGCCTGTGATGCCGATCAACCGACGGAGCTAAGAGCCGCAGCGATCCTTGCGTTAGCACGGATCGACCCCACGCGAGCGGCCGTCGTGATTCAGAGGAATATCAACGATGCTCAGCGTTTGGTACGGGCCAGCGCGTCCTACAGTCACCATTGTTGCGGAGACACGGGCGCCTGCCTGGAAGAACTGTTAAGTCAGCTTTGCGGGTCCGAAGACGACCAACTCGTGCATGGGGTAATAGCCGATATTGGTCCAGCCGCAAGTCCGTACTTGCTAACCATTGCAGAGTCCAAACAGCGATCCGCCATCGAACGCGTGTGCTGCGTTCAGGCTGCGGTAGCCATGCAAACTGTGGAATGGCCAGCGTTGGTGCGATTGCTGGACGATAACGAAATCGGAGACCAAGTTGCCCGGCTAATTGAGCCGGCCGAAAACTTTGAATCCGAGGTGACACCGCTTTTAATCGGGTTGTTGCGAGAGGGTCGCATTGGAACCGCGACGCGTGGCAGAATCGTGTCAATGTTGGAAGCGGATGGCTTCGGCGATGGCGGACAGGAAGATAAATGGGCGAATACACTTGCCATCAACCAACCTGGAGCGGGCCAATCTTTTGATTCCAATAGCGAAAAAAAAATGGCGTTGGAATCGATGCCATTTGCCGCAATGCCATCTGCTACGATGCCATCCGATGCAATGCGATCCGACGACATGCAAGCGGCGTTCGCACCTCCATTGGCAAAGAAAAGTCTACCGCCATCGAACGAAAAACAGCCGGAGGATCGCAAGGTTTCTGTTTTCTACGGAACCAATCGAACTCCATTGGCCGCGACTGGGTCAAGCACATCGATAACGGGTGTTCACGTTGGTCTGGCAACTATGGCACTCGCAGCCATGGCCAGTTGCTTCTTTCTGTTTCCTAGACATAGCAATATACGCTACGCGATTGCATCGTTGGTCGGAATGGGTACGGTTTCAACCATAGCTTTGCAGTTGATGCTTCTGACCAACTGGAATGGAGGATCGCACGAAATACTGCGCTATGGAGGCCAATACAGCGATCAAATCCAATATGGCGTTTGTGAAGTCTCCATCCCCGAGGGGCATCAAGCTGGCGAGTTGGAAGGACCGCAAATGTTCAAAATGGAAGTCACGCCAGACCCAGAGAAACACGTCGTACTAACCAAAGTTGGACAACTGGATACGAATTCATTCCATGCGGCATTGCAAACGGAAATGGCTCGAAAGGGGAAGAACATTTTCGTGTTCATTCACGGTTACAATGTTTCCTTCGAGGATGCCGCACGACGGACGGGGCAGATGGCCTATGATTTGAAGTTCCCGGGAGCGCCCGTTTTCTACAGCTGGCCATCGCAAGCCAATTGGTATAGCTATGTCACCGACAAAGAAAACATCGACTTAAGCACCAGCCAGATTCGATCTTTTTTGTTAGACATAGCCTCCCGTTCCAAAGCCGATACCATTAACTTGATCGCGCACAGCATGGGCAATGTTGGCTTGACGGCCGCTTTGAGCGAGATCGAGCAGACATCCAAACCGTATTTCAATCAAGTGGTTTTGGCCGCGCCGGACATCGATGCGGAGGTTTTCAAAGAGGAGATTGCTTCGAAAATCGTTACCAAAGCGAGGCATACAACACTTTATACCTCCAAGTCCGATCTCGCATTGATTGCATCTCGCTATTTTCATCAAGGGAACCGGGTCGGCGATTCTGGTCCGGACGTATTGATTATGGATGGCATTGACACGATCGATGCGACCGCCGTAGACAGCAGTTTGTTGGGCCATTCCTACTACGGAAGCAACGTCACCGTCTTAGATGATTTGGAACAGTTGTTTCAGAATCAACCCATTGAATCCCGACACTATTTGAAATCGATCGTGACTTCAACGCGGCCTTACTGGGCGTTTGAACCGCTGCGAATTTCGAGAGTTCCCTTCCCGCAATTGGAACAACGCCGGTAGATCCAGATAAGCACCCGGTTTGTTTCTCAGGAAAACTCAATCGTAAGTCACCCTCCCTCGGCAACGCTGTGAAGCTTTTTCGTCCGATCGGAGCTTGCCTCCGGCGGACGCCGTTTTGGTGTACTAAAAGTGTAGCTCAGACCTTAAAGTAACGCACTCCGCTCCCGCGTCGACCGCCTTAGGCGGTCGACGCGGGAGCGGAGTGCGGCGTTTCGCGACTGTTTCGTAGGACGCCAAAACAAGGTTGAGGGGAGGCAAGCTCCCGCTCAACCTAAGTGAATTGTTGATGCATCCTAATTGCCGCTGAGGAAAGCCAGCAAATCTGCAGTTTTGCGATTTTACCGAATCTGCGAATCCACCTTGACCTGGCCTCCGCCAACTTCGTACACTCCCCGAATTACGCAGCTCTCTACAACCAGACATGCTCCGAGGCCACGATGGCCATCGGCTGGTGAGAATCAATCGTGGGCGACCCAAATATTGTCCCGCATTTTCATGAGGAAAACAAATGCGTCCTATCTATCAAAATCGCCGTCGGACCTTAGTTCGAAATGCCCTCCAACTAGCAATTGCAATTCCGTTGGTCGTGACACTGAGCACCACAACGACTTGGGCGCAGGATAGAGCCCAAGGCAAACAGCCAAACCAAAAAGGGGTGCCAACCACCCCTGCATCGGCCTCGCGAAAAGTCTCCGACGATCCTAATCTCGGCCCAAAAGTGGTTGCAACCGTCAATGGCAACCCGATTTCTCTCGAAGAGCTTGCCGCCCAAATCAAACTCAGATTCGGCGAAGATATCCTTGAAGATCTTGTCAACAAGACCCTGATCCTGGAAGCTTGCCAAACACAAAAAATCTCGGTTACGCAAAAAGATATTGACGACGAAATTGCTCGCACCGCTGGAAAGTTTCAGTTGTCGACAGCCATGTATCTCAAGCTGATTCAAGATGAACGCGGAATCGCTCCGGAACAGTATGCGTCGGACATCATTTGGCCGATGCTGGCTCTACGAGGACTCTCTAGAGGCCAAATCAAAGTCACGCCTCAAGAGATCGACAACGCCTATCAAAGCGAGTTTGGCCCCAAGGTTCAAGTTCGTATGATCGCCTGTAGAGACGCCCAAAAGATGGCACAATTGCACAAGGATGCTACCAGCAACCCTGACAGCTTTAAGACCCTGGCAAAGAATCATAGCGAAGAACCCAACAGCGCCAGCGTCGAAGGGCTCTTGCCTCCGATCCGTCGCAACAGCGGCGACGTCGAACTCGAGAGGATTGCCTTCGGCTTGCAACCCAATCAGATTTCACAGGTTTTCCCGGCGGATGAGATGAATGTCATTCTACAGTGTGTGCGACATGTGCCACCTGCCAATCCACCAGGTCCTCAAATGCAAGAAATCCAGAATCGCATCAAGCTCGAATTGGAGGATCAAAAATTACGTAGCATGGCTGAAGTTGTCTACAAATCGCTTCGTGAAAAAGCGGAGGTGACGCTGGTACACGGCAAACCGGAGTTGGCAGCTCAATATCCCGGAGTTGCGGCTATTGTGAATCGAAAAGCCATCCCCATGCAACGTTACGACGAAGCCTGCGTCAAGCGACACGGAGTTCGAATTCTAGAAGGCGAAATCAATCGCAAGCTCATCGAAGGAGCATTGAACACTGCAAGACTGCAAGTAACTCAAGCCGATATTGATAACGAAATCAATCGTGCGGCAGACTACTTTGGTTACGTCAACAAAGACGGAACTCCCAACGTTCAAGAGTGGATGAAGAGTGTTTTGTCAGAAGACAACGTATCCTTCGAGATATATGTCCACGACGCCATTTGGCCGACGGTTGCACTGAAGAAACTCATTGCTGGCAAGGTAGAGGTATCCGAGGTTGACCTACAGAAGGGTTTCGAGTCGAACTACGGACCGCGGGCTGAAGTCTTAGCCGTCGTGCTAAGCAGCCAACGCACCGCTCAAGAAGTTTGGGAACTTGCACGAAACAAGCCGTCGGAACAGTTTTTCGGCGAACTGGCCCATCAATACTCAGTCGAACCAAGTTCCAAAAGTAATTTTGGCAAGGTCCCACCGCTCCGAAAGCACGGGGGCCAGCCCAATCTTGAGAAGGCTGCATTCGACTTGAAGCCAGGTGACATCTCGGGAATTATCGAAGTCAATAGTCAATTCGTTATCCTTAAAAGCCAAGGGTTCACCCAGCCAGTGGTGCAAGATTTTAATGCCGTTAAGGGAGAACTACACAAGGACATTCTCGAGAAGAAGCAACGCATTACCATGGACAAGCACCTCGCCACGTTGATCGCCGACGCCCAGGTCTCCAACTTTTTGACAAACAAGACACGCTTGGGAGCCGCGGAAACCAAGGCAGCGATGCAGGCACTCGAACAAGAGGGTCCGCAAAACGCCCAACAACGCCGGTAGCACTATCGGCACGCGGCTCACCAGATTTTGAGTGCTGGGATTCATCCCAGCTTTAAGGCGAGCGGCAGACAGCAGACTACCAAGCCAGGCCAGGCCACGTGTCACGTGTGGCACGCCCAAAGCGATTAGCGATGGGCGTGGGAAGTGAGGCAAATGACTCTAGCGATTCACCACGCCCTTCGTACCTCAGAGAGGCTGTGATT
>JAYTVM010000208.1:0-22625 GCA_043743995.1 Pirellula sp. | reverse complement strand
TAATTTGCACGGTGGATGATCGCGGCGTCTTGAGCGGCATGAATCGAATTACGGGCGATCTTGTATGGCAAGAACGGCTTGGTGGTGATTTTAGCGCCTCTCCTATCTTGGCTGGCGACCGCATCTACTGCTTCGACGAAAAGGGAAAGGGGCATGTCTATTCCACCGATGGAAAGCAACTGGCAGTCAACACCCTCGAGGCCGGTTGTCTTGCCTCGCCGGCAGTTGTCGGCGACGACCTAATTGTCCGAACGCGAACTGCGGTATACAGTATTGGCAGCAAAAAATGAAACAAGGGTGCACGGCCTTCCGTGCCGTGATTCTCGACAAGTCGAACGAGTTATGCTAGACGCAAAGCCATAATTACCTTCGACATTGCCTAACACTTTGGATTGCAATGCCCACCACGGACGAACTACTTGCACAAACGTGGCAAGTGCATCAACAAGGAAATTTTGCTCATGCAGAACAAGTCTACCGTTCGGTATTGCAACGTGAGCCAAACCATGTAAACGCTTGGTGCTACCTCGGAATTGCATGTCATGATTTGCGAAAATACGGGCAATCGGTGGAAGCCTATGAGCGTGCATTGGCTATGCAACCCGATTTTCCAATCGCTCTAAATAACATGGGCAATTCGCTACGGTATCTTGGGCGAGTTCAGGAAGCGGACGCCGCTTTCCAAAAAGCCATCGACCTATCGCCCGATTATTTCAATGCCTACCGAAATCGTGGAACGCTGCACGCATGGACCGGCCGAGTGGACCTGGCGTTCAAGTACTATCATCAGGCCATGCAACTCAATCCCGCCGACGCCGAGCTTCACCGAAACCTGGGCGTCATTCATCTCTACCAAGGGAATTTCAAAGAGGGCTGGCGAGAGTACGCCTACCGTTGGCAATGCGTTGAAGCGATCCGGCATCCGTATCAACAACCGAAATGGCGAGGCGAACCGCTCGACGGCAAGACGGTCCTGCTCTATTGCGAACAAGGACTCGGAGACACGATCCATTTTGTTCGATTCGCCAAGGAATTAAAAGATCGCGGCGCGAAGACGATTGTTCATGTCCAGCCACCGCTGCTGGCGCTGCTCCAAGGCTGCAAGGGCATCGACTCGCTGATCCCCAATTCGTTAATAATCGATCAGCCGTTCGACTTCCATTGTTCGCTTTTGGATGTGGCTCAGGTCTTACAAATCGACGACACCAATATTCCAAACAACGTCCCATACGTCCATGTTCCAAAGCACCTGATCGACTATTGGCGAGGAGTTCTCGGTCGAGAACTACCGCCCGCAAAACTCCGTGTTGGTATCGTTTGGCAAGGGAATCCAGACCATCAAGCGGACATGTTTCGCTCAATACCGCTAGATGCTCTGACGCCGCTAGCAGGCATCGATGGTATCCAATTGATCAGCTTGCAGCGAGGTGCGGGAACGGAACAGCTCAAAAACTGGAAGGGGAGCAAAATCATTTATTGCCTCCCGGAAAACATCGATCAATCCAGTGGGGCATTCATGGACACGTCCGCAATCCTTCAGTACTTGGATTTGATCGTTACGAGCGATACATCCATGGCGCATTTGGCAGGCGCTCTTGCCAGACCGACTTGTTTAATGTTGGGTTACACCCCCGATTGGCGTTGGCTTCAAAATCGACCGGACAGCCCGTGGTATCCGACTTGCAAACTATTTCGGCAACCAAAGGTCGGTGACTGGGCATCGGTAGTTAGTGAAGTCGGTCAGCACATCGCGACAAGGATTTGATTGTCTCATCCTTGTAGGTTGCGATCGTGCCGATTGTGCTGTTCTTTCGCTTGAATTTCTATTGTTTTTCCATTTTTAGGTTAAAGGAAGGGGGCGTTTCCGTGCCATCGGCTTTCTTGGTGTAATTATCCTTGTCCGCTTTGTTTACCTATCCCTGCAGGTCGATCCTGCAAGGTGTCGGGATTCGCCCTCCCCAAGTGGAAATCCCTCATTGCCGTTCCTGCATTATGTCCATTTCCGACTCGCAATTTCAGGCAATCATGGACGCAGCTCCCATGGGCGTCCTGCAATGTGACAGCTTCGGAACGTGTCACTATTCGAACCAAAAGTGGTCTGAAATCGCGGGAGTCACCCAGGGACAAACCCTAGGTTTGGGCTGGATGGAACGATTACATCCAGACGACCTAACGTTTGTTCTCGTCAAGTGGAGGAATGCTGCACGGTTGGTATCGGATTTCGAAATGGAGTTTCGCGTTCTTCGGCCGTCAGGTGAAACCCGATTTCTGACGGCGCGGGCCTGCGAGATAGACTCGTTAAACGGTTCCGAGAAACGTTATGTCTATTTCCTAGAGGACATCACGGAACTTCGACTTTGCCAAGAGGAACGCTGCGAGTATACGCGGATCCTGGAAAGTAGTCTTAACGAAATCTATGTTTTCGACGCAGAAACGCTGCTCTTTGAATTCGTCAACGACAGCGCGAGTCGGAACTTGGGCTATTCTGCCGAAGCACTTCGGCGAATGACACCTGTCGATATCAAACCGCTTTTTGATTTGGCCACGTTTGAAGAATCGCTTCGACCACTCCGGAATCGCGAAACCGATTTGTTGCGGTTCAAGACGATTCATCGCCGAGCGGATGGAACGGACTACCATGTCGAAGTCCATTTGCAGATGTCGGTAAAGGCCAATAAGCCGGTCTTCCTCGCAATCATTCTTGATATTACAGAGCGTATCTCCCTGGAGTCGAAGAACGCTGTCCAAACGGAGTTGCATCGAGCTATCGTTGACAACGCAGTTTTTGCCATCATCACGACGTCGCCAAACGGAACCATTACCAGTTTCAATCCTGCTGCAGAACGATTGCTTGGCTATTCTGCAAACGAGTTGATCAACAAATGTACGCCAAGTGCTTTCCACGTCGCAGACGAAATCGTGGCTCGATCACGCGAGTTTGGTGCCGAATTGGGCATCCATCTAGAGCCTGGGTTCAATGCCTTGGTGGAGAAGTCACTTCGGAATTTGCCGAATGAGCACGAATGGACATACGTTCGCAAAGATGGATCTTGCGTTCCGGTCCTGCTTGGGGTTACCGTATTGCGAGACGAATCGAAGGTCGTCACTGGCTATTTGGGTATTGCGATAGACATTTCTCTACGCAGGCAAGCCGAAGTGGCGTTGAAGGCAAGCGAAGAAAGGCTTGAACTGGCAATTCGCGGCTCGTCCGACGGTCTTTGGGATTGGAATCTTTTGACCGCCGACGTTCATTTCTCCCCCAGATTTCACGAACTGTTAGGGTTGACCAAGAACGATTCGGTTATTGATCGTCAGGACGTTTTCATCGGTCTGATCCATCCCGAAGATAGAACTCCTTACAAAAAAGCTGTTAATGCACATCTGGAGAATGGCAAGCTTTTCGAAACAGTCACGCGAGTTCGCACCAAGCAAGGGGAATGGCGCTGGTTCCGAATTCGTGGCGAAGTAGCAAAGGAACTAGACGGCGTCCCTACGCGGATGGCTGGTACCATTTCGGATATTACTCCACAAAAAGTTGCCGAAGAGAAACTTGCTCGCGCGGCTGTGACGGATCAACTAACCGGTTTGTCTAATCGCGCTCACTTTCTTGAACGGATGAACGGAGCCATCGCCAGGGCGAACTCATTCAACAGCCTCTTTGCAGTCATGTTTTTGGATTTCGATCGATTCAAAGCCATCAATGACAGCTGGGGACATGATGTTGGCGATGAACTGCTCCGGCAGATCGCAGACCGGCTTCGCGAGGGACTTTTTGCGAGCAAGTCATCCAGCGCACAATTGAAAACCGTCGCTCGTCTGGGTGGCGACGAGTTCGTTGTACTCGTAGAAAAACTCGATTATTCAAACGATGCGATAAATATTGTCGAAAACTTGCAATCGATTTTGAGTAAGCCGTATCAGCTTGGGAAACATCAAGCGCGTTCCTCAGCCAGCATCGGCATTGTTGTTGGTCCGTCTCATTATGACCGAGCGGAGGATATACTCCAGGACGCCGATGCGGCTATGTACGAGGCAAAGCAGGCCGGACGTGCCCGGTATGTCTTATTCGATACCGAGATGCACAACAGATCCCGACGTCGCTATCAAATTGAACTCGATTTGAGCGATGCGATCGGAACGCCTCAACTCACGCTGCACTTTCAACCCGTCGTGTCTCTATTGACAGGTGAAGTGAGCTTTGTCGAAGCAACCGCACACTGGCAGAATCCAAAACTCGGAATGATTGATCCATCTGAGTTCATGGCAATTGCAAAGGAGTCCAGTTTAATTCTGGAACTCAACGAATGGTTATTGCTGGAAAGCTGTCGGCAATGTTGCCTTTGGTCTGCAACTCTTGGGCCAGCAGCCCCACCGCAGGTCAGCGTGAACTTGCCTTACAAGCAGTTCGCCGATCCAGGCTTAATTGATCTCCTTCGCCGCATCCTATCCGATACCGGTTTACCGCCTAAACGACTCTTGCTAGAGATTTCGCAGGACTGCTTCAAATCGGACACCGCAGAAGCCATTGAGACCATGAATGCGATCCGTGAACTTGGCGTCGATCTTGCCATCGATGAATTCGGTTTGGGTACGGCCTCATTGATCAACTTGCATCAATTCCCAGTCAGTCTGCTGAAACTAGATCGGTCGCTGATCAAACAAATCGACAACTCCAAGTGTGAAGCAGCCTTGCTGCATGGCCTCGTAGTCATGGCTCGGAATCTCAACGTCAAGTTGGTTGCCGAAGGGATCGAACTGCGCTGTCAGCACAAAGCAATTCAAGAATTGGGTTGCGAGTTTATGCAAGGTCCGTTTTTCGCGAATCCGATGCCAGCCCCAGAACTCGAAAATTTCCTTGCGGATAATCGATGCGATAGAGCGTTAGCGGTCGGGGCAATGGCCTTTGCGGGTGGTTGGTCAGAACGCATGACGTACATCGAACCGCCTTCGCCTATGCAGTCGTAGCCACCCTGGAAGCAGCCAAAAATCGATCCGCTTCCTTGACCGCCGCGCTGAGTCCCATGCTTGGATTTCGTATGGCTTGGCCGACCCGAGCATCAATGCGATGCTTCTCCATTGCTTGGAAGATTTCCGATGTGGTTGCCGCCGCTTTTTCCAAATCCCAATCCACCCCCAAGATCGCGAATTCGCCGCCGCCGAGGTGCGCAACACAATCGCTTTCACCGACCTTGTTTCGGATGCAAACGGCAGCCGTTTTGATGAGTGAATCATCCACAACCGAATCGCTAGGACCGTCTGTTTTTTTCAGTCCGCTTATTGCAAGTTTAACGATGCATGTGGGGCTTCCGTAGCGTCGGGCACGCGTTTCTTCAATGGCAACCTTGCCGTCCCAACCCAGCCGGTTTAGCAAACCGGTCAACGTATCCTTCATCGTGGCTTGATGGCTTTGTTCCAATCGCCTCTCCTGGTCGATTGCCTTCAACTCGTTGATCAGAATGGTCGCTAACATCCTTGCAAGCAATTCAATCCATGGCAAATCTCGTTGGATCGATTCGTTCTGAGGGCGTGGATCAATCGCACAAAGCGTTCCAAAAAGGGTCCCGTCCGCGTTCTTAATCGGAACTCCAATGTACGCTCCGATTGAAACCTGCTGACCAATTGGAGCTGCAGCGTAGCTTGGAATGTCTTGAGCACACGGAGCGATTCTCGGTCCCAGCCCCTGCACCATCTGCGAACAAAAGGAATCCGCCCACCGAAACACCGAACCCTCCTTAACTTTGTATCCGTGGTCCTCGACTTGCAAGACAATCCAGTCCTGGCCGTCGGTTCGCGTCATCATCCACAGATCGAAGCCGAGCCGTTCATGTAACAACGATAGCACTGCTCGACTTGCGCTTTCAAAACAATCGAATGGAATTAGATCTGTGCCGACTTGTAACATGGCTGCACTTTCAAAATCGAACGGGAAGAGGATTTGAATTGTACGTTATTCTGTACTGGCGAAACAAGCCTAAGGTCTACCCTTGTTTCGCAGCGGAATTTGTGAAATAGGATAATTATGGAAACCCGAAGCGTAAGCGAGTGAGAGTATCTCCTCCTTCACGTACGTTTCGGGTTACCAAATCAACAGCCTCCCCTGCTATGCAGGAATGTGGTTTCGAAATTCAATATGGAGCAAGTCGGCTCCGCTCAGACGTGGGAACTCGATTCGTTGGGCGACAACCATTGCAGGTAGGCCAATAATTCGGATGCAAGCTGGCCGTTGCCACTTTCTCTCGCCAAATCCAATTGCCTTCGTGACTCGTTCAAGCTTTGAAGCGTTTTCAAATAAAGGGACACATCAGCATTACAACGGCGACACTCAGGCTTCGCAACCTGTTTCGCGCGACATACGGGACAGACAAATAAATTGGGTTCGTGGATCATGTTAAATAGAACAACAAGTCCTCGAGTTCTGCATGCAAACCTTCCAACATTTCTTCGTCGTGGCTCTGCCGAGCACTCTCAATTAAACCAATCAGACGATCGATATCTTCGCCATCTTCACCAGTCACAGAAGAACGCATCGCCTTCGCGCGATTGACGATCTGCGACTGTTTGGGTTCCGATTCCTCCACGCCATCAATTCGAAGGATATCGCCAGAATCAACCGTTTGAATCCACTCGCTTTGACTTCGTTCCTCGTCCTCCTCGGTCAACCTATCTTCGTGGTCGATCGAACCGAATCCGGCGGAATCTTTGAAAAGCAATTCCATACGTTCTTCGTTCGCCTCCTTCATCTGCGAAAGAGCGTTGTTGATCTTCAGCATTTTGGAAATACCCGTCACGCGCTCTGTGGCGGTTACGGTCAGGGTGCCATCCAATGTTAAATCAAATCGAACCAAAATCTCGCCATTGGAATCTTTGGCTTCGTTGAGCCCTTCCAGCACAAAAAGTCCAATCGACTGATTGCGACTCAACTGTGAACTTTCGCCTTGGAAGACTTGCACCTCGACCGCCCGTTGATCGGAAGAGATCGTATGGAAGATATCTTCATACTTCGCAGGAAGTGGTGAATTTCGACGAATGATGGGCACGAATCTGAGTTCCGCGTCGTACGACGACCCCGACAGAGCGGAAACTCCCAACGTGTGCGTTGCGACGTCGATTAGCACGGGACCGATCGAATGTCCTTCCTGCATGGCGCCCTGAGTTGCGGCCCCTAAGGCAACCGCCAAATCAGGATTCACGGACCATTTGGGATCGCGTTGAAATTCCTCTCGCAGCCTACGCTGCACCAACGGCGTCCGCGTGGAGCCCCCTACCAATATCAATTCGTCCAATTGGCTCGTCGACAAACCGGAGTCGCGAATGGCATCATCTACGCAAGATATGGTTCGTTCCACCAACGCCGAAATCAATTCTTCGTACTCGTACCTGGTTATTTCGATGTCGAGATTGACGGAATGGCCGTCCACAGTCGCGATAAACTCTTCCGAAATGCGTACAGATCCAGACGACGAGAGTTCGCATTTGGCACGCTCACAAGCCTGGATCAATCGCCAGCGGGTTGTGCTCTGATCCATCAAATCGAAATTGTGCTTCGTCAAAAACGCATCCGAGACGTGCTTGCTGAGCAACTCATCGAAGTCGTCGCCGCCCAGTTGTGTATCCCCCTTGCTGCTCAGTACTTCAATAACCCCGTCCTCGACCCGTACAATCGAAACGTCGAAGGTACCACCACCCAAGTCGTAGACAATCAAATGGCGTCGCTCGTTGTCGCTGCAATGATAGACTAAGCTGGCGGCGGTTGGTTCGTTGATGATGCGCTCGACCGTTAAGCCCGCGAGTTGTCCCGCCTCGCGAGTCGCTTGACGCTGGTTCTCGTCAAAGAAAGCCGGCACCGTGATCACCGCTCTGGTCACCGAAGCTCCCAAAAAAGTTTCCGCACGCTGCTTCAATCGACGCAGAATCATCGCACTGATTTCCTGCGGCGAATAATCCTGACCAGCCATCTTGATTTGCACAGCCTGACCCATCCGACGTTTTACCGACGCTATGGTGCGATCAGGAAAGGCAGACAATTGGTTTTTTGCGGCGTTGCCAACAATCAGTTTACCGTCGAGGGTCATGCCAACCACCGATGGGAGAATAGATGTGCCATCTTCTTCGATGACTTGCACCTTTCCATTTACGTAAACAGCCACAACGCTATTGGTGGTTCCAAGATCAATGCCGACTATGGTTGATTGCTGGTTTTCCATGTTTGTCTAGTTTTGTTTTGCTTTGCACTACAGGTTGCCAGCCTGCTGGAGATGTTGGATGACAAGTTGGCTGCTCGTCCTGCGCCCTACCTTTATTTGTATTGTGTCAGGTCGCGATTCGAACTTCGGCACAACGCAACATCATGTTTCGCCACCGATACAAAGGACGAAGCTGCTGGGCCACATGGGCACTGGGCACGGTCGGATCAACGACCATATCCACCGCGTTCATTGTCTCAGCATCGAATGCTTGATGCAAGACATTCACACGTTCGATTTCGCATTGCTTCATCAATCGATGAACACGAGCCAACAGCAGTTCCAACCCACGATGGGTCGAGTCTTGAGCTGCGTCCGACGCGATTCCTAAAGTGATCGAATGCGCGAGAGTTGCACGCAAATCCTCGAGCCATTTGCCCGCAAACGTCCTGGCAATCCAAGGGGCCTTCGACACCATTTCATCGAAAGGAATCAAGAGATTGTCTGCCGTGCGAGCCGCGGCTGGTTTCTTTACGATGGACTCGATGGCTCGCTGCAGGCTCTCTTCGATGTCTGCAATCGCCTCAGCCATCCTGCGACTTTCTGAGGCATTGGTCGCAACGACTGCAACTGGCGGCGTTGCGACTCTTTGCTCCAGCCGCTGAACGCTTTCCAGCAACGACTGCTGGAGTTCGCGTCCACCCCTGACTTGGAGTTTGAGCTCATGCCGCAGGGCCGTAAAAGCTTCGACGATATCCATAGCTCCCAAAAGCTCGATGGCAGGCTCGATCGACGCCCCAACTTGGTCGTCTTGCGACGCCTCATCGGTAGATTGACTATTTAACATACTATGCAAAACTCTTTCGTTCATCTGTAGGTTTTTCTTGATTCCCCAACGCGAGTAAGTTGAGTGTCGCAAAACGAGGGCGGACTTTCTCTGCCTCGGCAATGATCTTTACTAGGTCCGGCTTGTCGCGGCTCGGCGTTAAAAGTACTGTCGCCAGGGCAATCGGGTCGTTGAGCATTTGGTAGGCAGCATGGATATCACGGAACTTGTCCGGGTCTCGATCGGGTGGATGTTGGCGAACAAGCGTCAAATAGGCTTTTCGAATTTCGTCGGCTGTCGCCCCCTGCTTCAATCCTAGAATTTCGTGTGCATTGCTAAAGGTTATGTTCATGATCGAGACCTGCTTTGGCTTGCTTCGCGTTTCTTCTTTTCCAATTCCTTTTCTCGCTGCTTTCTGGCTGCTTTTCGCTCCTCTGCCGTCATGACGGCCGAAGGCTTAGAGCCATCTAACTCGCTTTCGAGTTCTTGTTCGGATGCGATTTCGTGCTCGGATTCGTCCGAAAAAAAGGAGCGGGACTGTTTTTGGTCCAACTTATGGAATTCCATCACGAATGCCATTGCGTCCATCATGGACATGCCATACCTGGGAAACAGCTTTCCGAGCGACTTTAGGAATTCTTCCGGCGAAGAATTCTGCAAATTGGCCTCTAGGACGTTTTGGAATTCCGCCATGCCTTGGGGCCCTAACTTCATAATGACCTTGGTGACGATGCGAGGTAAACTGCGAATCACTTTTTCTTTTTCGTCGTCGTCAAGATCGCCATCTTCATCATCGAAAAGTCCGCTCAAGCGGGCTCGTTTCGCACGGCAGTCTGGGCAGTCGCACGCATCGTCCCCTTCATCATCTTCATCGTCGAATTCGTCATCATCATCATCGTAATCGTATTGAGAACCATACGACTTGCGTTGTTCATCCTCCGCTTTTGCCTCCGCGATGACATGGTTCGCCTCATCCGCCGCCGTGTCGAATTGATACCGATAGAATGCATCTTTTTCAGTTCGGGCTGCCTCTTTGACGAGCGTAATCAATGGCTGATAGTCGATCATTCGATAGTCGGGGAAGCTATCCGTTTCGAGCAGCCAATCCAATACGACAGCAGCCATTCGCGGCTCATTCATGGCCAGTTTTTTGATGGATGGTGAAGGCAGATAGTCGTTTCCCAACGGCCAAAACCGATGGTGCGATCCCCAGGAAAACGCGTCGATCTGGGTTGCAGTTAATGTGCTGTTGTTGTGAGTCTTGATCTGATCCGCGAACGCCCGGCCAAACTTGCTCGCCTGCATTCGGTAGCCCTTGTGTTTCAATCCGGTCCTGACCAGATCCCAAAAGAACGAACCCACTCCGAAGAGATCTGGCAACTTAATCTTGCTTGCATTTTCGACATGTCGCTCAATGCCATTTCGAAACGGTTTTAATTCGGTGCCAGGAATATTCAACTGCTGCAATGCCGCAAACGTCATTACATCGCCCACGAAATCGCTGGTTTTTTGTTCTTTCCGTGCAGCCAAGGTTTGTTGTTCGAATTTCGCTTGATCCCCGCCGCGCATCGCGAGACCAGCTCTCAGGAACGGCAACCAATTGCGATTTAGCCAAACCGGCCATATCGCCTCAGCTTCGTCCAACGCCTTGTTTGCTAAAACCAAATCGGTCTTCCGCCGACTCAGCCGCATCGCTTCTCGCAACTTCAATTTCCACGGCAAGGCTTTGGCTAGCGGGTCCTCCAAGCGTTGACTGCTCAGGTTCTGCACCAACGCAGCGGCCTTTTCCAGTTCGTCATTTTCTAGATAAAAGTCGATCAATTCAAGTGCCGTTTCAACCTCATCCGGTATCGCTCGAACAAAGTCTTCTTGAGCAACGACTAACTGTTGTTCTAACTTCTGTTCCTCCTCCTTGGATAGCCGATTCGATTCCAGTTGCGATTCCAAAGAGTCAATCAGCTTTTCATGTGCGACTCGATAGGTCGGATACCGTTGAATGGCTTTACGCAGTTGACCATCAACACGCTTAACGTCGAAATTCGAAGACCTAAAGGAAAAAGGGAATCCAGAATTATCCTCTAGTTTTTGTTCCGCTTCGGCAAGGATGACGTAAATTTTGCAGGCCAATGCATCTCTAAGCGACTGTGGTAGATGCGTTAACTTGGGTAGGTCCTGATCGATATAGGCGAGCGATGCCTTTCTTACCAACTCCTGAGCACCTTCGAAATCGAGCATGTAAAGCAATCGCGTTCGATTCCATTTGGGATCACTCGGTATCCCTGGAACCATCTTTGCAAGACGTTCGAAAACCTCCATGTCTCCTTGATTGATAGTTAGTCCCACGCAAGCTTGCCCGACGGTTGCAACGAATTCCGGATCCAACTTGCGATAGGCATCCATGAAATTCGATAGCATCGCGACCTGAGAAACGGAAAAGGTAGTGTCCTGTTTTCGATGCTTTATTTTGGCAATGTCTGTCGCTGCTGCAATCGCATCTTTTCGATATCTTAGCGTCTTGGCATGCTCAACGAGAGAGGTTGAAACGGATTGAATCTCGCCATCGAGCGGTTGCTCTGTCTCGGCTAGGAGCAACGTGGAAGCAATGCGAGCGGGACGCCGCGCGCGATCCAGCCTTGTCCAGTTCTGGCGTGCCGTCTCCAATTCGCCGGCATAGAAAGAGTGCAAACCGCGAACAAACAATCGCCAATCTGCGAACGGACTACTTCTCGCAATATCCTTCAACTTGTCGAGCGAGTCCTCGAAATTGCCTTTGCAAGTCAATTCGAGAGCTTCACCCACCTTGAGGGCCTCGTTTTGAAGCTCGTCCGATAATTTGCAACGGTATTCTTTATTGAAGACTGCGGCATCCTCAACTCTCTCGGATGCGCTGACTTTGGGTTTGATTTCGAGCGAAATAGACGAGCGTGGAGCCGCGGGTGTTGGCCCCCCCCGTTTTTCCAGACGTTGGCTTTGACGTTTCGCCAAATCCGTTTTGCGAGCGGTAGTTCCTCGGTTTTTTCGCGACGCCATGAGTCATTCCCAGTGCTCTTCGAGTTCCCTCTCCGTTAATCAACCAGATTGTAGCAAATCTCTTTTAGAATCCCAGCACGGCAATTTTGGAGTGCTGGGATTCATCCCAGCGGTGCGGATTATTCACAATCCGACGCGTAAGTTTTGAAGTTGCACCATTGTGTTTAGGGCCGAAGGCCCGGTGGTTTGCCTAGCCCAGGCCAACGGCCTGGGACCAAGCAAAACGCAATTACGTTAGGGCCGAAGGCTCGTCCGTTTGTCAAATTGCCGGGCTTTCAGCCCTAACTAGTCTCGTGATTGCGTGTCACCCAGGCCGTTGGCCTGGGCTAGGTAAATGATTGGGCCTTTGGCCCGAAATACGTACATCTAAGCGTGCAACTTCAAAACTAACGTATCGGGTTTCCAAAAGCAGTCTGCGTGGTTGTAATGCGACACAACACGATACGTTAGAAAGACTTACTTCCAAAAAGAAAAAAGAACGAACCTCATGAATAATCCGCGCTAGCTGTAAGGCGAGCCGACTACAACTGCTCTGGTTCAGGGTTGGTATTAGGCTCAGGCTCGGATTCCTCGTTCGTCCCAGTTTTTTCGCGCCACGTTGGCTTGCGTTGCCGAGCTCTCGGATGATGCGATGCTTGCATTTCCTTAATCGACTTTTCATCGAGCGTTTTCGAAAGCGGACGAGCAGGAGTCTGAACAATCGTTGCTTCGAGTTTTTGCTCGTCGAGTCTTAAGATTTCATTGATTTCAAACTCGACCTCTTGATTCTCCTCAAGAAAACGCCCCTGAAGCCCTCCTCGCAACACAGAGAAGTGAAAGAAAACGTCGTCGCGAAAGTGATCCGTTTTGATAAAGCCGAACTTGCGATCCGGTATGAGCTTGATAATGTGTCCGACTCGCATCGATTAGCCTCGCCCCTCAGGACGCAAACGCCCTACGCTGCTCTGAAAGTACTTCTTCCGCCTAGCTACGACCGCGTCTCGATGATGACTCTCCGATAAGTCGTCCAGATTCGACTGGCAGTAGCGGCAACCAATCTGTTCCAAATGAAATTTGATGTAGTCCGCTTGGTCGTCCATCATCGCGCCGAGGAGGAAACTCCCAAGATCTTCACGGCTCGGGCAACTCAATCGATGCCGTCGCCAAATGTCTCCTACCGTATGCACACCGCTATCGCGTCTCGCAATCACCAGACCAAGCTGTTTCCGCAAAGCGTCATCGCTCCGCAACGCCGCTTCAATCCGGGCCATCGCGTCCGCTGGTAAGGATTCCTCAATGTAGGCCAAAAGGGTTGAGTCATTGATCATTTGCATTAATCGTTTCTCAACGAACCGACTGCTAGCGTCACGTTTTGTCCGCCGAATCCAAAACTATTATTCAAGGCGACTTTCAACTTCGCGGGCCGAGCGACATTGGGTACATAGTCTAAGTCGCAGTCGGGATCCGACGTTTCTTGGTTGATCGTGGGGGGGAGTACTCCATCGCGGATGGCCATCAGGCAGACGATCATTTCCGTCACCCCTGCGGCTGCGATCAAGTGTCCCATCATGCTCTTCGTGCTCGAAACGGGCGTTAATCGTGCTCGATCACCAAACACACCCTTGCAAGCCAATGTCTCCGTTCGATCGTTGACCGTCGTGCTGGTTCCGTGCGCGTTGACGTATCCGATCTCGTCCAGATTCAGTTTTGCGTCGGCGATGGCATTTCGCATACAGCCAATGGCGCCACGCCCTTCCGGATGAATATCGGTGATTCGATAAGCGTCGGCTGTGCTGCCGTACCCGAGCACTTCACCAAAAATAGGTGCGCCCCGTTTTCTCGCGTGCTCGTATTCCTCGAGAATGACGATGGCAGCTCCCTCGCCAAGCACAAAACCATCGCGGTCCTTGTCGAAAGGTCGCGATGCCTTGGTTGGGTCGCTGTTTCTCTGAGAGAGAGTGGTAAGCAAACTGAAGCCGGTCAAGCCGAAAGGATGGATCATGCTGTGGGCACCACCCGCAATCATAGCATCAACATCACCACATCGAATCAACTCCGTCGCTTCGCCGACGGCTTGGCTGCTGGCTGCACAGGCGGTCAAGCAATTGCTATTGGGTCCCTGAGCGTCAAAAAGTGCTGCCAAGTGGGCTGAGGGCATGTTAGGCTCTTGCTCCAATTCCGCCTCGACGTCGAGGATCTCGCGTCCGCGCCGCAGGAAAGCAGATAAATCAAACGCGCCATGTTCCACCCCCGCCGCCATCATGCTGGTGAAATTCGGAAAATCTTGGTTTCCTTCCCCCGCTCCCATGTAGACGCCTAAACGGGTGGGCGCCAAGCCAGAATCAAGGATCCCAGACTGCGCAAGAGCTTGTTTGGCCGCTCCAACCGCAAAACGAGTATGCCGCCCGCGGTGTTTCCAAACCGCAGCGTCCTCGCCTGCCTGAGCAATGCTCCAATTTTTGACTTCGGCAGCAATTGTGGTCGGATAGCCCGCAGGATCGAAGACGGTGATCGGACCGACACCGCTTTTGCTCTCTTTAAGTGCCGACCAAACCGATTGGACATCATGCCCTAACGGATTTACCATTCCAATACCGGTTATTACCACACGACGGCGCATCAACGCAATCACTCCCAAATACGGTGTCTGCAAAAATCAAACCCACGGCGATTGCGAATGGCGTTTTTTTTAAACCATCGCCAACGATACCCAATCCAAATCAAATTAACTTCGATTGAGCGACCGCGCGACTTTGTACCATCTTTCGCGCCGCTTGGCGTTCCGCCTCAAGCATCCGCTCAGGCGCATGTATTCTATTCCCGTTTTGATCCACAGCAACATCGAACAGCTTGAGAATACGCAGCGTTCGGAGCAAATCTTCGGGCGGAAACAACCCAGTTGGGCCAAATCGGTCGTCAAGAAAGGCAAAAGAGAGCTCTAATTCAGCCCGCACCTGTCCATTTACTGTGACTCGGCCCTCAACAATTGCACCGCTGGGCTTCTTGTCCTGAACCACGGCCGTCAGGAGAACTTGGTCGCCAGGAACGATCAATTCGTGAAAGACAGCCTTGGAAACCTTAGCTAAAACCGTTTTGGTTTGAAAGCCGCCAACTTCAGAAACAAGCAAACCACCCGTTTGAGCCATCCCCTCGATAATGAGGGAATGGGGATAATGCGGATGACCGGGTAAATAGTCATCTATTGGCTCCTCGCCAAAAGAGACGTTTTTAATCGTAGTTGCACGCGTATCGCGGACGAACTCAATAAATCGATCGATCCAAAACCAACGCATTTATTCTCTCAAACACGCTCAAGCGATCTTGGATTCGACGTAACGGCACAAGTCGCTGACCGTCAGCAAATCGCCAAAGTCTTGAACCCGAGGATTCTTTTCAAACTTGCTCAAATCGGCCCAAGGCATTCGCTTTTTCAATTCTGCGATCCCGGTGGCGGTCACTTTTCCATCTTGCACATAGGTGCTTTTCGTCAAAATGTCCTTCGGGAAAAGGTCTTCGGTCGCAACTTTGATGCCGAAACTTTTTTCTAGTTTGAAGACGATATCGAGAAAGTCGATGGATTCAGCACCCAAATCGCCAACCATGGTCGCCTCTGGCGTGACTTCATCGTCATCGACCCCCAGGGCGTCAATCAAAGCGGCTTGGACCTTGGAAAAAACATCTTCGCTAACTTGCATTTTCGATTGTTCCTCGAACAAAGACTTTCGAAATTTCTTTGAAATGGTAAAGGTGGAAATGGGACTTAGAGCTTTTTAGGGGCTCTTTAGATAACGTTTCCACCACAAATTGCCTAGCCCAACAAGCTTTTTTCTTTCGGTTTAGGCCTGTCGCAAGTCCAAGAGTTGGCACATTTCGTCCCACCACTCGGATTCACTCCAGTCCAATTGACTCAACGCGCTCTTGGACTGCTCAAATTGCTCTGGGACGGTTAACGATTCATCCACAAACAGGATGGGAGTCCTTCCGATCCGCACAAGTCCGCCACGGACCCCGCCGAGCCACTCGCATCGGACCGCAATCCCTTCATTTGACGCAATTTCCAACAGCTTTTCCAGCCGATCTAGCGTTTGAAACATGATTCCTCACTCCGGTTCCGGCTTGATTTGCTTGCGGTGAATCGTGTACTTAAGACGCTCGGGCGGTTGCGAAGTAAGCACTCGTTGACCTCCCGGCACGGTAGCGTCTCACCTTTTCGACCGCCATATCAACTGAATGCCACCCATGCCGGAACATCTTTCCACCGACACGCTCCACATTTCCACAGCCGCCTCCCAATATTCTCCACCCGAAGCTCCAGTTGTCGAAACCACCATCGCTCAATTGCAACTTCGACTGGCCCAAGTGGAAAGATTGGCAGCCGTCGGCGAACTCACCAGCACAACAACCCACGAATTCAATAATTTGCTCATGACCATTTTGAATTACGCCAAAATGGGACTACGGAACAAGGACGATGCCAGTCGCGAGAAGGCTTTTACTCGCATCCTGGACGCCGCTAATCGCGGTGCCAAAATCACTAACACCGTCCTGGGGCTCGCTCGCAATCGCAGCGGCGATATTGAGCCAACCAATCTGGTTCCACTCATCGAAGATACACTCGTGTTGCTTGAACGCGAAATGCAGCAGTATCGAGTTGCCATCGAAACGCAATTCGACGAAGTACCCAATGTGATGGCTGCTGGCAACCAAATCCAACGCCTGATGCTCAACCTGCTCACCAACGCCCGACAAGCCATCGGCGAAATAGGCACGATCCGAATCCGCATCGCCTACGAAAAGAAAACCAATTCGGTCGTGCTCACCGTCCGCGACTCGGGCGCAGGAATCGCCCCGGAAAACCTACCAAAGATCTTCGAGCCGTTCTTTACCACCAAAAGTGGCCCTGACGGAAGCGGCAAAGGTGGCACCGGCCTGGGCTTGTCCGCTTGCAAAGAAATCGTTGACCAGCATCAAGCTCGCGTACGAGTGGAAAGTACCGTCGGCAAAGGCACCGCCTTCAGCATCCGATTTCCCGCAATGATTTCAAGTTCCTAAGAACCAAGCATGGGCGAGCGACCAAGTCGTGTCATGATTGGTGTCATGATTGGATTGCAATCGCAGTACAGGATGCATTTCCGAGCCCGGATTTCGCTGTTTCACCCCCAGGTTTGAATGCACTGACGGAGAATCCAAGAGTCCGCGTTTGCTGCCTTGTTTGAAACGTCAACCGTTGATGGCAGAGTGATCGAACGATTTTGGAGGGAAGTAACGACGGGCTGTTTACTCTTGTATCGAGAGCGGATTGATGCCGTGAAGATTCAAGAGGACATAGATTCCGGTGCGCCGACGAATAGCGACGGTACGCTGAACCTTGTGAATTACGCCGCGTGGCAATCAGAGGAGATGGGCCGTGGAGAGTAATGCATGTTCACCTGTCTGCGTTTACACAAGCCAGTCTTGCAATTCAAGCCCTGGCACTCGACTGAAGTCAACAGTGTTTCGGGTTACGACAATCATACTATTCGTTAATCCAATCGATGCAATTCGAAGATCCATGAGACCAATTCGACAGCCATCGGATCGAAGTCTTGTGAATTCTTCGCTGGCCTTCTCAGAAAAAGGAAGAAGCTCACTAGAAGAAAAAGCGGTGAGCAGCGCTTCAAATCGAGAATACGCGTTTACAACAGATCGTTGTGACTTTGGAGATGCAATGTACTTCAACCAACCGTTCATAACCTCATGGAATGTGACGATCGAGGTGAAGCAATACCTTCGGTCTACGTTGTCCATCTTGCGAATTAAAGCTTCGTATTGCTCGCCTTGGCGGAGTTGGAGAACTGTCCAATGATCCGTGTCAAAAAGGTACAAGATCTACTCCTGGGTTTTCTTACGTTCTTTTTCGCGATCTTCCTTACCCAATTGAAAGATCTCTTTCAAGACTTCATCGCCTTTGAGCATTTCATCAACTTGGGCGATAGGAAATACCTTGCGCTGCTTTCGTAGCAATTCGATCTCTTTCTCCACTTTTTCAAGTCGTTCCTCAACGCTAGCCATTCTGAATCTCCCAAGTTATTCCATCGCGAGCTACTCCTGCTAGTATACCACGGCGCCCTTCAAAAAAGGAAGATGAATCGATGCCTATTGATCCAAGAAAACTCAGACCAAGTGAACTATGTCGTTTACTGAACTCGACGCCGTTGGGCGAAGTGATAAGTGAACGGCAGTTGTATCGGCACCGCCAAAGAGCAGGCAATCGTATTGGGGACGGCAAGACAGTCGATCTATTGCGATACTGTGCGTGGATGCATGTGGTGCGGCATACGCCGAAGCCAATATCGGATGTTGATCCGTATGAACGCATGAAGGAATCGGCTCGCGCTCGGAACGCTGCGCTTGCACTAGCCGGTAGAGACATCGGCGAACTACCCGCTGTGGAAAATCCGGATCGCAAGGAACAGGCGTCGCGGGACTTTCAGTACTTCTGCGAATCGTATTTTCCGTTGACGTTTCATTTGAGTTGGTCTCCGGATCACATAAAGGTTATTCGCAAAATCGAGCAAGCCGTAGTGCACGGAGGCTTGTTTGCGCTTGCAATGGCTAGAGGATCAGGAAAGTCGTCGATCGCGGAAGTTGCCTGTATTTGGTCTGTATTATACGGTCATCGTGAGTTCGTTTGCTTGATCGGAAGCGACGAAGGTCACGCCTGTGACATGCTGGAATCGATCAAGACAGAGCTCGACAGCAACGATCTCTTGCTCGCGGATTTCCCGGAAGTCTGCTTTCCAATCCAATCGCTAGATGGCATTTCGAATCGAGCCAACGGGCAACTTTTTAAGGGTAGCCGTACACACATAGGTTGGACGGCGAAAGAGATTGTGTTTCCGACCATTGCCGATAGTCCAGCCAGTGGAGCGATCATCAAGGTTGCTGGGATCACGGGACGCATTAGGGGCCTAAAGTATAAAAGACCCGACGGCAGATCGGTGCGCCCTTCGCTGGTTGGTTCGGACGATCCTCAAACAGATGAAAGTTCAAGATCGTTATCTCAATGTGCAAACCGTGAAAGTATCCTTGCTGGTGCTGTGGTAGGTCTCGCCGGGCCAGGTAAGAAAATCTCTGGCATCATGCCTTGCACGGTGATTCGACCCGGCGACATGGCGGATACTATTCTCGACCGCGACAAGCATCCAGAATGGAATGGCGAACGGACTCGAATGGTCTACTCGTTTCCAACGAATGAATCCATGTGGCAACGCTACGCAGAGATTCGAGCTGAGGGATTGCGAAATGGTGACGGCGGATCCTCGGCAACCGAATTCTACCGCCAGAATAAAGTTGCGATGGACGAGGGTTCGATCATCGGTTGGCCGGAACGATTCAATTACGACGAGCTTTCCGCGATCCAGCACGCCATGAATCTCAAGCTGCAAGACGAGGCAGCTTTCTTTGCAGAATACCAAAATGAACCGTTGCCAACAAAGGTCGTGACCGAAGGCGTTCTATCGGCCGACGAGATCGCTCGCAAAATCAATCGCATTGAGCGAGGCGTACTATCAATCGGTTGCAACCACCTCACCGCCTTCGTCGACATCCAACAGAAGTTGCTCTACTACATGGTCGTCGGATGGGAAGATGATTTCACTGGGTATGTGGTCGATTACGGAACGTATCCGGACCAGAAGCGATCGTATTTTACCCTGCGCGACGCAAGGCTAACACTCACTACGTCGGCAGAGGGAACTGGACTTGAAGGATCGATCTATTCAGGATTAGATTCGCTAACAAAGGATCTGCTGGATCGTGAATGGATTCGCGATGACGGGGCAGCCATGAAGATCAGTCGCAGTTTGATCGACGCTAACTGGGGCCATTCGACCGATGTGGTCTATCAATTCTGCCGACAATCGAAGCATTCGGCAATTGTCATGCCAAGTCACGGAAGGTTTGTGGGCGCGTCGAGCATGCCGTTCAGCGAATACAAACGCCGTCCAGGAGATCGCGTTGATCTCAACTGGCGTATCCCTAGCGTTTTACGGCAAGCGAGCCATTCGACATGTGATATATGATACCAACTGGTGGAAGTCATTCGTTCATGCAAGATTGGCAGTGGCGATTGGCGATCGAGGATGCCTGTCACTTTTTGGGAACAATCCCGAGCCGCACAGGATGCTTGCCGAGCAGTTGACAGCCGAATACTACGTTAAGACGGAAGGCCGCGGACGAACTGTGGATGAGTGGAAATCCCGACCGGACCAGTCGGATAACCACTGGCTGGATTGTCTCGTTGGAGCTGCTATGGCAGCATCCATGCAAGGATGTGTACTTTTTGGAACGGATACATCGTTCGGCTCGCCTAAGAGGAGCCGTATCAGCTTTCAGGAACTACAGCGCAAAAAGCAGGCATAAAAACCCACAGCCGTGAACGCACGAAATGCATAATTTGGCCTAGAATGCCGACCGCATGTCCGCAAGATGCGGTTCACGGAACGTTCACAGGCAGTCTGCAAAATGAGTGACACAACCCAAAATTGAAAAATACTCGTTAGAATCGAGGCTTACGACAATGACTTCAGTCCACTGGATGGAGGTTTAGCGTGCGTAATTTTCTCAGAATGCTCTTTAAGGCAAAAAATTTGGATCGCAGCGCCTCTCCGATACGTCCAGTCGATCCGGAACCCTTGATTCCATCTCGTTTAGTTGAGTTGTTTACGAAGCAAAATGTTTGGCTGGAAGTATTTGATTCCGACAACGCAACGATTCCCGATGGTTGCAACTTCACCCTGTGGTTTGAGAGCGATCGTTCTCCTGAGGAACTGCTTAAGGCGTTTAAATTCAAAAAATGGCAGGCTCAGGTTGGCAATTCTGGTTTCACCCTCACCCAAATTGTGCCGATCAACGATATGCGGACTGGCCGCACAAAAGACTACCAGATAAACATGGCTGCAATGGTGACTGTAAAACCGAGTTGCTTGAGCGTGCTTGCTGGGAACTGCACTTATCCCGAGTCTATTGGGATTGAATTTAGACAGCTAGTTTTACGACTCGAAGGGCAATCCAATAATTTGTTTTGCCTTTACGTCAAAGGTGGGGCGTTATGGCGTGAGATTCCCGCGAGCGCTGAATTGCTGGGTATGGACGCGAACTCCCTGTCTGATGCGGATAGTGCAGTTTTAAACACGGGCTACATCGTCCAGATCGACGACACGCCAGCAAGTTGCTCATCAGTGCAACAGTTACAAAGCAAAATAGAGCTCATTTCCACTTCCGTTGTTACTGATGAAGAAGGCTACACTCACATTACATGCTGGCCTTACCCTTGCCGCCGTCTATGGAGCCAGGTGCAGGAAGTAGAATTGTATCCCGAGTGGTGGCCGAACTTTATGTTTGTTAATAAATATATTCGGATAAAGGGTGACAGCTTTGATGATTTCATTGGCTTCGAAAGTAAGGGGCTCGCTGACTTTATCAAACGTCTCAACATACTTCCCGGTTTTCCGATGATTGATTTCGAGTTATCTTCAACAAAACCGGATAATGAAGTGGTTTGGAGGAGGTCTGATGGCACATTGCAAAAATCGGTTTGGTTGGATGAGGAAGTGGTTTGGAGAAGGTCTGTTGACTCATTGAACGAGGCAAAATCAGGTCTAACCGAACGACGTAAATGGGGGCAAATGGGCCGGTGCCCAATATGTCAATTTTCGTATCGCTGGGATGGGGTTGTCTGCTTGCATTGCGGCTACTTATTGAACTCCTAACATTACGATTCAGTTGCCCGCCTCCCAGCCTCCGAGGAACACCGCGGAGGGGTGTGGTCAATCCGGCAACAACAGCCGCTGCACAAATGCGTTCATGAGGGCGTGTCCTCAGCGTGGAATGGATCGAAGTTCTATGCTGTATCGAAAATTATCATGCCACGTACCAAAACTCGCGCCGAAGTTGCCCAGACATCGACATAGTGACTCGCACCGGCCGTATTCAACTATTCCGAGGCCATCCGGCTTGATCCAGTGTCACAGGGCCGCTAAGAAAGCCGACAGCAAGGATCGCCAGAACCCTACTTTGCAGGCCAAGCTCGCACAATCAAGGGCACTAGTAATGGTCATATGCTATATTGCCGTCCATGGCAGCAATTCTCATTTTTGCTTTTTCTTTTCTTTGCGGTAGGAGTCATTCTGCTTAGCCGAATGCAAAACGAACCGCCGGTATCAATTATCCAGTCACAGTTAGATGAGTTGTTCGGCAACGAGGAGTTGTGGTTGGCAATGTTGGAACCCGGTCTAACTGAGATTCCGGAAGGGTGCAACTTCATCTTTTGGTTTGAAAGTAGACGTTCTCCCGAAGAGCTGGTAGGCGTCGCTAAACAGAATCAAAACAAGCTCAAGACAAGGGAAATGGCGTCCGATTCTTGGGGATGTGCAGAACATCAGCGCAGCTGTTAGAGTTTCGAATATCGACTACTCACTTTTATTCCCATAATCGGGTCGGTCCGGGGAGCCTTAGTTTTTTCATCGGTATCAATCGCAACTAAGAACCAGCCATTTTCGCAGGGTGGCAGGGGTGGTTGCGATTTTTTGATCGCAACTTGCGGGCCCTCGGACTAAAGTTGGAAA
>JAYTVM010000207.1:0-22641 GCA_043743995.1 Pirellula sp. | reverse complement strand
TTTGGGGAAAGTGGCCAAGTTGCCACAAGCAAAAACTACCCCGCAAATCAAGCCCGCGCCGCCGAAATCTGACCCCGGTCATGATGGGCGCTTACCGTCTTTGACACATTTAGCTGCATTGTGCCAGTCGAGGCAAGGATATCGGATCCATACGCAACGGTAATTTGCTGGTTTCCTGTAAAGCTTGGTTTTGAAGTGGAATTGGATTGGATGTTCGAAACAACGAGAATCCGTTGACTGGCGGTTTCCGAGTTGGCTGCCGTCAATTGCAGTTGGCCTAGAGTCCTAGTATTCTCGATCGTGAGTACCTCGTCTCCAATGCGAACGTAGAAGGGAAGTGAAGGGGTCGTGAAGGAGGGATCTACCGAGTAGAGTAAGCCATTAAATGTGATCGGTGTACTCTTGGGGATCGCGGCGGCCGTCGTATTTTGATATCCTCGTGTTACCCAAACGCGGGCGTACGTCGATTGCTCAGATTTTTTGCTGAGAGCAGTGACGAACATCCGTTCGCCGCCAGCCTGGATGGTACGGCCCAAAATTCCAGCTGCGGGGAATTCCGGTAGATCCGCAAAAAATAGTTCTGTTGCATTGGCATCGACAGCTTTGACAAGCAATTCGGTTTTCGAGGCCTCGACGGTCTTCAGTTCGACTTGTCCCGCGACGGCAAAGTTTAGTGCGACATGGCCAGTATCTTGGTAAGAATCCTCGAATGTAGTGTCTACTGGATGGGATGCGATCTGGGTTCCAAGCGCACCACGCGTAACCGTGATCGTGTTGCGAAGGGTATCGACGTTATCGACTCGAACGATCTCCGTTCCTGCGGCTATATAAAATGGCGGTTGTGGCAAATGCGACGCGTCTTGTACGAGTAGCGTCGTATCCTGTGGAGCCGAGGACATTGGAAGCCCGAAATAAACTTTCTGGCCTGGCTCGTAGTTTTTTGCAATGGAATGGTAGGCGGCACGAGTAACAAAGAGTTTCTTCTCCTGTAAATTGACCACGGTTACGTCCATAAGTTCATCTCCGACTCGAAGCAAAAATGGGACCGCGGGCAATCCAAGGACAGTGTTGACGCTTAGCCAAGGTTGGTCCAGGTAGGCGAAGCCCGTCAACGATACGGTTGGGACGGTTGCACCAACCGAGAAATTTAGGATCGCGACAGATTGGTACTCGGAACCTAAACTTGAAGTAATTAGGCCGCTGAAGCCGCGAACGCTTTCAACATTCCCTCGATCCAACAATGGACTGTCCGGCAATGGCGTCGCAGGGATACCATCTGGGTTACTTCGAGGCCATGCGCCGATTCTTGCATCGAGGCGAACACGAACTGCGTTGGAAACATAGAATTCGAGCACTGCATTGTCCGTGTGAGCAACGGCGAGCGTGTTGTTTTTGCCTCGCGATACTGTAATGGTGTAATCATTGACGGCTGTTACCTCGACATCTTCGACAACAGCGACGGACATGGCCGTGTTGGAGACAATTCGAGCTGCAAAAGGAACAGACGGGAAATTGCTAGGATCCTGTACTGCGAACGACGTCGTTGTCGATTGCAGGCCATTTGGAGAATCGAGTTTGGTCCTGTAGCCCAGTGTTACGTCGCCGTCCCGTGAACCAACACGATCCGTTACTTGATGGAGCCCTTGATCGCTAAATCCAAGGAGTGTACCAATTGGATGTGCAACCGGTTGGCTATCATTAGCGCCCCTCGTGATCGTTAGGGTTGTGTTTTTGTCAGCATCCGCTAGGGAAAGCTGCGTCACGATTGCAAACTCACGGATCCAGGAATTTTCCTGGACGTGCCCTAGGACGATAGAAAAGGGTGTCGCGGGAAAGTCCTTGCTAAATGGCAATACAATTTGTGTCTCGTCAGGTTCAATTCGAGCGCCTAGAGCGAACTCAGCGAGATCGGATTGTTCGACAAAATTGCTACCACCAGATTGAACGAGTCCATTGATGTTTGAGGTTGGGATGCCCGTTGCTGAGGTAGCTCTAGAAAATATGGAGTTTTCGATGTAGATTGAGGCGCGTGGCTTGTAGTTCCAATATGGGAATAGAGTCGGATCATTGATGTCGTGAGAAGCGATTTCATTGACCGTTTCATTTTCGGGTCTTCGACGAGCAGTTTCAGTTCGGACATCAGCACCCTCACTTACTGACGAGTTTCCGACAAAGGTACTATTTTCGATGATCGACTTGCGAACAAACGGATGCACCATACTATAGACTGCTCCCGTGGCGGCAGTCGTCGATGCGTTTTCGGAAAAAATGCTGCTGTCGACCGACAGCGACCCGCTGACTGCCCACACAGTAAAAGGATAGTAATGCGTTGCGGGTGCCGTATCGTTCCTGCCGCGTTGGATCGAAAGAATGTCCCCATTGATTTCCGTAACGGTCATAACCTCCTCGTGGACGAGAATATCGAAAGGTAGCCTGTATTTTTCAAATTGAGTTGAGTCCGCAACGGCTAGATAGCGTTGTCGATCGTCTAGGAAAGTTTGCACCACGGAGGAAACGGCATGTCGTGTACCTTCTTCCCGTTTGACCTTGATTGAACTTTTGAATTTGTCGAGTTCCAGAATCGTCAGTCGTTCGTTTTCGATTTGAATATTGAGGGGTAGCGGGAAGCGATTAAGCGTGTCTACATCGTTGACGTAAAACTCGGTTTGAACGTCGTCGACCATAGCAGTGAGCACCACCAATCGGATGGCTTCACTGCTTGAAAATTTGTTCTCGCCGCGATGGGAAATTGCATTGGCACCCAAGCTACCACTTGCAACAATTGAGTAGTTTCGGTTGAAGGTGGAACCGATAACTCGCACATCGCCGGACAAATTGAGGATTCCTGCTGCATCGTATGCGCTGTTTTCAGATATTCTCGATCGAACGACTGTGATACCGGCATCGATCCCATCGTTCAAGATTGCTCCTGCACTATTGGACGCGACATTGTGTTCGACATCAACGTTTTCAAGATGGACAATTCCGTTGTCGTTGTGAAGTGCCCCGCCACGACTGTATCCAGAGAAATTGTAGCGAAGGCTACTATCTCTTATGCTCAGTTGGCCTAAAGGAGAGTTGTAGACGGCACCGCCATGTTTAGTTCCGAATAATGTATTCCCATTTTGGTCAATCGTTGCCCCGGTCAGACTGGCAGACCCGTCATTATACAATGCTCCACCGTCGGAGGAATAGCTACCACCCTCGACTCCACCAAACACAAAACTAGAATTTTGGGAGAGTGAAAAATCGCCCGAGCTGGACAAAGAACCTTCGTTGTAGATTCCAAGTCCCCGAATATAGTGGACTCGTCCGATGTAGGCTGCGCCCGAGACACGTCGATAACCTGAGTTCGCATCGATTGAGGAAGTACCGGAAATCAACACGTTTGCAGATCGCTGGATATTGAGGCCCGCTCCATCGCCTGGATTTAGCAACCAGTTGTCGTCGATGTGAGAATCGCTAATGGCAAGAGTGCCACCCAGCATGTAGACACCGCCGCCAGCATCGAGAGCCCGGTTATTGGTAAGAAGTGTGTCTTGGAAAAGGATCATGGTGCCAGACTGGACGTAGATTGCGCCTCCTTCACTTGCCCCATTTGCCTGCGATCAAGGAGTTGGCGATGGTTGTCGTCCCCGCAACTTGATAGATTGCCCCACCCCGTTTTTCAGCGGTGTTCGAACGATTACCAAAATAGTTATCGTTTTGAAGTCTCCCGAAGCTCGAATCCTGCACATTAAGGAATCCATTTTCATTGAGGACAACGCCCCCGTAACCTGCAAATTCCGTATGAGTATCAACGGACTTTCCTCCCTCTAGCTTGACCTTCTCTAAACGAAGATTTGCAGCGGGAAGAACGTGAAATAATCGATCATTCAATGGCGGACCGTTGACGTCCAGGGGCAAGCCACCCGTATAAGCGTACCAACCACCAGTGATGGCGGTGGTGAGCGCTTGGTTGGCAACGCCATTGGATCCGCCCCGAACGGTGATGGATCCGAAGATATCGAGATCTCCACTATTGGACGCGTCCTCATCGGCACCTGGCAAGTAGAGTTTGGCCAGATCTACTTGGGGATTGAAAGCGACGACTGCGTCGAATGCGGTGTTAAATTCCGAGTGTGGTGTTGCGATGCCTGCTAAAACACCAAATTCTTGGATCGCGGAACGCACTGAAACCTGCGAACCAACAGCGGGGGAGACATCGACAAGGCCATTAGGTTGAAGGTCAAGATTTAGAATGTCTTCAACAGTATTGACAAAAAGTGTTCCAAATTCGAACGATCCGATGTCAACAGTCTTGATCCGATCCTGCGGATTGCCTGGATCTGGCCCGTCCAGCAAACGCCCAGCCCATCTTTGGTCCATTAGACTTGCGACTGTGTTATCACCTGCGTCGATGGCAGGGCTTCCGACGAGCAATTGATGCGTCCAACTAGGGCCACCATTATCCTGTAACGAACCAAGATTGATATTCGATTGGCCAAACAATTCATTCGGCGAGAAACCTGTCGCAAAGCCAACAACGCCAACAATATTATGCTGGTTTGAAGCAAACGCACCAACGACATCGGAGGCTCCGATATTTCGTGCGATGATGGAGTTTCGCACAATAGTCGAGCTTCCAGAAGCTATGCCACCGGTTCCGCTGGAAGACGTATTGTCCGCTATCGTCACATTGGTGAGGATAGCGAGTCCAAGGCTCTGGATGCCTCCTCCCGATCCGCTGGCAGAGTTGGTAGAAATGGTGCTGTTGGAAATGGTCAGCGATGCTCCGGAAGCATTGTAGATTCCGCCACCGGAGCCATTAATCACGTTGGAATTGGCAATCGTGATTCGATCTAGTGTAAGCGTCCCTGAGTTCAAGATTGCGCCTCCATTGCCAGTCACAGGGCGTCCATCGAGCATCATAAACGACGACATTTTCACCGATGCTCCGGTCTGGATATCAAAGTAGCGAACGAGGGGATTGCTGGTCGACGAGCGGGTCAGAGTAATCGTTGTGCCGTCATCAGGCCCCTGTATCTCGATTTCGGAAGTTATGTGGATAGATTGGTTCTCAAAGATGGATAATTCTCGTTTGTTAAGCGGCAAATCGAAGACGATTAGATCCGGTCCCGGCGTATTATTTGCGAACGTAACGGCCTCGCGAAGCGTCGTAACCCCGTCACTCTCGTTCGTGAAATCCAGATCCGATGTGACGAGAATCGTGTTTCCAATTGGGATCCGAGAAGCTATTTCGATACTGTGACCTGCATGATCCACCGCACGGACCATGATGGGCTCAACGCTTGTCGATCCCACGGAATTTGCCAGGATGATCGTACCTGTGTGCGCATTGATGGCAAACAAATTTTGTGGATTGGAAACGATTGAATAAGTTAGTGTGTCGTGCGCGTCGGGATCTCGAACCGAAGCAGTGCCGAGTACGGCACCAACCGAAGCCGAATTGAGATTGGGTGCAAAGGTGACGTCCATGAACTCGATGGCTTCATTAACGTCTTTTAATTTGATCCGGTAGTCCTTCGATGCAACTCGCCCGTTCGACGATGTGACTTGGACCCTGATGAAATGGATAGCTTGCGTCTCAAAGTCAAGCTGACTCGAATTGTTGATAGTGAGATCACCCGAAAGGGGATCAATCGAGAAAGGGCCGCTGGACTCAATCAATTTGTACGATAGAACACCGGCACCGCTCGCGAGTAGTCGGCCGACAATCGATCCAACGGGAGTGTTTTCGCTTGCGGAAAGCACATTGTTGGTTGCATCAACGACAAAGTTAGACCAAGTGGAAGAATTACTACTACCCTGTGCGTAATTGGCTAAAATGACCGGCTTGATGAAGGAGGTACCGGGGCGGAATTGGTCATAGTAGACAGTGCTCGACTGATTGGTTCCGTTGATTGTACCGGAATAGGATTTGGTCATATTGGTAAGGGGTTGATCAGCCAATACGTTGTATTGAAACGATGCGCCGGACGTGGTGTTTCGAATGCGCGTTCCGGCAGGTAGGGTAGGTCCAGCCCACGGGAGCGTGAGATTGATCGTATTTCCTTGAATTCCTTGTTCGGGCCAAGCGTAACTGACAAGGTTACGAGAATATTCTGTGCCATGAGAAAGGCCTGTCGAATCTTGATAGTCCATCCATATAAAACTGCGACGATAACTAATTGGACCCTCGTACCAACTAGTTGCGTCGGCAACGGTCATCTGTGTAGAACCAGGCAAAAGGGCAGCAACCAGAGTTGAATCAAAACTACCCTCAGACTGGAAATAATGGAGTAGGTCAATTGAATTGGAGTCGGCATCGAGCGTCGCGTAGCCAGCATAATGTCTGGCTCCGGTCGTGTCGCTGGATGCATTAAACTGAATCGCATATGTGCCTTCAGGGTCGACCGGTATAGAACGATCACCAAACAAAGTGGTCGATCCCAGAACCGTTGTTGAACTAGCGTTGTTCCAAGTAGTGTTGTCGAGGCGAACGTTGCCAATCGACGTTTCTACCGCACCAAATACTTTGAATTCGGACAGATTCAGGTAGCCATTTCCCTCGGCATTCCAGCCGTTGTTTTGGATACGCACGAATTTCGCGTTGGAAGTGCCAAGCTTTCGTCCGAGGTAGTCAGTCGATCCACTTTGTAAACCACAACGCAGTCGACTTTGCCCGCTTGGATGTCAGCTAGTAACCGATTAAGCGCTGGTCGCTCAAGACTCCCGCCAGAAAATCCTCCGTCATCGTAAAGTTCTGGATTGCAAACCCAGCCTTCATGGTGTTGGCTCTTGATGAAAGCTTCAGCCGATTCCCGCTGGGCGTGCAGGGAATTGAATTCTAGCTCGAGTCCCTCTTCACATGATTTGCGAGTGTATATCGCACAACGGATTGTGGTTTTGCTAGCCGTTTTTGCATTCTTGTTCTTGTTCATTTGGCATCTCCGAGTTGAAAGAATTTGAATCCGTTCACGTGGGAGCCCGTCACAAATTTAGCGATCGCGGAAAGCGTCTTGTACTTCTTGCCGTCGAATTCAAAGCCGTCGGCTTGAACAATGACTTGTACCAAGTTGCCTTTGTAGACCCGCTGGATGAGGTTACCTGGAGGTGGCAGTCGTGAGTCGCGTCCAGTTGCACGGACTGGAATCTTAACCTCACTTGGGGCCACTTTCGGTTTAGGATTCTTTGGCGGCGTGAGACGTATCTCGGCGTCGTCCGCTAATTCTTCAATGCGTCTCTTGGCTCGTTCGGAGAGCCCGCCTTCCGCGTTTGCCTGTAGTCGCCATGCGATCCGGCGCACAATGTATTGCTTGTTTCGTGATCGGCATGGCTCTCCTAAGAGCTGCTCGTATCGCTTGGCAAGCTGGCCTACCTTCATCAATTCTAAATTGCATAATTCCCGTTGCAGTAATGAATTCGAAGCTTTCTTCATCTCTAAGTCCTTTTGTTTAGTTGTCTCTGGTGGAACAATCCCCACGTGTGACAGTGAGCAGAGACTCAGAGATAAGATCAAGTCCTGTGTTGGAATCCCGTGATAGATTTCTACAAATTGGATCCGTTGTGGGCCGCATCCGGAGAATGGCAGCCGCGATAAGGCAAGCGACTTGGCAACGACGATCGTCGGGGGTCATTTCTTTGTCCGAGGCTTCCAGTTCAAGTTCCATACAGCTCGATGCATTTCGTGGAAGGAGTCGTCGCTGTGAACGACTGATGGTTCACCTTTAGGTTATGTATGCCAAAACGGAACGCGTATGCGCGCTACGCAAAAGAATTTGTGCTCGAATCCTTTTTTTGAGCGAGGGGATTGTCCCGGCTGGCGCGGTATGCTATCATTCCACCACTGTTTGCAAAACGGTAAACAAAAGCCGTTCTTGGCAATCAGGCAGGCCACGAAACCTGTGATTTCGAAGCTGCATGGAATGGAAACATGGGCGAAAGCAAAAAGAAGCAAAAGCCGTTTGGAGAAGTACTTCGAGAAACTCGCATCGCGAAGGGTTTTGGACTGCGCAAATTCGCCGAAATGGTAGGGATCAGTCCAACTTACCTTTCCCAAGTCGAACAAGGAAATATTTCGCCACCTACGACCGAACGTGTCACAGTCATGGCTAAGTTGCTGAACATGGATTCCGATGCATGGATTGGACTGGCAGGAAGAATGCCAGAGGATGTCGAAGCGATTATCCAAAGGCAACCTTCGGAATTGCCACAGTTGCTGCGTGAAGCCAGTGGTTTATCCGTCGACCAGTTACGACAAATTAGAGAACAGATTCGCAAACTCAAAGAGCAGGGGAAAAAGAAATGATGTCGCAGCCAATTGTGGCCAACACCATCGAAGTCCCCTACATGGCAGTAACAGCCATTGAGGCCGATGCTCAGAGTCTACTGGAAGATTTCTCAGACAAGTTTTCGCGCCTAACCAAGCCGCCTGTTCCAGTCGACGAAATCGCTGAACTACATCTGCAGTTGATCCTTGTATTCAAGGACATGAAGGAAATCTTCCCCTTCGCAGATATCCACGGAGCGATCTGGTTCGATTCTGGATTGATCGGTATAGATTCATCACTCGATCCAGGTGTCAATCCATTGATGCTTGGTCGGTACCGATTTACCCTCGCTCATGAAATAGGTCATTGGCGGCTGCATCGCAATTACTTCAAAACCAGCCCCCACGAACATATTCCGTTCGATAACAATTTACCAATGTCAGGTGTGGCCTGCCGCGCTGTCGAGAAGAGAACACGTGTGGAATGGCAAGCGGACCAGTTTGCAGCATATCTACTGATGCCGCAGTACATGCTTTTGGAAGCATGGCAGGAACTTCGAGGAGGCGATCTGTGTCCGATCGAACAGGCAGAGATTCATGAATTAACATCCGGTGAAGTTATTACGTATCACGGGCGAGAGCCACAAAACCAAACAGAACGTGACAGGGGCGCAAGTGAACTCTTCTGCCGCCCGTTAGCAGATACATTTCAGGTATCGCGCGAAGCCATGCGAATTCGGCTTGAGAGCCTCAATTGGATTGTGACAAGTAGAGCTTCGACGCTTCCCCTAACGTAAAGCGTCTCTTTTTTTATCGCGTTGTTTACTGTTTAGCGGACGGCAACCGTCGTGCGCAGAAGGAATTACAAAAAATGGCAAAAGCATTCGATTTACGCAGACAATTGAAACTGCACGACAAGCAGTTGCTTCGGCGGCTGTTTTCCGATTTGCCTGAAATGGCAACCATTCCGTGGGATACGCTGCGGCCACACCAGGTTGAACCCATCGTAGCCGTGTGGGAGCAATTAGGGGAGGCGCGTCGACATTACCAAGTGATCTTGCAGGATGTGAATGAATTGGCTGATTCGCGTGGGCAGAAAGTCCTGATTGATGAAATCCAATGGCGCTCTGAGGAACGCCTGCCTGAACTTCGAATGCTTCGAAGTCGTGCGGATCGCGCATTGTGGGTCCATTTGGAAATCCCCGAGGCTTTCCGTCAAGCGGCCATGTTTTCACGCACCGAGTCGCTACGCAATGGTCGGATGGCAAATCGATACAACAGTGTGCCCAAGAAACCAATTGTTGTCACTCCACCTCAATTAAGGTTGTTGGAACAAGGCATAAGCGATTACTACTGGAACAAGCAGCTACGGGGTGAGTTTTGTCGGGTGCATCACTACGAGCGATTGGGCGAAGCGGAGTTCTTCTATGCATACCTGCCTGATTGTCCAGATAAGTTACTGAAGTTCGACGAAGAAAACAACCTCACGGCGCGCGAAGATTCCTATGCTTTCAACAACGTGTTTGTCTACCATCCGTCGCAAGGTGCGGTGGAACTGATCGCCGAAGGTGGCCAAAAGGTACAACAGGAGCTTCGCAAAGTATTTTGCCGATCGATCCTTGGGATCGAGGTTAATGATCAAGAACCACTTCGCCCAAGCTACACACTGGATCACTTGCTCGATCCGTCATTTCATTTTGCACTCCAAGATAGCGATGGAATCGCGAGCGTTTCACTCCGCAAAGTCCGCTTCGAGCCAACGGTAAATATTCCTGGGTTGGAATACCTCGAATACAAATCGACCAACGATGCCAGCTATTCAAAGACTCGCGACATGGTCCAGCAAATGCTGAGCGCATTTGAATTGGATTCAACGCAGGTTTCGGTCACCCAGGCGAGTTTGCAGCTGCGTTTTATGAGCGATGGCGAAGGTAAGGGAAAGTCGATGACCTTCTATGTCCATTGTCCAAACAGCTGCGATTTAAAGGAAAAGTCAGACGAAATGCGTGTCATTGGGGAGCGATGTCTGGAACGCTGGGGCATTCGGTGTGATTGACCCCCTTGATTATCTGTGGCCATTACTTGAATCGCCGGAACCAACCGTCGGAACGCACACCATAGCAAGGTGGCCACAGGGGGGAGGCAATCGATTAATCGAGATTGGATTGATGCAACCTGCAAACCGGGCTGAAAGGGTGCGATGTCCCGAATGTCAAAACCATTACGAAGAGGTGTTGATTCTCGAAGGACCTGGTGGATCGAAACAATTCTTTATTCCTTGTCCCGAAGTACTTCGTGCTGAAATTGATCCATCTCTTTTGGATCAATGGGTGGCATCCTCCGAAGCGCTGGTTGCCATATTAGTCAAAGTATTATTGCTCCAAGGTAAGTGCGTTGCACTAATGCCGGGGCGTTTGTGGCGACTTGGTAGAACCCAGTGGCAGGGATCGCTGCGAGACGTCTTATTCACACGGGGTTTGCACTGGAATGATGCGGAGACGGTTCGTTCTGAAATCGTCCGCTGCAAGAAGCCAATCGTCTTTGTTCCCAAAGTTCAGCCAGCGGACTCATTTTGGAAAACACCGCCGGTGATCATTCCCCTGGCGGATGTGGCGACTCTCTCGGGGGACCAATTGGAAATTGAGCAATTGGAAATCGTGGCTGCGATTCAAAATTCTAAATCTACAGCTGCCTCGGTCATGGAAACATCCCTTTCGCTGGAAGAAATGCGGGGCATGATCCGCCTGCAAATTAAAGCCGAGCACAAAACCGCAATCTCCGACGACCTACTTGTCGCTGCCTATCGCGATCAGGGGTCGGTTCGCAAGGCTGCGGAATACCTAAGCGAGCAGACAGGGACATATGTGACTAAAGACAAAGTCAACAACGCATTGCAACGATCCGGCGGCGCGTCCGCGGTGGCCAATACGGACGACAGTAACTCTGTGGTGCGTGGTGTCGTGTCGCGGAGTCGCGACAGGCATGGAAAAAACCTAAATTACTCGAACACCAACGAATCTCCATAGTTTTGCGTGTTTTAGTGTGGTGTCGCAGCCTTGCGCAAACTGGAAAATCGCGACACGAGCTGGGCTTTCTGAGGGCTCAGAGGCCCACAACCCGGCGGTCATAGATTTGTCGGTGTGTTACATGCGACATTCGCAGCACACCTGTTTTTCGCAAATCTCTGTCATTGCGTCGGCCAGCAGCCTCTGCCCTCGGGAGGTTGCCATGCAGGCACCAAACGAGATTTATACGGAATACGCTCGGACTTTGATTCGGGTGAAAGTTCGCAGTCTAGTCAAAGGAAAAGGATTCCATCGTTCCGAGCAAGACGACCTGGAACAGGAACTGGTGGTGCATTTGATCAGTCAGGCAACCAGTTTTGATTCTAGCCGGGCGTCACTAAACACCTTTATTGCAACAGTTGTCGATTCTGGCGTTGCCATGATCGTACGGGATCGCAATCGAACTAAACGCATTCCTATACGAGGGGCTGCGACTCTTTCTCTTGAGACCAAGGTAGCCAGGCCCGGAGGCCAACCTAAAACGCTTGGCGACATTATCTCTCTGGATGACCAAACCCGACGAACTGGCGCATCGCAATCGACGGACGTCGAGCGATTTGTACAGACAGAAGATGTCCGCACGGCGCTCTCCTCTTTGCCGCCGCAGCTTCAAGAATTTTGCCATTCCCTTCTGTTACACGGTTCCATGGCGACGCGCTCGCGGATGGGACTCTCGCGCCGAGGATATGAAGCGGCCTTGGAAAACATTCGTGCCCACTTTCTGGAAAACAGTCTTGCAGAAAAAGGCAAGTAAGCGCGCACACCTGACCACAAACGGCATATGTAACAAATAGGGGAAAAATGAAAAACGTACATCCCCCAACATCCCACAGCATAAGGAAGATCAATATGTCCAATCCACAATTAGATGTCGGAACACGAATCAATATTTCGCTAGCCGTTGGAAGCTATTTGCGAGCCATCGATAGCTTTGACATGGCATCTCAGGCATTGACTAAGTCCTGCTCGGAACTGCGACATCAACTCGAGGGACCTTCGCGATTTGTAGTCCGAGTTGAATATCGGCACTATCTCGTAACAAGCGACCACGAAGGCAACTTCGAAGTCGAACAGATCGAGTCGCTCTAGCAACTCGGATTCTCCAGTACGAAACAGCTGTCGCATCTTGCGAAGCTGCAATAACCCATTCAGCACGAAGAAAGCAACGGGTCGGAAGGCCATTCAAAATGGACGAGCAAGTAAACCAAAACATCGCAAAACGTGTCTGCCTCAAGTGCAATAAGTCCTTTCTATCGAAGGGGCCAGGCAATCGCATCTGCAAGAAATGTGCTCACATCAATGCCAGGCATGGCTCGATCCCTGAAGCCGTACTAGCCAAGCAGCGCGGATCGAAGCGTCACAACGGCTTCATCATCGATGACACGGCTGACGTCCTGTGCGAATAGCAGAAACGTCAGTCTTACCTTGCAAAATCCTTGTTCTGCACTCGAAAGTTAATCTTGAATCAAACTATTTCTCCAACGACCGAAAGCGGCGCAGCCAGCGATAAATTGGTGCTGACGTATTCCGCTCTCAACACTTTTCGCAATTGCCCTAGGAAATATAAGCATCGGTACATCGACAACCTGCGGCCACGTGAACGGGCTGAGGCCCTGTCCTTTGGGGGCATTGTCCACGGGGCCATCGAACTCTGGTACCGAACGGTCCATGATCCGAATCGGTTGGCAGTTGTGCTCGAATCAATTGACCAGCAATTCCCCGAGCGAAATGTTGACGACCTACAAAAGTCGCATTGGCACCTGGCTCGAGCCATGTTCACAGGGTATGCACATCGCTATGCGACTGAAGACTTTGATGTGGTGGAAGTTGAGAAGGAATTCGTCGGTGAGATTCGCAACCCCGACACCGGTCGCCAAAGTCAAACGTTTCGAATCGCGGGCAAGGTCGACGCAATTGTTCGCTGTCACGACGGAATGTATCTGCTTGAGCACAAGACTGCCGCAGGTATCGACGCCAATTACCTAGACAAGCTGTGGACCGATACACAAATCTCCCTGTACACGCACTACTTGCGTGAAATGGGATATTCCATCGTCGGAGTGATTTACAACGTCTTGCTCAAGTCAAGACTAAAGCAAAGTCGTGGTGAGACGCAGGCAGAATACGAAGTACGTCACGCCGAACTGGCCGCCAAGAACAAAAGTGGGAAGTCGACCGCCAAGCGTCAGTTGCCCGAGTCGGACGCAGACTTTCAGGCACGACTTGCGGAATGGTATGCCCGTCCGGAAGCATTCCATCGCGAGTTCATTTACTTGTCCGAAGATCGCCTGGCCATGCTCCAGGACGAAGTCTGGGAAATCACCCAGCAGTACCTCGACGCCAGGCGCCGCGGCAAGTGGCTTCTAAACACATCGAATTGTTTTTCGTTCCAACGCCCCTGTGAGTACCTGGCGTATTGCCAGTCGGGATTCAATCCCAATGTTGCAGACAACCTCTATCAAATTGCACTGCCACATGAAGAGCTAACCCGTGTTGAAACCAATGAATCCTCGTTTTGAAAGGTATTTCCAACCATGGCAGTAACACTACCCACCGAGAAGTCCAAGGCCGTGACGCAACTGAGCGAACAAACCATTTTATTGTATGGGCGCCCAAAAATCGGGAAGTCTGAAATGGCAAGTAAGGCTCCCAACGCAATCTTCTTTGAATGCGAGCCTGGGCTCAATCACCTCGAAGTATTCAAGGTTCCCACGTACAAGTGGGAAGACTTTTTGGACGCCTGTAAGCTCGTTGCACTTGGGAATCACTCATTCAAGACCATTGTTATTGATACTGTCGACAACGCCTTCAAAATGTGCAGCGATCATGTCTGCGCCAAGCACAACATTGACTACGAAGGTGATCTCGGTCATGGAAAAGGCTGGGCTCTCGTCAAAAACGAGTGGCATCGAGTGCTAACCCGATTGGCAAGTCTTCCCTATGGACTGATCCTGATCTCCCACGCACAGGATAAGACGATCGAAACGCGGACTGGTGAGTTCACCAAGACGCAGCCGAGTCTTCCAGATCGCGCCCGCAATGTGGTTCTCGGGCTAGTCGACATCATTCTATTCGGTGATTCGGTCGCCAAGAAAGACGCGGCAGGCAATGTGACGATTGAACGCATTCTGCGAACCAAGCCGCATCCAACTTACGAGGCGGGTGACCGCACAGGTCGGTTGCCTGATGTTTTACCGCTTGATTATGACGCCTTCGTAAAGGCATTCAATTCACCCGCTCGAGGCCAGCAATCCGGCAATGGCAACGCAGCGAACAGTTCTACGCCGGCAAGTACCCCAATTGGAAAGGTTAAGTAATGAGCGAGCACGAAAACTACGCACCCGAAGGCGACAAAGTGGATCTTAGCGCATTCGACGACGATTTCAACACGGTCGAAACACCGAGTTCTGAGGAGGTACCCGATGGCAAATATCAAGTCCGCATCGATTCGGTGCGACTCGAGCACAGCCAGAAGGGGGACCCGATGATCAAGTGGGATCTGGTTGTCCTTTCGGGCTCTCATGCAGGCCGTCGCATTTTCAAGAACTCGGTGATTACGGCAGCCTCATTGCCGTTCGTCAAAGGGGATTTGAAGACGGTTGGCCTCGTGTTGACGAAGTTCAGCGAGTTGGCGGGACGACTCGAGGAGTTGCTTGATTTGACGCTGGAGCTAACCAAGCGAACCAAGGGTGACTATTCGAACGTTTATTTCAACCGTCGAATCCAGATTGCGATTGCGACCAGCGATCGTGTTGATGCTGGCGCCCCGTTCTAGTGGCCGAATGCGATTCGATTTGGGGTTGTGTCATAGGAAGCAGGGGTGCGGCCGAGGCGGGCTAGCTTAGATCGAGACTTCGCAGTCTCGAATCAAACCGCCTCGGTTTTTCTCAATCTAAACAAGGAAGTCGCTGCCATGATCAAGCTAGAGTTTCCATATCCTCCGAGCATTAATCATTACTACAGCTACTCCCACGGCAGGCCCGTATTAACGCAGGATGCAAAAGCCTTTCGCCACGCGGTTCGAAAGATCATCGCGGGTCAGCGGCTGAAGCCCTTCATGGGGCCACTGGCGATTCGAATTGAAATGTATCCGCCTGACCAGCGCCGCCGAGATTGTGACAACGTTCAAAAATCTGTCCTCGATGCCATGCAACTTGGTGGCCTCTTCTGGGACGACTCGCAAGTGGTATGGCTGTTGACAGTCAAACGCAGTTCGCGGGTCGAAGGCGGAATAAAAGTCCAACTAGACGATGTCAACCCTCAGTCGCTTTCAGAATTAGCAGAGATGGAATAGTGATGTCGAAAAGGCTAACTCAATTCAATCGTCCAATTGTGCGCCGCTTGCCGAATCTAAACCTGGTTGTGAGGTTTAGCGAAGACGGAATTTCAATCCGCACTTATCGTCGCCGCAAGTGGAAACGAGTCACCTGGTCACAGATCGCATCTCTGTCGGACGATGCGCAGCCAATCATAAAAAGTTGCGAAGAGGCCGATGGGCGTCGCACATTGGAGTTGATGGGAGTGATTCTGAATGAGGCGGGCCAAACGAAACAGGTGACTAGATCGTGAGTCATCCGGCAATTTCATTTTTGACAACGCTTTACGAGCCATCAGACCTGATATTGTTTCGACCCGTGGAAACGTGGACCGAAAGCGGTCGAAAACGGAGTCGAGTTGACTTTGGCAATGTTTGCTATCGGCCAGCAAAATTGACCAACCTTGAGCAGACGTTAGCGCGACTTCAAGGATCTTCGGAGACGGAACGAACGAATCTTTTCTATGGCGTGTGTCCACGCGTTGGTAACAAAGGACGTTTCGATCTAGCCTGGCAGATTCGTACAGTACGCTGCCTATGGGCCGATCTTGACAACTGTTCGGTCGAACAAGCGATCGAACGCTGCGAGTCTCAGTCGATTCCAAAACCAACCGCCGTTGTTAACAGTGGCAACGGTGTGCATTTCTATTGGCAACTCGACCAAGCATTTCTTATCGATGATGCGGGTGACCCACCGCCGGTAGAAACCGAATGGATTGCAGGCCCGGACGGTCGTAGGAAGCCAAAACGCCACATCATGGATGGCAACGATCGTATCTATCTTAACGGGCGTCATCACTTAACAAAAACCAGTCCAAAAGCGTTGCAAGTCCAAGATCTTTTAGCTGGTATCGCACATGCCATCGGAGGCGATCACACGACGGACCTAACGCGATTGCTGCGATTACCGGGAACGCTGAATCGCAAGGACCAGCGTAGTGGACGCGAACCCCTCATGGCAGAATTGATTGACTGCGAAGAAAGTCGAAGGTATTCGATCAAAGAATTCCAACGATTAGCCAAGTCGTGCAAGGCAACCGAGCGACAACGACAGATCGCGTCAATGCCATTGCCAGCGGTTCGCAAGATTGCGCCAGCCAAGTCCGACAAACTCTCCGAACTCATCGCATCCTGTTCGATCACACCGGAGGGGACACGCTCGGAAGCCGATTTCGCTGTCTGTTGCTACGCGATTCGGCATGGGTTCGCGCAGGATGTCGTTTGGCCAAGAGTCAAGTCCGCTGGAAAGTTTGCTGAGCAAGGGCGGCGATACTTCGATCTGACGTGGGAAAGTGCTGAGTACGATGTGCGAGCTTCGTTGTGCGACCGTTTGAAAAAGCGCCAACAGCAGCCCGCAAAGTCCGCTCCCATTCCCTCAGCGGAGCCACAAAGTGAGGAATCGGATGAACAGTTAATAATCGCGATTGATTCCCGTACGACGCCAGTCTCGACCACAATGGGACAAATCACCGAGCACCTACTCGCAACGGGCAACTGCTTCAATCGCGCTGAACAGTTGGTAGTCGTGCGTGATCAATCTATTTCGCCGGTGCTTTCATCAGTTGAGCTTACCGGTCTACTTAATCAACACGTTGAATTTTACTTCGTTAGTGACGAGGGCGGCGAATACAAGCCGTTGCCGTCAGCATATGCCAATACATGGCTCAACAACGCTGGTCAGCGCGAGCGTTTGCCTGTTATCAAGCTCTTCAGCCACAACCCCGTGTATACCGACGACTGGCGGTTGGTCAAGCCAGGCTTTGATGCTCCGTCTGGCTTCTACTATGCAGGTCCTGCGATAAAGCCAGTCGAAGGGACAGAACATTTAGATGCTCTACTCCGGGATTTTTGTTGGAAGCAGCCAGCAGATCGCACGAATTACATTGGCATATTGCTTACTAGTCTGCTGGTCTCCCGGTTTATCGGCTCGAAGCCGGCCGCACTCCTCAATGGAAACCAACCGGAGCTTGGAAAATCGGTCCTAGCACAAATCCTAGCGATTCTCCGCGATGGCTATCAGGTTACAACGGCATCTTACAACGCAAACGATGAAGAATTTGAAAAGCGTTTGGGCACGATTGTGCATCAAGGTATTACGACAATTATCGTCGACAACGCTAAAGCACGTGGTCGCCATCCCAAAATCGATTCCGCCTGCCTTGAGCGTTCGATCACCGATCCGATTCTTTCATTTCGTTTGTTGGGCTTTTCTCAAGAAATTCGTTCCGAGAACTCTCACATATTCTGCATCACCGCCAATTCCCCCGAGGTCAGCCGCGACCTGCTCACGCGTTGTGTCGTGATTAATCTGCATTACGAAGGGAATCCGACCAAGCGTGTTTTCTCAATGAGCGATCCAGAAGTATTCGTTCAAACGCACCGGATTCAGTTGCTTGGCGAGCTTATGAACATGGTAGAGCGTTGGAAAGCGAGTGGAATGCCACTGGCCAAAGTGAATACGCGATTCAACAAGAAAGGCTGGGGCAACATCGTTGGTGGAATCCTAGCAGCCAACGGTGAGCCGGACTTCATGGCTAATGCCGATGATGCTGCAAGCGAAATGGATGATACGCGACGTGAATTCGAGGAGCTGATCGACGCTCTCGCGCATCATCCACAAGGGTTGTGGACCGCTTCACAGTTGACAGACCTAGCAAACCAGAAGTTCTTGCTTCAGTCCGATCTAGGCGACGGAACCAAGCGTTCACAAACCACGCGTATGGGAAAGCTAGCGGGTCGATTTGTCGGAGAGACATTTACCTTGGATGATGAGACCAAAGCAAATTTCAAGCGATCGTGGGATGGGAAGAATACACATTATCAAGTCTTCCTAGAATCCTCAGAAAGCACCTCTTCGGCAGTCCCGAACATTGAAAGCTCCACGTTCGGAAACGTTCGGGATGCGGAGCTGTTTTTATGAGCCAAAAATTTGCAAACCACCCTTCTGGGTGCTCTCGACGACTAGTCGACGCCCGACCTTATGTTGCTGCAAGGAAATCGGTTCCGCCTTCCGAACGTTTAGCTAATTTCCCGAACGTTAATACTTCCAGACGTTCGGAAGAAAAAGCGAGCAAATTCATTGATGCTCCCGAACGTTCCGAACGTTCCGAACGTTTATGTCGAGTCTGTGGTGATGGTGGGAAACATACGTGTGTTTCCACATATAGGACTCGGGGTGGGAATAACGTTCGGAACGTTCGGACGTTCGGAAACCGCGACGCAGTAGGCAATCCGTATTTGGCAAATAGGTCACCGTTGAAAGGAATTGAAGTCATGAAGTACACGATCAAGTCTCATCCGACGCTTTACGCTCGCACCGTTGCGCCTTGTCGACACCGATAGTGCACCTCCAGGGGCCAGTAGTGGCTACGTTCCAGTCAACGTCAATTGCTAACTCCATCAACCATCAATAATCGAAACCTTCCTATGCAACCAAACATTCCATACAAACAAGCACATACACCGAAGTCGAGAAGTATCGACACTCACACAAGGGCTCTTGCTTGTGATCTGCCGAGAGGTGTTAGCGATGCGTACAGGGCTTCGACGAGGGGGTTTGCATGGGTCCTACCTAGCGACTTATGCGTTTAAAGGGCCCACCGTGATATAGCGGTCTTACAGAGAGTTTTATTGTTTTGTCCGGAATTTCATTTCATCAATGTTTTACAAGGATTTTTGCATGTCTACCGTATGCTTACAAGTCGAAATGCGGACACTCGATAGTGTCCGACCTTACGAGAATAATCCCCGCATTAACGATGATGCAGTCGACGCCGTTGCGGCTTCGATTCGAGAATTTGGATTTTCCCAACCGATCGTAGTTGACGCGGACAGCGTCATTATTGTTGGACACACCCGGCTCAAGGCAGCCAAGAAACTAGGTTTGGAACGCGTTCCGGTGGTGGTCGCATCCCACTTGACTCCCGACCAAGTCCGCGCCTATCGGATTGCCGATAACAAAACAGCCGAACTCGCCGACTGGGATTACGACCTGCTCCCAATCGAAATCGACGCCCTCAAGGAAGCCAACTACGACCTAGGTCTACTTGGCTTCGATTCCGAGGAGCTGGCCAAGATAATGGGAAACGGAATCGAAGAAGGACTTACCGATCCAGATGATGTCCCGCTGCCACCAGACGAAGCCGTCACGCAACCAGGCGACCTGTGGATAATTGGCAACCATCGATTGCTGTGCGGAGATTCGTCGAATCCAGAGCATCTGGATCGGTTGCTGGCTGGTCAACCCATTCATTTGTGCAACACCGATCCCCCGTACAACGTGAAAGTTGAGCCACGCAGCAAAAACGCAATCGCAGCCGGGTTGAGTTCATTTACTAACAATGCTGCATCGAGCAAGCTCAAGAACGACCAAGGGATGGCCGCATTCACGAATGCGATCAATCTGAAGAAAAAAGCCAAAGCCGGCGAGTCGGCAACTGCGACAGTAGATGCACCCCGCCAAAAGATGCGAGCCAAGGATCGTCCGCTTGCAAACGACTTTGTATCGGATAACGAATTCGAACGATTACTGGATGCTTGGTTCGGTAATATCTCTCGAGTGCTGGTTCCGGGCGGCTGCTTCTACATTTGGGGAGGATACGCGAATTGCGGCAACTATCCGCCCTTTCTTAAGAAGCATGAATTGTATTTTAGCCAAGCGATTATTTGGGACAAAATGCATCCTGTGTTAACGCGCAAGGATTATATGGGGGCGCACGAGTGGTCGTTTTATGGTTGGAAAGAAGGTGCAGGTCACAAGTACTATGGACCCAACAACATGACCGATCTCTGGCATGTAAAGAAGATTCCGCCACAACAGCTAGAGCATTTAACGGGTAAACCTGCAGAGCTCGCCGTACGAGCCATCCAGTACTCGTCGCTGCTGGGTCAAAACGTCTTAGACCTATTCGGCGGATCTGGTTCGACAATGATCGGCGCAGAGCAGACCGGTCGCAACGCGTTCTTAATGGAACTCGATATGCCGTACTGTGACGTCATAGTCGACCGTATGCAACGATTTACTGGCAAGCCCGCGATACTCGAACGGACAGGCGAGTCTCCAATTCCGATGGGGACACGCGAGGAGAGCATGAGGTAAAGATACAACCGGAATACGACATTTACTGAGCGTGGCTTCGCAGGAAAGCTGCGATCTCAGTCTTACTCAAACTGCCCATCGCCGTTTTGAGGACAAGATCAACTAGTACATCGTCGCCCGCATCAAGCGTGACGGAATTGATTTCAAGGAACACGAGTGCCGCTTCCAGACCGACTCGTTTGTTGCCATCGATGAAGGGATGATTCATTACCAAATGAAACAAATACGCAGCAGCCATTTCGAAGACGTCGGAATGCAGGTATTGGCCGCTAAATCCAGCCTCTGGTTGAGCGAGTGCCGATTCGAGCAGTCCGAGGTCTCGCAACCCATCGCTCCCTCCGTAGTTTGCAATCTGGCCGGCGTGAATCTCCATCACGTCATCAAGTTCCAGGAATTGCATGCCGTCTACTCAGCTAGTTTCCGAAAAGCCTTCGAATGTTTTGCATTCACTTTTGCACTTGCTGCCCGGACCTTTGATTTCGCGCTCGCTGGAGCAGCAGGTGCGATCCGAATCGATTGCCCGTCCGTGGTCAATTCGATTTCAGATTCAGGGTTGATTTTCAGCAAATCCAGAATCGGCCGATCAATTATGATCGCCCAACTATTGCCGTGTTTTACGAGGTTCTTAATCATGAGTTCTCTCCATAAAAAGGGACTACCAATGGTATCACAATGGTCGACCCTATGCAAGAAAGATCGCAGTATCACAAAGTTAATGTTCTGCTCGAGGAACGTCCCATCAAGAATTCTTAACAATTTCGATCGAATCCTCAGGCATCGACAGCATCAGCGATCTTCCGTTGTCCCAGTCGACATCAACCTGCGCCCACTCGTGATGATCGTGGATGGCGACGACTGTGCCGAGCGATCCAAGTGGGATCGGGTCTGGATCTTGCGGCATCGATACCAGTCGGATGCGATCACCTATCTTCAATCCGGTTTGCATTGTCTTGGGTTCCTTACTTCATTTCGAAGTCGTGGTGAGTTTGTCGAGCAACTCGCTGGCCTGTGCGAGTCGCGCGTTGACCTGGGCCATCGTGTGAACATTCCGCCAGCGCAGCGCCGGATCATCGGGTTGTTGCAATGCGTCGAGCGATTGACGCAATCGATCGAGGTAGTCGCGTGCGACGAGGTGAAGGTTTTCGTACGGAGCTGCGGGTTCAATAGCAGGTTTAGACATACATGGTTCCTGGATGTTTTGGAAGCGAATGACAGTCCCCAACAGTCAGCCAGCAAATCGAAAAAACATCAAGCCAACATGCGAGCAAGTTTTGAAGATTTCGCCCACACATGTGGATGTGCTAGCGGACCGCAGATTCGCAAGGTGTCACGCTGTATTGCGTGTTGGGGTTATGTTCGTACCAACGAGAAAACGCCCGCACGTTGCGATCGTGGGGCGATTGGTGGGGTATCGTGCTCGTTAGCGCGCTTTCGCCGCAAAGCGACCGCGTTCCGATTTGATGAACCGCGACGCATCCCCTTTAGCCAGTTCGCGAAGGATTGCGCTATAAAGCGTCGCATGCGGCGTCTTGCCACCGGGGCTGGTCCAATAACTCTTGGCTTCCATCGCAGTGATCAGCTCTTGAGCGTTCATCGGTTCGCTCGCTTCGCCGAGAACCTTCAAGGCTGCAGAAACGCAGCTCAATCGCTTTTCGCCAGCGTCGACCGTTTCTGTGGCGATTTCGGTTGCAGCCGTCTTGGTCTTGCGTTGCTTCTTGGGTACCGGAACTATGGTGGGCGCCTCGCCGCCGATCGTTTCAACGGTTGCGGGTTCGTTCTCGACAACGGTGACGTTGCCTTCGGTGGTAACCTTTGCCCGTCCAGGCCGTGTTCCGACTTCGCCCTGCAATCTTTGGGCGCTTTTGATAACAATCTTCTTGCCGGTCGCAAGGTTTGTCGCATCCCAGCCGCC
>JAYTVM010000206.1:0-1854 GCA_043743995.1 Pirellula sp. | reverse complement strand
TAAGTGTTCACGGCTATGGGCGTGCCGGGATATTGGTCTTTGCGGCGTAGCGAGCGTAATCAAGTCGCCGGTATCAGTGGTGGCGGTAGATCGCCTTGAAAGTGAGCCGTCACGCAACCGCGGATGACATCAAGCAGGGATTGGCCGGTTTGCGCGCAGGTCGCCGTCAATGTCCAAATCCGTTCGAGCCAACGTTGACCACCTTCACTCTTGCTGCCCTGTGTCACTTTGCGATCGATCACCACAAACCGGATCGCTTGTTCCGCCAAGTTATTCGTTGGCTCGATCCCAGGTGTCGTCAGAAACTTCAAGTAGCTCTCGCCGTGATCGGCAAAGCGTTTTGCTAAGTTCTGGGCCTTGTTATCCGCAGGGACTCGCGTTGTAGCACTGGTCAGCACCTGCATTGCCGCGTCTTCCAGTTCACCATCGAAACGGTCCCCCAATTCATCACGACGATGAATCACCCCGAACATCTCACGAATCGAATTCAGCAGACTTGTTGCCCAACCTTTGGTAAATCCGCTCGCATTCTCGTGCAGGTAGCGAATGTCACGAATCAAATGCGCGAAACAAAACTGGATCGCACATTCGCTCAGACCGCGAAACTTGTGATAGGCACTGAAGTAATCGCATCCGATCACGCCGTTGAACTCCTTGCCCAACACTTCCAGCAGCACTTGGCTACCGCGACTGGCATCAATGCGAAACACCGTAAAACCTGAACTGCGGAAACACCATGTCCACATCCGCTTACCGCGATCGCGGTGTCCGGTCTCATCAATATTGAGAGTCCGCTCGACTTTCAGTTGTTCGAACAGACCATCGTATAACGGTGCGATCGCTTCACTGACCTTGTTGATAATCTTGGCCAGCGTGCCACGGCTGAGCTGGAGCTGGTAGACGTCACGAAGATACTTGCGGATCGTGGCAAACGAAGCATGACAGGCTCCCTTGAGGAACCCGATGATGCTAGTCAATTCAGGTCCACACAAACCGGCCTTGCGAACTTCTTCGGGAATCGTCGCGACGTGGGTTTTGTTGCACGCTTGGCAATGGCAGGCGAGGGCTTGGTGTTCAGTCGCCTGAGTCGGTTTGGTGACGATTTCGATCTGCTGCACCTTTGCGACCGGGGAATCGGAATCGACTGTCACGGGCCCACCGCAATCCGGGCAACATTCATAACTGTAGAGCATCAACCAATCGAGTTCATCATCAGGGATCTCTGGCCGAACGACTCGCTGATGTCCCTTCTGCCCGCCTTGCTTTCGTTTTTCTCCGGGCTTAGTTCGGGCAGACGGCTTAACGATGTCTGATGAAGGCGGCTTTGAGCTATTGGACGACGTTTTCTTTGCGGCAGCGAGTTTCGCTTCTAATTCAGTCAACCGCTGCTCAAGGGTGACCACCTGTTTTCGCAACAGTTCGCAATTCGGACATCCAATGCCATCGTTCATAGCGATGGATTCTAACGATGCAGCCAAAATTCACGAATATCAGTTTTCAAATCCGTGAACACTTACCGTTTGGGCAAGAACGACCTTGCCCGCGCCGCTTTTCAAACCGCGCTGGGATTATCCAGCCAAGCTTCCGAGCTACGATTTCTAGCGAAAAAGCTAGCGAAACTGCAGCTCTAAGCATTTCTAGAATAATCTTGTTCTTTTGTGTCGATTCCACAAATCGTCACTCGACCATGTCCATAGTACGGCACACAACCGTAGGATAGGCTGAAAGCCTTCTTATACCCCACAAGTTGAAATAGACCCCTGTGAGCTCGCCTCACAGGTGAATAAGTTTTGAAGTTAGGGCGGATGCCTTTCCGGAACTCCCCAAATCTCCGCTTCACGCCGCCTATGGCGG
>JAYTVM010000205.1:0-22854 GCA_043743995.1 Pirellula sp. | reverse complement strand
GGGAACCTACTAACTGGATAGCCGTATGCGGGAAAACCGCCCGTACGGTTTGGAGGGAGGGGAGCCGGTCTACCCGGCTTCCCTACCCCTATCAATGGCCTGCCACCCGAACATGGTTACTTCCTACTAACGCATCCCAACGCTCGCCTAACTTATCACGAGTTTCCTAATGTCAGAGGCACAGAATTTTCCGTTGCAAATGAACGGGGTCGAGATCATCGACACGTTTGCGGAAGCATTTCCGATCAAAGCGGCTCGATTGATTGTCACAGCCGATAGCCTTCGTTGGGCGACCATGGCCGTGACGGTCATGTGCGGCAACGCCACCAGTGTTATCGCCTGCGATGTGGAAGCTGCTATAGAACGCACTGTAACTGTCGAAGAAACTCCTGACGGTCGCCCTGGTGTTTCGGTGCTTGTCTTTGGCTTTAGTATCGACGCATTGGGCAAAGCATTGCAGGGGCGAGTTGGCCAGTGTATTCTCACCAGTCCGACATCGGCGTGTTATAACGGCATTAGCGATTGCCCCAAGGAAAAGCAGATCCGTATCGGTGGGGCGATTCGCTATTTCGGAGATGGTTTTCAGAGCGCCAAGAAATTCGAAGACCGCCGCTATTGGCGAATTCCAACCATGGACGGTGAATTTGTCTGTGAAGATTACTTTGGAACCGTGACCGGAGTCGCCGGTGGGAACTTAATTATCTGTGGGACCAATGTTTCGTCCACTTTGTCGGCGGCGGAAGCGGCGGTAGATGCGATAGGCACAGGCCGTGACGTGGCCTTGCCATTCCCAGGGGGCATCGTGCGCTCAGGCAGCAAAGTGGGTTCGCGATATCCCAAGTTGAAAGCTAGTACCAACGATGCATATTGTCCAAAGCTTCGGGGCCTAACAAAAACGGAATTGCCGAAGAACTGCCATGCTGTCTACGAGATCGTGATTGATGGACTTTCGTATGAAGCAGTTCAAGCCGCCATGAAACGCGGTCTGCATGCAGCCACAGTATCGCCCAACATTCTTCAAATAACCGCCGGCAACTACGGTGGCAAGCTAGGCAAGCACCATATTCACCTTCGCGACTTGTTGTAAGGCGAACGGCCGACGAATACACCCGCATAATTGCCGATAATGACTTCACTGGATTAAGCCAGGATACAAGCCCGTTCGCATAGATCGCTTCAACGTTGGTTACTCTATTTTGATTCACTCCTTCGCATGACCGAAACAAGAAAATACACCCCACTTGTTGAAACCTAATGTGCATTCGCGTAAACTCGAATCCTTGCCCGATAGAGCCGAAAGTTGATTTTGGGAGAATAGTTACACGATGAGCGTATCGAAAATCAAGAACTATGATGCATTCATCAGTCACTCGTCCGCCGACAAAGCCATGGCGGATGCTGCGTGCTCGGTTTTAGAGCGCAATAAGATTCGTTGTTGGATTGCCCCTCGTGATGTATCGCCCGGAAGAGAGTGGGGTGACGAGATCATCAAAGGAATTGACGGTAGCAAGGTGCTACTCGTGATCTTTTCGTCGCAGGCAAATGAATCACCGCAGGTGCGCCGGGAGGTGGAACGCGCCATTGGTAAGGGTTTGCCGGTTTTGCCCTTTCGAATCGAAGACGTCGTTCCGGCAGGGGCGATGGAATTCGCGCTCAGCAACACTCACTGGCTCGATGGCTTCACGCCACCTGTCGCAAATCATCTGGAGCATCTTGCACGATCGATACAGTCGTTGATTGATCAACCCGTATCAGTCGACCAAAGGCCCATAGTTTCGAAGGGAACCTCGACGCAGAACGTGCCGGTCCCTTTGGCCATCGCGGCTGCAAACGAGATCGAACGCCCAAACGAAACGTCGGTACTCTCACCAAATGCAAAATCATATCGAGCGAATTGGAAGTGGACCATCGGTGTTCCCAGTGCCCTCGGCGCGCTAGGTCTTGCGATTTTTTTAACGTTTGGACAGTCCAAGCCACCGATGGACAAAGGGAAAACGGAGGCTGTCAGGATTGGTAAAAACGACGTGAAAGTAGAAGCACTAACTCCTACCCCCGACAATCCACCCAAGGCGGTGACATCGGTACCTGTTCCAGCGACTGCGGCAGCAACAAGAAAGGGGGAGTTCGTGCCATTGTTCAACGGCAAAGACACTACAGGATGGGAACCACTGGGTAGTGAAAAAGCGATCTGGAAGGTGGTGAACAAAACGCTCATTGGTACTTTGCCTGACGGTGTTGCAGGCATGAGCTTTCTCAAGACGACAAGATCCGATTACAAGAATTATCATCTGCGACTGACCACTCAGAAATCAGAAGGCTACGAGACACGGATCCACCTCTTTACACTGCCCAACGCTGTTAATGAAGGCGCCGCCCGCTATAGGATTTCGTTGGGGTCTCCGCAGAACGAGACCGGTCAAGAAATCGGTCGCCTCACCATTTTGAAGGGACCGCCGATTGAAATGATGAAGCGACGACCAAAAATCGAAGGAAAAAAGTGGTTTGATGTGGATATCATTTCAGACGGCGATCACATTACTGTGGATGTGGATGGCATTCGGGTAACCGACTATGTCGACAAAGACAAACCTTTGAGACGAGGTACAGACATTCGGATCGTTCTCGCATCTAGCCTGGCCCGATTCCAGAAAATTGAGATTAAGGAACTGCCGTAAGACGTTCCGTCGCTCAGAGAGGCTGTGATTTTATTCGCATGGTGTGCGTTTAGGAAGCACACTTTCGTGCTAACCAATCCAGCATTTCTGCTCTTACGTGTAATCGCTTTGCTCCAGAGCTTCGGCCATGTCTGCTCGAATGGGATTTAAATCAATGCAAGCCGCGCAGTTCGAATTAAAGAGTTCCTGTTGGAATAGCTAGGCCGTCAGCCCGTCAGCCCCATGCCGAAACAGAATCTCGCCGCGGCCAAGCGACACCATGTCGCCATGATATAGGTCATACTCACAGGACATCAAAGCACTTTCAACGAAGAATCCCTTGTCCATCAAAGTTCGCAGCATCAGCTTGACGGTCTGGGGCTGATAGGTTGAAGCATAGCGAAAACTTGGAAGTACTTGCGGCGGGTTATTGCCCAACAGTGCTAACGTCCCTCGTCGCATTCCTGCCCCTGGTCGTATGCCGCATTCACCAAAGACGACGACCGTCCCTGCGATCATGTTGAAACCGATCATGTCGCCCGCCGAGCCGCCAATGGCGATCAAGCCCCGACGCATCGTAAGACCGATTTCATTACCTGCATTTCCATCGACAAGTAGGATTCCTCCTGTCATTCCCTTGGACGAACCCCGGTACGCGGCTCCCGTCAGGTGGCCGGCGTTTCCTTTAACATGGATCAGGCCTTTATGCATTTCGGCCCCGACCCAACCACCCGCGTTACCTTCGACCAAAATCTCACCGCCTCGCATCTGGCTGCCAACATGCCGTCCAACTGCCCCGTGGATGGATACTTTGCCGCTGCCCATGTGGGCACCGATCCAATGGACTCCCGACAGATTCCCTTCGAAGTCGAATCGTTTGTCGCTGGGATCTCCGGAAACCGAAAACATCTCTGCTAAGGGAATCTTGCAATTGCCGTGAAAGATTTCAAAGCGTTCGATCTCAGCGATCGACTTGTCGCAAGCCCAGTCGGGCGTAAGTCCTTCGATCTCAACGGGTACTAGGGTTTGAGCGTTGTAGGTCAGTCTAATCGCCATGGGCCAACTATCTTTTAAAGTGTGCTACGTTATGTTGCGATCTGCGGCTTGCTTCGAACCCTGAGCCTAGCTTCTTTGCTCCCACTTCACAATTGGCCTATTTTATGAAACTCAACGTCGACAGGAAAAGAGGTGCAATTGTTTTATGTGGTGGCAAATCCAGCCGCATGGGACAAGACAAAGCAACGTTGCCCTTTGGGCCGGAACTGATGCTGCAGCGTGTGGTGCGAATCCTAAGTCAAATTATCGACCAGGCGCAAATTATCGTCGTTGCCGCGTCCGAACAGACACTGCCGGAACTTCCCTCGCAGGTTATTGTCACTCGAGATGAACGTCCGAACCGCGGGCCTCTCGAGGGCATTGCGGCTGGACTTCGATCGATGCCGAACTGCGTCGAAGCCGTCTACGCGACGAGTTGCGACGTCCCACTCATGATTCCGGAGTTCGTGGTCACGATGTTTGAACGGCTAGGCAATAGCGACATAGCAGTCCCGTACGACGGCCAGTACCATCATCCGTTGGCGGCCATCTATCGACCGCGAGTTCTGGCGGTAATTGAGTCGCTACTGGCATCCGATCGTCTTCGTCCAAGATTCTTGTTTGATCAAGTCGCTACAACGGAGGTACCAGATGAGGAACTTCATGCTGTCGACCCGACTCTTTCGACGTTGATGAACTTGAACCACCCAGAGGACTATCAGGCCGCTTTGGACCTGGCTTTTCCGAGTGGGCGAAAGAGCGGCAGAGGTGGCTGAAACTCATTTATGCAGAAATTTACCTGGGGTTTTGGTGCGGCGAACCCACGGCGTGGACCTTCGTGCCACGCTAGGAATTCTCACGAATTCAGCTTCGATAGGTTATCATTAGCCGTCCGCCCTTGTCTACCAATCCGTGCCGGTCTATTTACGGGGGACATACATGCTACTACATTCAATGGTGGATCTTTAAACCTGCCTTTTTGTTTTCGCCGCCCAAAGTACCTGCCTATTCTTGGTGATTGATTGCATGCTGTTTGCGAGCTTCCAGTTCCGACCTTTGATTCGGATAACGTGTTTGTTTGGGGGGATACTATCGGTACTCCTTACCTCCATGGCAATCGCAGGATCGTTTGAAGTTTCGCCTCTTAGGGTGACACTCGACCAACCCGAAACTGCGCAGCAGCTTCTTGCCAACACGAAATCCAAGGATGGTCGCGCGATCGATGTTACTCGAGCGGCTCACTATCACAGTGAAGACTCGGATATTGCAACGGTCGATGAACTCGGTTTGGTGCGTCCAATCCAAGATGGGCGAACATCGATTTTGGTGGAACATGAAGGAACCGTGCGACGCGTCAGCGTGGAAGTCACAGGGCTAGATCATCCACGCCCGGTTTCCTTCTCGCGCGAGATCATTCCCGTACTCACCAAGGCAGGCTGTAATCTTGGTAGCTGTCATGGTAAGGCCGAGGGTCAAAACGGATTTAAGCTGAGCGTGTTCGGGTTCGACCCGCAGGCCGATCACGAATCGCTCACGCGTCAAGGTCGTTCGAGGCGTGTGTCATTGGCCTCACCCGATGATAGTTTGCTCCTGCGGAAGGGGACAGCCAGCCTGCCACACGGTGGAGGGCAACGGCTCGAAAGCAATAGTTTGCGTTACCGACGATTGCGGCGTTGGATTTCCGAAGGCGCGTCAAATCTTACCGAAGATGCGCCGGATGTTTCTCGAATTGAGGTGGAGCCGCTCCAAACTGTGTTACTGGCGGGCGAGACACAGCAACTTCGCGTATGGGCAGTTGATGCCGCCGGCCACCGACGCTGCGTAACCACCGAAGCGGAATACGAATCGAACGCCACGACCATCGCCGCCGTCGATGATCGCGGATTTGCGCATGCATGTGAGACGCCCGGCGAGGCGGCGGTGCTAGCCCGTTATTTGGGGCATGTCACCGTTTGTCGATTAACGATTCCACGACCAGATATCCATTTCACCCGCCCGTCGGAAGCGAACTTCATCGACCGCTTAGCTTGGAATAAATTGGAAAGGCTCGGCATTGAACCCAGCGATGTGTGCGACGACGCAACTTACATGCGCCGTGTATTTCTGGATGTCATCGGCACGCTACCTACCGCAATCGAAGCCCGCGCATTCCTGTCCGACAAAGTAGCTGACAAACGGGAAAAATTGGTAGATCAATTACTTAACCGTGGAGAGTATGTCGATTACTGGACGATGCGGTTTAGCGATTTGCTGCGTGTGGATCAATCGAAGATCGCACCCGCCGGTTCCGTAGGGATTACGCGTTGGTTGAACACGCAATTTAGGGAGAATCGTCCCTATGATACAATGGTTAGAGATCTGCTCTTGGCAAAAGGAAACATGAAAGCCGAGAGCCCAGCAGCGTACTACAAAGCCCTCGATACTCCAGAACTGCTGGTGCGTAGCATTAGTCAAGTTTTCCTGGGCGTGCGAATCGAGTGCGCGCAGTGTCATCATCATCCTTCGGATCGTTGGAGCCAGGACGACTACTTCGCCATGGCGGGCTTGTTCAGCGGCGTCACGCGGAAGAAACTTGCCGATGGAGGTGAAGCCGTTGTACCGGGTGCGGGTCAAGATGTGAAGCATCCCCGCAGCGGTTTGTCGATTGCAGCCAAGCCCTTGGGGGCTGAGCCGATTGAGTTTGGTCCGTATGAAGATCGTCGTTTATTTCTTGCCAACTGGATGACCGCCGAGGACAACCCGTTCTTCGCGAAGATGATCGCAAACCGACTTTGGGCTCATTATTTTGGGCGGGGATTGGTCGAGCAAATCGACGACTTACGAACGACCAACCCCGCCACGAACGAATCGTTGCTCGATGAACTCGCCCAATTCATGCGATCCGTACGTTACGATCTCAAGGCTTTTACTCGAACATTGCTCGCCTCACGGCTATACCAGTTGAGTGCCTCTACCACCACGAGCAATGCAAGCGACGATCAGAACTTTTCCCACGCAGCGAACAAGGCCTTGCCCGCAGAAGTGTTGATCGATGCGATTAGCCAAGTTACGGGTGTGAATGAGTTATTCCAGGGATGGCCGGAAGGTCATCGGGCAATTCAAATTTGGGACAACAAGATGCCTCACTACTTTTTTCGGATCTTTGGCCGGCCTGTCAGAGCGAGCGTTTGTGAGTGTGAACGCGGCAATGAACCAAGCATAGCCCAGGCGTTGCACCTCATGAATTCGCCAGAAATCATGAGGAAAATTCAGGCCCGCGAAGGACTCGCCGCGCGGCTGTCGGTGGAAGCCAACACTCCCGAAACGATCGTGGAGGAACTATTCCTAGCCACGCTGACGCGTTACCCCAGTGACATGGAGCGAACTGCCGCTGTCGATGTTTTTACGAACGTTCCGGATCGTCGCGAGACAGTCGAAGACATCCTTTGGGCGCTTCTGAATAGCAAAGAGTTTTTATACAATCATTGAGGCATTCTATGTACAGTAACTATTGCGATCGTATCACACGTCGCCAGGCTGTCCGTCTTGGTTCGGTCGGTCTTATTGGTGGCCTGAGCCTGCCGCGATTGCTCGAGTTAGAGGCTGTCGCGGGGACCGGCAAACCCGCAAAAGCGAAAAGCGTCATCTTTCTATTCCTCGAAGGAGGTCCAAGTACTATCGACATGTGGGACCTCAAGCCGGACGCTCCAGTGGAGATTCGCGGTCCCTACAAACCGATTTCGACCAACGTTCCCGGTACGTTTGTCGGTGAACATTGCCCGCTTACGGCGCGGATTTGCGATAAGATTACCATGTTGCGTTCGCACAGCCACAAAGACAACGGACACAACACCGGCTACCACTACTGCATGACCGGCTACAAAGCAGCTTTCGCCGATGGACAAGCGGGCGGAGCGCCGAACAATTTACTTTTTCCGTCGTTGGGATCGATTGTTTCCCGCGAGCTTGGTCCGCGCGGTAATATTCCCGTCTATGTAAATTTACCCGATCCTATGGAATCCGGTGGCCCCGGTTTTTATGGCCCGGAGTACGCGCCCTTCGTGTTGGAAACCGATCCGGTCCAGCCTGATTTTGAAGTGCGCGATCTGCGTCTCGCACCCGGCGTATCGACGGAACGACTCGATCGCCGTCGCCGATTGCTGGGCCTCATAGAGAAGCCGCCTAGCACCGCGGATCGCAATCGTCCTGCAGTCATGTCAACCTACTACGAAAAAGCGTATCAAATGATCACCGCTCCTGACGCTCGCAAAGCCTTCGATATTGCTCAAGAGAGCGATCAAGTCCGCGAACGATATGGACACACCTCACTGGGCCAATGCTCGCTGTTGGCGAGGCGGTTGGTGGAAGCGGGTTCGCGATTTGTTGGGATCGATAATGGTTCATGGGACACCCACTTTTCGCAATTTCCGAGTTTGAAGGAGGACTTGATTCCTTCTGCGGATCGAGCCTTCAGCGCTTTGGTGACCGATCTACACGAGCGCGGACTCCTCGATTCGACCCTCGTGATCATGATGGGAGAAATGGGACGAACGCCGCAGATTAACAACCGTGCTGGCCGCGACCATTGGTCGATGACACAAACCGTGCTCTGGGCCGGTGGAGGCATCAAAGCAGGGCAAGTGATTGGAGCCACCGATATGCATTGCGCTTTTCCAACGACGGAACCTTATGGCGTGGAAGATGTCATCTGCACCCTTTTCCATCAATTAGGAGTGGACACGACCAAGACTTACTATACGCCGCTCGGCCGTCCCGTGCCGATCGTCAACGGCGGAAGAGTCATTCCAGGCTTGGTGTAGAACCTCACGTATTACCGAGAGAAACACAAACTCATGCTCAACGCGCTGCTGATCGTCGCCTTATTTGGCCAAGTCGCTGCGCAGAATGTGCGACCGCAAATAGGTTATGTGTATCCACCCGGCGGACGTGCCGGCACAACTCTGGATGTGCAATTGGGAAGCTATGATTGGACGCCGGACATGCAAGTATTCGTGCATGATCCGAGAGTGAAAATCGAACTCACGGGCTCGGCGGGTGAATTTATTCTCACGCCTCCTCCCTATTGGTTTGGAACCAAGGCAGGAATCGCGCAGCCGCCCCTCGCCCGCGAAGTTTCTGCGAGAATCACAATTCCCGCCGATATGCCCCCTGGCCCGATTCGTTGGCAGGTAGCGAATGCAAACGGCGGTTCCAATGTCGGAAGTTTCATGGTGGGCGATCTTGCGGAATTTGTCGAGCCGGAGAAGCATGCAGCAATGCTCGACGTTCCGAATCTCCCTATCGCGGTTTCTGGCCGAATTTCGAAGATAGCCGAGGTCGATAGCTATCGCTTCAAAACAACGGTAGCCGGACTCGTTACGTGTCGGCTGGACGATCGCATCGGCCAACCGTTCGCTGGCATGCTTAGTGTGCGCGATGCGAACGGTACGCTAGTGGCCGACGACGCCGACACAATAGGCCGAGGGGCCGTGGTCATGTTTGCCGCTCTCGCGAACGCCACTTATACGATTCAAGTTCGCGATATCGATTTTGCGGGTGATCGAGGATACATCTATCGTTTGACCATTGAGCCCGGCCCGCGTGTGTTGGCCACGCTTCCGTGCATGCTGACACGCGGCCAAACAACGTCGTTGGAGATTTTAGGCTGGGGAGTAGCGACCGGCTCGCTCCAACTGGAAACGATCACGCAAAGCGTCTCGGTTCCAGCGAACGCAAAGGGCGAGGAATACAGTTTCATGTTCGACACGGGTGCCGGTCGGGCGCGAGCTACGATTCTGCTCGGTGAGGAGAGCGATTCCCTCGAACCAGCATCGACCGAACCCTCGCAGCGGCAACTTGCGATCCCCACCGCGCTCAGCGGCGTTTTGGATCGGCTCGACCCTGACATTCAAATGCCTTTGGATCGCTATACCGTCGCGGCTAAAAAAGGCGATTCACTCCGATTCAAGGTTGAGGCGGCTGCCTTGAATTCCCCCGTGGATCCATCGATCGTCGTGCTCTCCGCAGCCGGCAAGGAACTGGCTCGGAACGACGATGTGCCTGACTCGGTCGATGCTGCGGTCTTGTTCGAGGTGCCGGAAGATGGTGTGTACGAAATACAAGTGAGCGACTATTCGGGCGTGGAACCTACTCGCGCCAATGTTTATCGGTTGTTGATTGAGAATCTCGAATCGGTTGTTGATTTCACGCTGCAAGCTCCCGATAGGCTTGACGTTCCCATAGGAGGCCAAGCGGAATTAGTAGTGAAGACCGCACGACGAGGCGCTTGGAATGAACTCATATCGCTGAAGATCGAAAACTTGCCAGCAGGTGCGAGTGTGCCTGACGCACCAGCGACCGCGACTCCGCCTGTGTCCGCGAAAGGGGACAAGCGTTCGGCTAAAAAGCCAGGAGCTGGAGACGTGAAACTAATGGTTTCCGTTGCGGCGGATGCTTCCGCAAGCTCCCAACTCGCAACGCTTGTTGCCACGGCGACGGTCGAGGATCGCTTGATCGAGCGTCGGTTCGGTCCGATTCTGATTTCTACGACTCTCAAGACTCGATGCAAAGTGAAATCAGCCGTGCAGGATGGCGGACGTATCGTAAATCGCGGCACCACGTATCCGGCCGATCTGCTCATCGAGCGTCTGGAAGGCTATGAGGGACCGATTCAATTGCAAATGGCCTCTGCTCAGCAGCGGCAGCGGCGCGGTATTCGCGGCTCCGAACTAGTCGTGCCGGCTGGAGTGGACCAAGTACAGTATCCCGTGTTCCTGCCCGAATGGTTGGAGACCAATTTAACCGCCCGCATCAACGTAATAGGGGTTGCACAAGTGGCTGAATCAAAAGGAAATATTCGTCATGTCACCGGTATTATGGATGGTTTCATCGTAATGAGTTTGGAAGGAGCCTTGCTAAAACTCTCGCATGAGCCGATCGAACGAGTTGTAACGCTTTCGGAAACGATTGAGATTCCGTTGAAAGTCTCCCGCAGCGTTAAACTTCTCGAAACGGTTCGCCTGGAACTGGTACCGGACGACAACGATCCACTCTTGGCTGAAGCTGAGCCTGTGAATGTAATGGCCCACGAAGTGGCTGCCACGATGGCGATTCGCATCGGCAAGGATCTTAACTTGGTTGGCGAGCGCTCAGTCACCATTCGCGCAAAGGCCATGCAGAATGGCCGATGGCCAACCATATCCGAAACCGTCGTGCCGCTCTTCATTCAAGCAGAGAACGCGTTGCCAAAGTAAAATTGGTATGCCGTGAAATATTCCCCACTGTGCCTCGGTGGCTAACTTCTTTGAGGCGACTCAGCGTCTTCTCGCCAAGTTCCGTTTCAATTCCTTCCGCTGGATGGACGTCGGAAAAGTGTGGTAGCTGGATTTCATTCGCGGTGCGAGTGACGCTCGGTGAAGTTGCCCCGAACCTAAATTGCGCAAAATATCGTCGACGAGCGTTGCGGCAAGCTGGAACACCTTTTGTTCGATCTGAAACTCCGATTGGTGATGGTCCAACGCCATGGATTGCTGAGCCAGGATCAACCCATCGTCAATTCTCGGTGTCATCAAATGGAACGTCACGCCCGTTTCTTGCTCACCGTGGTAAAGCATCCAAAAAGTCGGAGTCGGGCCACGATACCGGGGCAGAAGTGATGCGTGAATATTCACGAACTTCACATTGGGCATCGACAAAACTTCACGACTCAGAATGTTTTTGCAAACGCACACCAACAAGACATCTACGTTCAGCCCCCGCAAAAACGCAATCGTTGCTGGGTCGTTCATGTTGGTAATCGTAGAGTGCGGAAGGTTGTTGATCACTGCCAGCTCGAAGGGCGATCTTGCTCGCAACCATTTTGAACGGAGACGTTTTCCAAGTCGCCGCCGAAGATTGCTGCCAAGGGCCTCGAATACTTTGGACGCAATCCGCCGGAAACCGAACTGGGAAAGAACGGCTAAAGGGGAACCGCGCCCGACGGAGATCGTGTCGTAGAAAAACGTGTGCGCTAAAACCACATCATTTCCCCATACCAATTTTTCAAAAACTGGCATGCTTACGACCGCCGTCTTGTTCGTCAGGAATGCAATGCGCATCAACACCCTATTCCTTGGTTTTGAAAAGGGAACTCGCTACAAAAGCATGAATCGCGTTGGCGACAATTTCGTGCCCATCCAAATTGAAGTGAACGTCCGTTTCGAAGAACTTGTCAGCATCCAAGAGTGGCGATAAGTCGAGAATTGGGATACTATTTTCGGCACAAACTCCTCCAATAAACGACGGGTTCTCGTGGTCGCCCGCAATCAAATCGTCTCGAAACGGGATGACAACTACCCGGAATTCGGCACCTGTCGCACGAACCTCTTCCGCCAATTGTATGACGAGTTTCCTCGTTATCTCTTGCATGTAGGTTTTATCGGCTTTCGTAGCGGACTTCGAATCTGGCTCTAGTCGGATATTCGCCATCGATTCGAGGCTGTTCTTCAGCAAGAAGGCAAGGTGCGACGACTCGTACAACCAGCGTTGAAGTCCTCGTATCGTATGTTTCCATCTCGGTTCCTCGTTGCGTGGGATTTCAAGTTTTCCCGTATCGTTGAGGAAGGCAAACTTAGGTCGCAAATTATCCTCAAAATCATTGCCGCAATAGAAGCACAGCAATACAATATCCGGCGAAATAACCTCATGAAATCTGCGGAACGCGAGCAACTCTTGTGAGGTTGAATAGCCTTGAGAGCCAACGACTGCCACTTCCCAGTCGGGCGATCGTTCGTTGACATAACGCTCAAGCAAAACCGGAAATGTTTTAGGATACTCGACCTCGAGGCTTTCAATAAATGAGTCCCCAAGCATCAATATGCGGCGAACGTTGGGTGGCTTTTGAGCAATATTTTCATCGCGAAACCCCAAATTGTTGTAGTGAAACGGGACGCGAATGTTGTCGATCTTTCTAACGTAAACACCGCTTCCATGTGGTCGTCCACGCCAGCCGAGCGTTTCATCGTAGGTTGCTAGGCGTTTGGCTTCTTGATCGACGAATAACCGCAACACAACTTCGGCCAAACAAGCAGCCATCACGGTACTCAAGCCAATCGTGATCAGAGTGAAAATGATCCTACGCCGCCAGGTCTTCGGTTTTCGGTTACGCACTCTCGTCGAGCCTTGTGAATGATCCTTTCCGTTACCCATGGACTTCTTCTCCGTGTTTCTGCGGCCCCTTCGATTCTGAGGACCAAGCTCCCATTCGCCGTGACAATTGAAATGCAAGTTTAGCTAATCTTAGTCTCAATTCTGAATACGTGAGCATGTATCTACCGTACCGAACCTCGATTCCGCCAAAGTCGGCTTTGAATTTTCGAGGTCCATAGTTTTCATTGGGCCAACCCGCACCGCCGAAATCGTAATAAGCATAACAATTTTCGCTGCTCCAAGCGATGTCATCCCAGACTATGCAGGCGAAGGGCGAAAGTCCGTTGAGTCGTAATGTACCACCGTACCAAGAGAAGACTCGATCGCCAAACACCAGTGAGATAATCGAGGCAACCGGCACATCGTCCAAAAATGCAGTCCGTACACGAATGCATTGCGAGGGAAGACTAGCCAGCGTATTCTCAAATAAGTCTAAGCCGAGCAAAGGCACTCTAGCTCGACCGTAACTGGATTGCAATAACTGGTGCAACCTGCTGACTCCTTCCAAAGTGTTGTCGTCTCGTAGAACCACACCCTTGGAAAGCGTACCTCGAATTTTTTGCCGCAAGTTTTTTTTCACCTTGCTCCAAAGAATTTCTTTATTCTGTTTGGTATCGACCACATAGTTGATGTAGTCGAGGTGTGCGTAACCGCTTGTTGTAAGTGCCTCTCTTTCCGAAGTCGGTGAACAAATCGAGCGGACTTCACAAAGCAGCGAGCGCGAGCGCATGTGCTTGTCGTGCATGGCGACGAGCTCGCTCAACGCCGCGACCCCTGTCGGGTTCGGATCGCAAAGAGGTTCAGCGAATTGCACGGCCCGGGACGACATCGCTGAAAATCGGGGTAGCGTCTTAACGTGACAACTCACCAACAAAGCCACAATCCGCCCATCAGGGCCCATGGATGCGTAGGCATATGGCTCCAGTCCCCGTGTTGCAGCAAATGCACATATCATCGCAGAAGTATGAAAGATGGAACCTTTTGCATGTTGCTGAACGTACGCGTCCCAGCCTTCGCAATTCGGCGTGACGATTTTGAAGTTGCGAACAGAGTCAGTAGAATTCATGGTGTTTACTCAAGGTGCGGATCGTCACGCTCGCCTAAAACAGCGTGTAGATAAATGGTGCGGCCCCGGTGGAGCTGAGGACTACCAAGATTCCAACCAATCCAAGTACGAGTACGATAGGAATCATCCACCACGCTTTGTTCTCTTGGATGAACAAGATGAACTCACTGATCAAAGACAATTGGTCTTCTTCGCCAAGTCTTTCAAATTCATTCATGCCTTCACGTGATTTTTTTTCTGACATCCAATATTCCCTGGTATGTGAAATTTCAAGACTGTCGATAGTAGGAGCCGACCGATTTCGGTTGACGTTTCGGCTGCCAATAGCTGGTCGCCTGGCGATCGATTTTCAACCGCAAACGGTCCCGCGACGTGATGCGAAAGAGCATCCCGATGGGTAGGAAGACGGTCATGTAGATCAGGAACATGGCAACTTCGCCGACGACCAGTCCGATCGGGGCGGTGATCAACATCAATCCGACAAATAAGGGTGAGATCCATTTCGGGTAAACGTAAGCGATAATGGCTATGAGCAAACCAAGGCAGGCGAGGGCTGTGATTACGGTTAGATTTCCAGACCATATCCAGCCCAGCAGCGGGAAGGACACAAGGCAGATGCTGCCAAACTGCCGCAGTTGTCGCGAAGTCGGATTCCAGTTGGTTTCGATCAATGCCATGGAGGGTTTTAGTCCAATTTGAATTGCGCGAGGTGTTTTGTCCGGGTTTCTTCCGTTACGTGCTTCGTCTGCTCCGACTTTACCACGATCTGATGCCCCATCACCAGCACGTCCATCTCTGTCATCATGAAGCCTCGCAATGCGTCTTCTGGTGTGCATACGATTGGCTCGCTGCGCACGTTGAAGCTGGTATTGATCAACACCGGGCACCCAGTCATTTCATGAAACTTTGTCATCAGCGCATGCAGTAAAGGGTTGCGTACTCGATCGACCGTTTGGACGCGAGCGGAATAGTCGACATGTGTGATCGCGGGCAGGGTTGAGCGACAGAAATTCAGTTTTTGAATTCCGAAGGCTTCATCGTACTCCGGCCCCAATAGCGTGCGCAGGCTTGGATGCACCGGCGCAACCAACAACATGTAAGGCGATTCTTGATCGGCCCGCATCTCGAAAACCTGATCGACATACTCACGCAAAACAATCGGAGCAAAGGGTCGAAACGATTCGCGGAATTTAATTTTCAAGTTCATCACGGATTGCATCTTTTGGCTGCGCGCATCGCCCAGAATGCTGCGGCAGCCGAGCGCGCGCGGCCCAAATTCCATCCGGCCCTGAAACCAGCCAATCACGTTCTCCTCGGAGATCAAGCGGGACACGCGTTCGCAAAGTTCAAGTTCCGACTCGCAACTTGTATAAACAGCACCATTCCGCTCAAGCGTCGCGACAATTTCGTCGTCGGAATACGAAGGCCCCAATAACGAACCTTTTTGCGAATCCATTTTGCCAACCACACGCGGCTTATTCAGCAGTTGGTGCCAAATGAAGAGGGCGGTTCCAAGCGATCCACCAGCGTCCCCGGCTGCGGGTTGAATCCAAATATCGTCAAATGGGCCTTCGCGAAGAAGGCGTCCATTGGCGACACAATTCAATGCAACACCGCCAGCTAGCACCAAGTTTTTCATGCCGGTCTGGTTGTGAACATATCGTCCAGCACGTAACACGACTTCTTCGGTCACCGCTTGAATCGAAGCCGCCAAATCCATCTCGCGCTGAGAGACTTGGGTCTCGGGTGGTTTGGGAGGAGCACCGAACAAGCGGTGCAGTTTGACCGAGGTCATTGTCAACCCTTGACAGTAGTTGAAATAGCTCATATCCAAGCGAAAAGAGCCGTCCTCCTTCAGGTCCATCAAGTGGTCCAGAATCATGTCTTTGTAGATTGGACGACCATAGGGGGCCAGTCCCATGAGCTTGTATTCACCACTGTTGACTCGAAAACCAGTGTAATACGTGAAGGCCGAATACAGCAATCCAAGGGAATGCGGGAATTGCATTTCCTGTAACAACTGGATGGTATTGCCACGGCCGACGCCCACGCAGGTCGATGACCATTCACCAACACCATCGAGTGTCAATATGGCCGCCTCGTCAAACGGAGATGGAAAGAAAGCGCTGGCCGCATGCGACTCGTGGTGATCGGTAAACACGAATCGTCCTTGGTACCGGTTTTGAAGTCCTCGCCGCATTTCGCGGGGTAAGTGCAGTTTCTGTTTTAGCCACAATGGCATGGCCTGCCGGAAGGAACGATAGCCGCTTGGAACAAAAGCTAGGTAGGTTTCTAACAAGCGTTCGAACTTGGTCAGGGGCTTGTCGTAGAAGCCGACGTAGTCCAGCTCCTCGGGCTGGAGACCGCCGGTCTCCAAGCAATAGCGGATCGCGTTGTTAGGGAAGTTGTAATCATGCTTCTTGCGAGTGAACCGCTCCTCCTGGGCTGCGGCAACGATTTCACCATCGATCACTAATGACGCGGCGGAATCGTGATAAAAAGCGGAGATGCCAAGTATGTTCGTCATCGAGAGGTGCCAGGAACGCACAGATCAGGTATTGGATATCGACCGATAGTAGTGAGTCTAATTCCCAAGCAGCTCTGAAACAGTCTTAAGTAACGATTTTCGAACTGTTTTCAATTCAACTTGCGTATCGAAATCCGTAAAATGGGCGCAAACCGTTCAATTGGCCGTGCCACACTACATTGTCGGATACTTCCACGGTCCTCGGTATTCGCGGCGCAATAGTTTGTTTGCGTCTTCGTCGCCAACGATCTTTTCGTTTGCGCCGTCCCATTGAATGCTCCGGCCAAGTTTATAGGAGACCATTCCGAGCAAACTCATGTTGGTTGCTAGATGGCCGATCTCGATATCGCAGGTCGGTCGCTTGCCCGATTCGATCGCATCGGTGAAATCGGACCATAACAGTTTGATGCTGTGCCCATCTGGCTCTTGATGCTGTGCGTCCTGGTGGACGACGGGTTGTTTGGAGTCTGCAGGATAAAACGTCCATCCATCCCTCCAGCCCATGTGAAACGTTCCTTTCGTGCCGTAAAAGTAGCAGCCGACGGAATGTTTCTCGGCACCGTTGCCAGCAAATTTTCGATGTTCCCAAGTGGCGGTAAACGACTCGAATTCAAAGACTGCAATTTGTGAGTCCGGCGCATCCGTCGTTTGTTCTTTTTCATTTAACACCGCATCACCCGCGATGGGTCGACCGCCCCATGAAAAGACCTTCTTTGGGTACTTCTCTTCCGACCACCAGAGAACTTGATCCAGCCAATGGACGCCCCAGTCACCGAGCGTTCCGTTCGCAAAATCGAGGTAATTGCGAAAGCCCCCTGGATGGATCTTGCGACAATACGGACGCATCGGGGCTGGGCCGCAGTACATGTCCCAGTTCAAATTGGATGGTGGCTCACTGTTCTGTGTTGGCTTTTCTTTACCACCGGTGCTGTGAACAAACATTCGGACCATCCCAATATCGCCAACGCTTCCGTCCTTCAGGAACTTCATCCCAGACACGTAATGCGGACCGATACGACGGTGCAAGCCAACTTGGACGGTGCGATTGGCTGCACGCGCGGCATTGAGCATGGCACGACTCTCCTGAATCGTATGGCCTGTTGGCTTCTCCACAAAAACATGAGCACCGGCACCGATGGCGGAAATCGCATTGAGTGCATGCCAGTGATCTGGGGTAGCGACAATTGCGATATCGATTTTCTCTTTGTCGATCAATTCACGAACATCTTGATACGTTTTCGGAACATCGCCAGATAGAGTCTTAACTTTCTCGGCTGCCAACTCGAGTACGTCCGAGTCGACATCGGCCAACGCGACTACTTGGCAATTGCCCGCGGCCATCGCTTCCTTGAGAATGTTCATTCCCCACCAACCGCTGCCAATCAACGCCGTTCGATATTTTTTGGCTTTTCCGACAGCATGAATGCTCGGTGCGCTACCAAGAACCAAACCGGTGGCCAAGGTGGATTGAATGAATTCGCGTCGATGCAGGGTCATTAGTCAAATCTCAATTAGAGGGATAGGTTTACGCAAACGATCTCGCCGGATGCATTGCGACAATAGATAAGGCCATCGCAGAGTACAGGAACCGTCCAGCATTTGCCATCTAGTATTTTCGCTTTTGCAATTGGAGAGAAAAGTTCATTGGACACGGGAGCGATCAAGAGTTCTCCAGATTCGCTGAGAACGACGAGATGGTTGTCTGCAACAAATAACGAGCCGGCACCTAAACCAGAAAAACTCCAGCGAACCTCGCCGCTTAAAAACGTTAGGCACTTTAGCTGGACTTCGCCACCCTCGTCGCCATCGAAGCCATAAAGATGGCCATCGACCAAAACGCTCGAGTTGAGTTGGTTTTGCATTTCTGTGTTGGTCCAAACTGCTTTGGCGGCTGTTTCCGTGAATGACAGCAAGGCCGCACCGCGTCCGTAACCAGAAGAAATGAAAACTTCCTTTCCATTTGCAATTGGATCGGCCGCATTGCAGCCATTGGTTGTAAGCCATCGATGCTTCCATGCAACTTTTCCCGATTCCAAATCGACGCATTGATAGAATTTCCCAGAGGCGATCATCGCAAACAAACGCTCTCCAATTTTAAGTCGGTACGGAGTCATGTATCCAGCTTCGCCATCGCCCGACTTCCAGATCAAGTCCCCAGTCAATTTGTTGATTGCCAAACCCGCTTCACCAACGTTTAGAATCAGTCGATCTTCGTGAATCATGGGAGAAGAAGAAAATCCCCAGCCAGGGATCCGCACTTCCGCATCTTGCTTTACGTTTTTTGACCAATAAATCTTTCCAGTGCGTGCTTCGAAACAGTGCAAGTCTCCTTGCCTGCTCAGCGTGGTGACTCGATCGCCGTCGACGGTCGGGGTCGAGGTTGGACCTCCTTCGAAAAACCGATCATCGAGCGGGCAATCGTACGCGTGCTTCCAGATCACATCACCTGACTTTGCATTCAAACAAGTGACGGAGTCTTGGTCATCCGAATTTCCCATCGTATAGAGCCGACCATCGGCCACGGTCACAGAAGAAAATCCAATTCCAACGTTGGCTTTCCAAAGGATAGCTGGACCCTCGGCAGGCCAAGTGTGCTTCCAGTCTTTCTCGGAGGAAATGCCGTTTCTGTCAGGGCCTCGCCAATTTGGCCAGTCCTCTCCCAACGCGGCTATGGGTGATCGCCACAACAAAAAGAGAAAGAGGAAGACCCAAATTGCATGAACCGACACAACGCTACTCTTTTCGATTTTCGAAATCCTAACACTCAAAACTGCGACAAGTCACGAGAACTATTGTACTCGGGGTGTCCCGCAACGTGTGGCACGCCCCTGAGTTTACGAAGGGCGTGGGAGCCTCAAAATCACTTGAAACTATTGGCAACAAGAGGCACTTAGAATATTCACGCACGGAAATATCATTCCGACGCGGGGAAGGTATAGTGAAGGTTAGTTCCAACACTTACCGAGTAGTCCCTATGCACGACGTCACGCAAATCCTGAACCAGATCGAATCTGGCGATCCGTTAGCAGCCGAAAAACTGCTACCGCTGGTGTATGACGAGTTACGTCGACTGGCCGCAGCAAGGCTATCGCAAGAAAAGCCTGGGCAGACACTGCAAGCCACCGCTCTCGTGCACGACGCTTACATCCGTCTGTTGGATGGGGAAAAATCGCAACATTGGAACAGCCGAGGTCATTTTTTTGGTGCGGCTTCCGAAGCCATGCGGCGAATCCTTGTGGAGCAAGCCCGTCGCAAGAAAGCCGCAAAGCGAGGTGGTCTCGCACACCGAGTTTCTCTGGAAGATGCAGAAGTCAACGTTTCCTCTCAGGACGAAAAGCTGCTCGACATTGACGATGCCCTGACTCGCCTAGCCGCCGAAGATCCGCAAGCGGCCAAGTTGGTTCAACTTCGCTACTTTGCTGGCTTGTCGATCGAGGAATCGGCTGAGTTGGTCGGGATCTCGCGTTCAACAGCCTACGAAAACTGGTCTTACGCGAGGGTTCGACTTAAGACGCTGCTCGAAGCCGATTGATGGGCCGCCGAGCTGAAACTTCAGAAACTTTTCCCTTTTTTCCGGACAAATCGGAACTGGAATACGCACTACTCGGTGACGGACTAATCAAAACCTGAGTATCGCAATGACCATCGACCCGCAAAAAGCTCGCGAAATGTTTCTCCACGCCGTTGGCAAATTGCCAATGGAGTCGTGGGGGCAATACGTCGCCCAAGAGTGCGGCGGAGACGAAGATTTGCGGCAACATGTGGAGCACCTTCTGCAGCTCCATCGCGATGCTGGTAGCTTTCTCGACACGCCAGCGATTGCAATTGGCGAGACCGTGCCCGATCAACAGCCTCGTCCCGAGCTGGCTGGCACCGTTATCGGCCCCTACAAGCTGCTTGAAAGGATCGGCGAGGGCGGAATGGGGATCGTCTACGCAGCCGAACAAACGTCGTTGTCGCGGCGGATAGCCCTGAAGATTCTTCCATCGGCTTCACTATGGTCCGCGAATGCTCTCGAACGATTTCGCAAAGAAGTTCGCATCACTGCGACGCTCGAGCACCCGAATATCGTTCCCATCTATGAAATGGGCTACGATCGAAACGTGCACTTCTATGCGATGAAACTCGTCGAGGGCTGCTCGTTGGCCGAAGTGATAACCCATCGCAAACAAGAGACTGCTAAACAAGCGTCCGACGCAGTCCAGGAACAAGCGTCTGCGGAGACAGTGGTCGCGGCTGTTGCTCAAACGGTCGTAGGCCAGGAGACTTGGTATCGAGCAGTCGCAAAGTTGGGCAAGGTAGCAGCCTCAACGCTGGCATTCGCTCACAAACGAGGTGTGATTCATCGGGATATCAAGCCCTCGAATCTATTGCTCGATCGCGAGGGAAAACTGTTTATTGCAGACTTCGGTCTGGCTCGATTCGAAGCCGACATCGACGGCAATATGACTCGGACCGGCGACCTAATGGGAACCCCACGCTTCATGAGTCCCGAGCAAGCGTCCGGAAGAAGCTCGAAAGAACTGACTTCCAGTACCGACCAATTTAGTCTGGGGTCCACCTTATATGAGCTGCTCACGTTAAAGCCGGTGATCACTGCGACTGGGCCAGCGGCTGCCATCCGTGAACTTCAAACATTGCAGCCCATTCCACTTCGGGCACACGACCCAAATATTCCTCTACCGCTGGAAAGGATCGTGCTCAAGTGTTTGCAACTAGACCCAATCGATCGCTATTCCGGAGCCGACGAGTTAGCCAAGGATCTAAACCGTTTTCTCGAAGGGCTGCCTGTGGTAGCCCGACCGCCCGGACTAGTTCGCCGCACATCGCGTTGGATACAGCGACATCCGCAAACTTCGCTGAGCGTAATCGCGGGTCTATGTCTGAGCTTGATTGTTTTAGCGACAGGTTTCTGGATCGTGCAGCGACAGAGTGGTGCATCCTGGTTACGAGGACCGCCATCGGAGGATTTAGTCGATTCGTCAACAGCCACTAATTTAACTTCTGATTTAAAGTCTCCCGAGGAGTCCCCGGACATGCTACGCTCAAATAGAAACAATCGTAATAACGAAAACCGTCGCAATGACAATTCACCCAATCGTTCCTTGAAGTTTGAAAAACTCGAAAACCGCGAGCTGATGGCGGGGCTGACAATTGCCACGCCCTTAAGTCTGGGTTCGGGAGTCAATACCGTTGACGTTGAAACAGGTCCCACCACAACGGCCGACGGATTGAGTCTTTTGTTCACGCGCTACCTATCAGTCCCGAATTCGCCAACGCAGATCTTCGAGGCGACACGCAGTGATCCAAGCTCACCGTTTGGAAATGTCGTCAGCGCCGGAGCGGAGGTCAACACCCCTGGTTTTCCAGGTCACCCCGAAGTCTCCCGAGACGGCCTGACTCTGCTCTTCAGCAAGGATGACAATAGCGGCATATACCAAGCGACTCGCTCCATCCGTGGCCAGCCGTTCGGTTGGGTTACCCCCCTTGGCGATCTGCTGCCGGGCAAGCCAGCGAGCCATCCGTCGCTTTCTGCTGACGGCTTAACCCTGTTTTTCACCGCCTGGGACACGTCGCACATACAGAACGACATCTATCAGGCCACGCGCCTCTCAGCATCCGACGCATGGGGGAACGTCGTGATGCTCTCGTCCGCCATCAACGTGTCCGGCTACAACGACGCCAATCCGAGCATCTCGTCCGACGGTTTGTTGCTCTTTTTCAACTCGATCCGACCTGGGGGCTTCGGCGCGCACGATCTGTATTATGCGACCAGGCCGTCGCAACAGTCTCCGTGGGAACCGGCCATAAATCTCGGGTCGAAAGTCAACACCGCCTCTGACGACAAAGGCCCCAACATCTCGCCCAATGGCAGTTTGTTGTACTTCCATTCTAAACGGCCGGGTGGCGTGGGCGGCGAGGACTTGTATCAGGCCGAGATCATCTACGGTGATTCGACTAAATTCTACGTGGTCAACGATGGCAGCCCTGACCGCACATTCGAATACGACGCAATGGGCTTAGCAATCGACAACTACGCGATCAATAGCGGCAACACCGCCCCCCGCGGTGCAGCCAGCACCGCGGCCGGCGACAAGGTCTGGGTCGTCGATAACAACAAGAATGTCTACGTTTATGACTCCAACGGAGGTCTTGCAGGTAACTGGACCGCTGGTTCGCTTTCGCCCACGGCTCAAGTGGAAGGAATCGCCACCAACGGCACCGATGTTTGGATCGTCGATAACAAGTCCGATAAAATTTTCAAGTATGCTGGAGCCGCGAGCCGTCTGTCGGGCAGCCAGAACGCTTCCCCCAACCCTATTCAGCTAGCCGCTGATAACAAGAATCCCAAAGATTTGGTGACGGACGGCACGTACATCTGGGTTGTTGACGACGGCACTTCAACC
>JAYTVM010000204.1:0-22897 GCA_043743995.1 Pirellula sp. | reverse complement strand
CAAAGGTTTTTGAACTGCGAAAATCACGCGGAGCGTGATTGGTACTATAAAATCACAGCCTCTCTGAGGTACGAAGGGCGTGGTGAATCGCTAGAGTCGATTGCCTCAATTCCCACGCCCATCGCTTCGCTCTTGGACGCGCCACAAGGTAGGGCAGGGTGGCCTCGCTCAGCCACAAAGTGTCACAACTTGCGACACTGCACCTGGCGTGCGAACCTGCAACAACGACAGACCTATTCCCGCGATGCCGCCCATCAGGGTTGGGAGCGTATCCCTTTCTGTGATGGGCCTAAGGTGCCATCCGCCTCGTTCGTGCCGGTCGGCAATGAACGACATCGCTTGATCACACGCCATTTCGCAAAGCGCAGGTCGGTTCAATCGTCGACCCGCTTCGGACAGAAACCAGAGAGTACCCGGCTTGCCACAACACAGGTTTTCCGGTCCAGGCCCAGCTTGTCTTTTGGCAGAAGCAATCGCTGAATCCACTTCCTGGCTGGTGACTTGCTGCCGAGTGACGTGGTGTTTTAAGAGTTCCAATCGAGCAAGGCCGTGGCCAGGAGCGCCGCCGCACCAACCTTCGAGAAACTGGGGGGCCATCTCCTGCGATTGCAGATTCGGCCAATCCCCTTGTGTGCTATTGAAACACCGAGCCTCGTACGCGAGCGAATCGTCAATGGCTTGACTCCATCGAGCATCCCCCGAGACACTAGCCCATCGACTCATGGCCATCGCGATACCGACTTGTCCATGTCCAAGCCCAAGCAAAGGGCGATTGTGAGATGCGAGTTTCCAGCCGCCATCGAGTCGGGGTAAATCGCCAATGCAATCGGCCAGATGCCTTGCTCTTTCGAGGAGCGAAGTGTCCTCGGTTAATCCATGCAAGTGCAACAAAACGCACAACGCACCAGCGGCTCCGTTGATAAAGTCCGGGTCGTCAGCCGCCGGGATTGGGTTTTGCCTTTCCGCACATTCTACAGCTCGACTTAAGAGTGTTTCGTCACCTAAGATCCGACCGCATTCTGCCAAAGAATAGACCGCCGAATAGCTTGAACCAAAAGCGTTGACTCTATCGCGGTAAGCAGGCCACCGATCAAGAGTCCAACTATCCCGAGCCATCGCAAAATCCAATGCTTGTCTCGCCAAGTCTGCGAACTTCGTTTGTTGGGCATGAACGCTCAAATTGGCTAAAAACAAAGCGATGCCTGCGCTGCCCGAATATAGACCGTCGCGTGCGAAATCCATCGTGAGGGCTCGCGGGTCGTGCGGCTCGGTCTCCAGTGTCAACCAAGTCGCTCCGCGAGCGCTTCGAATCGCCAGCTTGGACAAGCACTCGCCAAGCCGAATTGCCTCTACAAGAATGTGGTCCTCTTTTGTCTTTGCTTCGTTACCACGTCTGATTTCGACTGCCGAATCACAGGCCATGCGAATACTCGCCGACAGTATTTGACGTTGCCAGACGAGAGAGTCGGCAGAAGCGGCCGCCAACGAAGATTCCGTTTGATGGAAACAAGTCGATGGCAGCTCGACATCGAGCGTGTTTCCTGCATCATCGAAAATGCGATTTTCGTCCGATGTCCCAAAGAATACTGGGACATCTCGCTGCCACAATTGATGCTTTTCAACGTCAATTATATCTAAACTATTTCCACAGGCAGCCCCGTAGGTTGCAAGTAGTTCAAATGACAATTCATGTGCGGCACCGGAGGTCAGGTGATTCGGAGATGTGGACCATGCGAGCAGGAAAGCGTATTCGCTCGTCGCTCGCATTAAGGCTCGCGTTTGAACTCCTCGAAAGGAACGCAGTGGTCCCTCTTTGTCCAGCAACTGCTCGCGATGCGATATCATGGCGTTGTAGGCGATGGTAAAACCATGCTCCAACTCGTCGAGAAAATTCTCTGGCCCGATAGTATTTCCATTGAGTCGTGGCAAGCAAGGGGATGTATCTTTTAAAACGGACCGCTGTTCGAACACGAGGGTCAACTCGTCCGTCTCGAGTCCCTTCCATACAGCCACGGTTTCGGTGGTCGGTCGCGATGCTTGACCTGCGATTCCGCAGTTCACTGAGCAGACTTGGCCATCCATGCCTGGCTTCCACATGGGCAACATTCCAGTTCCCATTAAGCTTGGCGTGCGAAATTCGACAGGTACATCCAGTGCCGAGAGTGGCTTTTTCGCTTGCGTGCTAGTCATTAAACACTCTAGATCAATCGGTACCGGAAACCCGCCATCAGGGATAAAGTTATCTCCGTGAAAGTCGCTACTATGAAGAAAATGAAAGAGTGCTGTGTGTGCACCTTGACGCTCGTAATATTTGGCAACGTCCTCGCTATCTCGGCAGTCACTAGCTGCAATGTACTCGGCCCAACCATAGTCCTTTCGAGAGATGACCGCGGCGCATTTCAGTGAGATACTGGGTTCAATCGAGTTCCACCATTCGATCAGTTTTGCATACGCTAGGTCGATGGCCAACGAACGTGGTTTATAAACCATTTTTGCATCATTGGCGAACTCAAGGATGGTTACAGAGCGACCGTTTAGATGCGGGTCCGAAAGGCCTAATTTCATGCAAGAAACCTTCGTCAAAGACCTGCCAAAGAGAAGCTGTTTCGAGATTTTATTCGCATCGGACTCAAGTCGCTCCGCGATTTCGATGATGATTTCAATGGTTTGCAGAGTTCGGGTCGCCAAGAGCCGTGCCAACACAGGATACTTCCGGAAGAGAGACAACCGTCCCTCTGGGGTCGCTACGAATCGCTGCATGAAATCAACGTAGCGTTCCTCGGATGTTTCGCCGATAAGCTCCCCCGCCTGCGAACGCAACCTAAGCTCGTAGGCCATTGTTCTCGCCGAAATCGAAGAGATGCGGTTTCGCAGCATAGTTGTCATGCAGTCGATCGCTTGTGGCTCAAACCAACGCTGAACGCACTCGTTCGTCGAAAGAATTTCCAGTCCAATGGATAAAAATGGGCTTACCAGATCGGGAAATACTGGAAATCTATCCGTGCTGTCGACTTGCGTACTGTGCCTTGAATTGGCAGCGGGCAAAACGGTCGTTAGCGTTCGCTCAGGATCTAGTATTCTTTCCAAAAACAGTGCCCACGGAGGTAGCGGGTGACCTGCTGGCATCGAGCGCAAAGCGAAGCGCGTTATGGCCGACTCGCGAGTGAGACCCATCGACTCAAGCCGCTTTTGCAACAGACCTCGATCGGCATGCATTCTGAGCATTCGGCTTTCCCAACGCTTGAAGAGTTGTTCGGCATCATGCAAATCAAGTGAAGCTAATGGCCATGCGTTTGCTTCTTCGAAGGAGGATGCACGCGAAACAATCTCAACGATCGATTCAGAGGGTTGATAGAGTTCAACGGTAGAATGCAATAGGTCCATAGGATCGATGACTGTGGGGGTATGACCATCTAATCTAGAGGGATTGCAAATATCCCCGAGTAAAACTCGGGGGCATTTCACCGCAGATCGGTGACGGGACATTTTTCGGTTGGGGCACTAGCCAATCAAAATGGCAATGATGCCATTAGGGACTTCGTTTGGTCGTTGAGCTTTGTTTTGGGAACTTGATAACCCACCGGCTATAGAATCTAGCTGGGATTCATCCAGTAGCCCTTCTTCCTTGCTATCGCGCAAAACGATAATCGTCTCTTGTGGTAGCCGTTCGTGGACGATGAACTTTGTTCCGATCGGAAATTTGTGCCCAATGATGGTACTCAGGATGGGAGAGGCGTTTTCGAGCAATTGAGCACGAAGGATCGGGTCCTTTTGTGCCGATTCCAAGACCATATCGACATCCACGAGATTCGTTGGAGCGCCAAGAATGAAGTGGACTTCGTTGTCGCATTGTTCGATCACACGTATTCCCATGCCTGGTGTTAGGTAGCATCCCGCTTCCTCGCAAGCCAATGCTGCATTTTGCTTGAGTTTCGAGCGAAACGCACCGTCGGAATTAACGAGGTCGATGACGCGTGCCCAGTCGGACATGATTTTTCTCTATCGGGTCAGTATTTGTAGTTGAATTCATTTGCTTATGGATCAGAAGGCCCACGGGCGTCATTCTGTACTAGTCAATGCGTGAATGGATCGCCAAAAGTCTCATTCCAAAACGCAATTAAGAGAAAAAGTGGGACAAAGCAACGTTTTGCTAACTTTTTGAGCTCGCCATGTCCATGTGGATTGCCGCATTTGGGTTGAGCGATCTGGACAGCGTCGCAACAACCCTGAGCCAAGGAACATCCGAAAAGGAGATTCAATAAAAGCGACACCTACGCCGACGGCACCCGCAATCGTTGCGTGAATTCAACTAAGTATGTTACCAATAGTCATAGAGCCACGGCCAAGACTGGGATCTGAGTAATCCGTAAATTGTCCAGTTTTGTCGATGATCACAATATTGGTATCGCCACAAAAGCGGTTGAGAAAGTTTTTGAACGCGCCGCCCCCAGATACTGTTTCCAACTCACTATCGCTTAGTTCGGCTGCTTCGTTTTCCTGCCATGGTAGCATTAGATACTTCTGCGTTTCGCTCGCGGGATGAACAATTACTTTTGACCCTGGCGCGATTTGCATTCCAGCCAGTTCGGTCAGTACCTCGTGAGGATTGTCGCAAAGTCGTTGGCAGAACTGGCTGTCTTTTTCTGCCCGCTCGAGTACTGCGTTGACTTCGGGTGACTTCGTACTGACCCCCACAAAAAAGTGGAATTCCATTGGATCGAACTCGATCAATTGGACATTCACTCCGTCGGGCAAATCGGCCCCCTCGGCACGGCATACGGCTGTGGGATTCTCTTTCAAGCGTTTCCGAAATTCGGGATTCTTTAACGCTTTTTCAACAATTGCGGTTTTGGTCATTTTGAATACTCCTGGAATTGGATGTGAAGATGTTTTCATTTGCGTGCTGATTTGCACCATCACGCGTGAGTAGACTATTTATAGCTGCGGAACTGCATCCCCAATGCTTGAGTCGATATAGAGTTGGGTGGTGTTAGTCCCGTAGTCGACCACTCTGGTCTTATTATCCGGGCAAAAGAAATTGCCGATTCGTTTAAGCGCACCCCCAAATGACCCGCCAGCGACAGCTGCCAACTCCTGGTCGCTCAGCTCGACATTCGATTCCTTGTTTGACAGGAACAAGAAGATTTTCCCGGGTCGCTTCTCGTGTATGACGACATTGAAACCTTCGGGCAGTTTCTCGCCGATCGCGGCTTCCACAGTCGCGTTCGGGCTTTCGAGCAATCGTTGCTTAAATGCCGCGTCCTTAACGGCTCGATCCAGCATTGCGTCGATCTCTGTCGAATAGCCCTTGGCCCCTAATATTAAATTCTGAGCGTTTGGATTGCAGTCGATGACTTCAATCTCGGTGCCGTCCGGTACCTCGCATCCGACCTCTCGACATGCGGCCTTGGCATTCAGCTTAAGGCGAGATTGATACGCCTCATCCGTGTTGGCTTTTTCGGTAACACGAGCCCAATTAATCTGAGACATCACTAGCTCCATTCAATAAAACCTGTTTTGAAAACTCACCACACGGTGTGGACAAGAGTAAATGCGTAAACCAATGTTGGAATGTCTCAGCGAATCGAATATTTTCCCGAAACGTCGCTCCGGTTTTAGGCAACACATCCGTGTGACGTCACAAAAAATGTTTCACGAGATTGAGACTCTTCTGAATCGCTTTACGCATTGACGATGTAGGCATTCGTTTAAACAAGTCATCTAAAAAGGAGCCTTAATATGAACGTTCCACATCCTACTCGCCAAGAATTCGACGCATTTCTTGTCGCCAAAGCGAAAGCAGACGAGTCTTTTCGAGAGGAGCTGCTGCGTGATCCAACTGGTGTATTCGTGCGTGAATTACGTATGAATCTGCCTTCTGGTGTCCAAGTGAAAGTACTAGAGGAAACGGCATCCACCCTATACGTAGTTTTGCCTCGGCGAGCGACCGATGCTGAGGTTTCGGCGGAATTAGGAGAAGAAGCACTCGAGGAAATCGCAGGCGGCTTTCAGAGTGGTGGCGGCTTTCAGGGCGGTGGCGGCGGCTTTCAGAGCGGTGGTGGTTTTCAGGGTGGTGGCGGCGGTTTTCAGAGCGGTGGTGGTTTTCAAGGTGGTGGCGGCGGTTTTCAGGGTGGTGGTGGGGGTGGGGGTGGCTTTCAGGGTGGTGGTGGTTTTCAGAGTGGTGGAGGCGGCGGCTTTCAGGGTCGTGGGGGCGGCTTTCAGGGTGGCGGCTAGTGGACGGACTGGATGGAACCATTTCGTGCACAATCAAAAATTCGTCCCAATCGTTAAGTCTTTAACTTCCGAGGCTAGGTCCAACAAAGGAGAGAACAGTGAATGGTTCATTCTTAGAAACCACGAGCGATTTCTATACTCAGACTTGTCATCTCAAAAAGTTACTCGAGCGATGCGTGACCTCCGAGGCGGACTGGCTTGGCCGCTTATCGGAAGACGAGTTTGTTCAAGGGGTCGTACGTGCCAGTCACCTCAAACGCTTGGAAGAGCGGTGGATTGCTGATCCTCACTTCAAAACGCAGGCGGCTATTTGCCTGGATCAGGCTCTAAGCGATTATGGCTTGACGCTTAACTTTGTCGACCGTCAATACTTGAAACCAAGTCCAGCCAACTGCTCAGATACCCTTAGCCAAACTCCGACCGCGACCGATTTTCGAATGTTGCTTCATCGGCGCTGGTGCCAAGTTAACCACACGGTCAATGACTTGACCCAACCTTTTAAAGCGTGGCGGGAGCGACAAATGGCTCGATGCGATGGCCAGCTTAAAAAATACAATGCGGAGGGACTCATCCATGCTCCGATTGCCTTTGAACTCAGCCAAGGGTGCAGCGTGGGCTGTTGGTTCTGCGCCGTGTCAGCTGGCCGTCTTAAAGATGTCTTTCGCTATACCGAAGACAACGCCCACCTTTGGTGCAGTGTTTTAGAAGTGGTAAAAGACGTTGTTGGGCCCGCCGCCGGAACCGGCCTCTGTTATTGGGCGACAGATCCCTTGGATAACCCCGATTACGAAAAGCTATGCTGTGATTTTCATTCTATCCTAGGTATGTTTCCCCAGACCACCACTGCGCAACCGCTGAAAGACCCTGCGCGTACCCGCGCTTTGCTCCAGCTTTCACTTGACAAGAAGAGTCCGCTCAATCGCTTTTCCATTCTTTCGCTCAAAATGTTAGATCGCGTGCACGCCGAATTTTCGGCAGAAGAGTTGGCTTTGGTTGACATGGTGCTGCAAAATAAGGAAGGGACGGGCGTCGTCAAATTTGAGGCGGGTAGAGTGCGGGATCGTTTGAAACTAGAAACTGTCCCGACCAACCGCTTGACCTCTGGTACGTCTGCTTGCGTGAGCGGTTTTCTGATCAACATGCTCGAGCGCCGAGTGAAATTGATCAGTCCATGTCCGGCAAGTGATGATTGGCCGCATGGCTATATGATTTTTTCTGAAGATGTTTTTACGGATGGTCACCATTTAAGGCAAGTGCTCGAGCAGATGATTGCCGACCACATGTCCCCCACCCTTAACGCCGATGATCCGCTTCGCTTCCGTTCCGATTTAACTTATACGTCGCTGCCAGAACGCCATGGGATTCGACTCTCCTCGGCCTATCAAAGTCACACGTTCAAAGGGGATGCCGCTTTGGCCCAACTGTGTGAAATGATCGGGGGTGGAGACAAAACGGCAAACGAACTGAGGTTCATGCTTGAAATCTGTGGCATCCCTGAGGTCCAAACCAGCCTGATGCTGCAACGATTGTTCGAGCAAGGCTTGTTGGCCAATTCGTCAGTTCACCCAAGCGATGCACCTTCACAAATAAAGTTTTCACAAAATTGAGACTTTTCTGATTCAATTTACGCATTGATAGTGTCATCGCTCGTTTGAGTTAGACGAGTTCGCATGGTGTTGATTCCGGATCTGTCATCCATTTGAATCGGTTGGTTCAACGCAGACCATGAAAAAGTTATTAGAATTTCAAACGTTAGGAGAACAACATGTCTCAATCCAATTGGTCAACCGTGATAACCCGAGCTAAGTCGGATTCCGATTTTCGATCGCGATTGATTGCCGATCCCGCTTCAGCCTGCGATGAAGTGGGATGCAGTATCCCGCATGGGACCGATCTGCAGGTTATTCAGCAAAGTCCCAATCAATTCCACCTGATGTTGGGTGCCAAGGGCTACGCAGCAGAGATCGACTCAATGCTTGACCGCGCCGTCAACGACACGGAATTTAAAGCTCAATTACTTGGCGATCCCATTTCTTCCGTCGAATCCGCAATCGGAGAGAAGCTACCGGCTGGCGTAGAAGTAGTTGTTCATGAAAAAAAACCAGGACGAGTCTTTTTGTTCCTCGATTCCACCGGAGCTAGTGGGGAACTGAGCGAACAAGAACTAGAAACCGTAGCGGGAGGAACGCTAAGGGGACTGTTAAGAAAAATCGGCGATTTCTTTTGTCGAGACTATTCCAATGGAATAGTGACTCCTATAGTGGATGCGAATAACCATCTTTCTGGACTCGAGACGCATACTGATTATAGCAGCGGTGGCTATGTCACCGAGATCCAGACTTAGACCCAAGCAATTTCCATGGCTAAACCACTTGCCTTGCGGTCATGCGTTTGAACAATCCTTCTTGTTCGTTCAGTTCTTGATACGTGCCGCTCTGAACGATTTGGCCGGCTTGCAAAACGTAGATTCGATTGGCTTCTCGAATAGTGCTCAATCGATGAGCGACTACCAGTCTTGTGACTTGCATGCGTTCAAGACTCTCGCTGACGATTTGCTGCGTTCGATTGTCTAGTGCGCTGGTCGCTTCATCGAAGATCAGAATCTTTGGTCGCGTCACGAGGGCTCGCGCGATCAGCAAACGTTGACGTTGTCCTCCAGAAAGTGTTCCTCCCCCTTCGCTGATAAACGTATGCATCCCCATCGGCATCTGTTCGATATCGGCGGCTAGTCCTGCGGATCGGGCCGCTTCCCAAGCTTGATCCAGCGATACGCGACTCGCGCCTGCAATGTTGTCGAACAGCGATCCGGAGTTGACAATTCCAGATTGAAGCACAACCCCTATTTGCCTCCGAACCGACATGGAGTCGAGACCTGCTAGGTCCTGGCCATCAAAGCAGACGGACCCTCCCTTCGGAATTTCAAAGCCGAGCAGAATCCTCAACAGACTGGATTTACCTGACCCCGATGGGCCAACGATGGCTACAAACTGACCCGGGTTCGCGTGTATGCTAAGATCGTTCAAGATAAGCGGGCCATCGTCGCGATACCGAAACTCAATGTGCGACAGCGAAATGGCCCCTTGCAATCGACCGGGATCGATCTTGTCCTGCGAATTCTCCGGCGCCTCTTGAAGCAAAGGCATGATCAGTTGCTTCTTGGCCCAACTATCACCTAGCTCTACCATCGTATTGCTAACGCCCGTCACGCCGCTGATCATCTTATTGAACGCCACATAGAATGCAAGAAATGTGCCCATCGTCAACATTCCAGCACCAGCGTCCGCTCCACCCGCCAAAAGCCTCGCGGCAAAGTAATACAACACGACCGTAGTTGCATGCTGTAGGGCCGTGTTGATCAGGCCACCCCACTGCTCGGCGCGTTGGATTCCAGCGGAGAGCCGAAGCTGTGCTCCTACCTTGCGAGCCCATGCGTTGAAGGCTCTCTGCTGGGCCGCTGCAACCTGAATCTTGGCTACACCCGAAATCAATTGCACTTGGAATCCATTGAGAATTCCTCGGCCCACGGTAAGCTTCCTAGCCATTCCACGAATTGCGACCGAAAGGCCTGCCGTATAACCCGCCACGACCAGTGCAACGATGCAAGCGACCCAAGCGAGCTGAGCGCTGTAGTAAAAACACATGAAAAGGTTGAGCATCGCCGTAAAACCGATCAGTACCCCATTGATCGAAGTATGGCTCACTTCACGACTGATCTCGGTGATCATCATCGATCGATTTTGAAGATCACCGCTGGAATAGCGACGAAAGAACGACCCCGGCAAACGCAGCAATCGATCGATGACCGCCGATTGGAGCGACGCAGTGATGGCCGTGTCCGTGCGAAGCAGCAGCCTGTTTTGCGAAAACGAAAAGGCAGCTTGAGCAACGGCCATCGCCATCAATCCAGCCGCCAATTGATACAACAACGCCAGATTTGCGTCTGGAATCGCTTCGTCGATCACCAATCCAGTCGATATCGGCACCAACATCCCAAGCAACGTAACCGAAGTCGCCAAAAAAATGACCATGAGCATTTCGGGCGCCATCGGACGCAAGGCAAATTTGCCTAGAGCCGCTAGCGAATTCGCAGTATCGGGCAAAGGGGGAATAAACGTGGTCGCATCCCGAGAAACGAGCTGGGCCAGACAGCGATCAACCAGTTTCGTCGTCCCCTCCATTGGATCAAAAATGGAATAACCACGCTCGCCACGAATCATGGCGATTGGGTTTCCGTTGGCGGACCATTTGCCAAGCATCGGTCCTGAGTCGGTAGTCCACCAATGACCTCGCAAGACGACATTCCGAGCGCGAATTCGCGAGCGGCGGGCGATAGCTTCTACCTCGGCATCCATGCTACGTTCACTACGCACCTCCTCTGGAAAAGCGAATTGAACTCCCAACTGTTTACCAATCTTTGTCATCGCGAGGTGAAGGGGATCCTCACTCGTCGACACAACTGGCTTGTGAGACAATACCGATCCCAATTCCCGCAGCACGTCAGCGGTATCCTGTTGTTGATTTCGTTGACGTGCCTCCAGTCTCTGTGCGTTGCGAGTCTGTTCCTCCGTTTCCTGACGGCTGAGATGGCGAAACGCGATCCGATGGTAATGCCCCAAACCCTCGAGCAAGTCGCTGACACGCGATGTGTTCTTGCTTTGTTCCAAGCGGGCGGTCGAATTGCATTCTGCGACCAAATAGTCTTCACCACAAAGCGGCATCCAACCGATTGAGCTATCAAGCACTTGGTCAACCAAGCGTATCTGACCCGAAAGCGCCATCGCCCAAAAGACTGTATCACTGGGCGCTTTAAGACATTCGCCAGTGGACAAAGAGATCACCGCGGCGTCGCCTGCTAATTCGGCATGCGGCGAAACGCCCATTCGAGTCGTCGATTCCAATCTTCGAACCCATTCGTCTAACTGGCAATAAAGCTCATCGGAATGCTCGCCGACGTGTTGGAGCGAAATTTTTTCGAGCAAGGAGTCCTCAAGCCCAACGGCCAGAAATCCATATTCATCCTGCAGCACGGATTGATTAAATAGCCAATCGCCCTGATTGCAACTGAAAAGATACCGACGTGGGCCGTGCGGAGCAGCATCCCTCATTCGAACAGCAAAAACAGCCACCGTCCCCTTTTGAATGCGCCACGCGTTTTGACAATTACCCAAAACTAAGAGCGTGTTGCCTCGCACCGATATCAAATTCTCGTTCGCTAGGGACAAACCGGTTGTCATGATAGTGCGCTCGTTTCTTCTGCCACGGTATCTTGATGTCGCAATAGACTTGAGTACTTTCCGCCAGCGAGCCACAATTCCTCGTGCGTACCGCGTTCGACCACTTTACCACGTTCAAGCACGATGATTTCATCGCAATCGCGAATGGTGCTCAGGCGGTGAGCGACGATGACGCAAGTGCAACCACGACGCCTCAAATTCGAATCGATGATGGCTTCGGTCTCGGAGTCCAAGGCGCTGGTCGCTTCATCGAGTACTAGCGCTGCAGGATCGTTGACAAGTGCTCGGGCGATTTCAAGACGTTGGCGTTGCCCACCACTTAAATTTCGGCCACCCTCACTGAGCATGGCCGAGAAAGTGCCTGGCAGATCGCGAATCACGTCGCTGATGTGCGCGTCATGTCCGGCTCGTTCCAACGCAGAGTCCGGAACGGAGTTGTCCCAGAGTGTCAGGTTCTCTCTCACTGTCCCCTCGAAGAGCATGATGTCCTGTTCGACCATCCCCATGGATTGAGACAAAACGTCATCGCCCCAGTGCGAACGGGGCATGCCATCGAACAGTATCTCACCCGACCAAGGTTGGTACAGTCCGCAAATCAGTTTTGCCACCGTTGTTTTGCCAGAACCGCTTCCACCTACCAACGCAACACGTTGTCCAGGGCGAACATGGAGGTCCAGGTTTTCGATGAGCGGCGGATCCAATTTGCTATAACCAAAACTCACATTCTTTAGCTCAATCTCGCCATCCAGCTTGAGCTTCTTCGGCGCTGACTTTGTCGGTTCCGTCGGTGGTGCCTGTCCCGTCGGTGGTGCCGGTCCCGTCGGTGAGGTCGGTCCCGTCGGCTCGGATTCGGAGCGTTGTCGGTGGTCGTCGTAGGTTGGATTGTTCAGCACATCCTCCAATCGCATTAGATCTCCCCGCATTTCTTGCAAGGTCGAACCCAAGTTCGTGATCCGATTGAGTGGCGCAAGAAAGCTTCCCATTAAACCTTGGAGTGCAACCAGGGTTCCAATCGTCATCTCGCCTCGTATGACGCTAAAGCCACCGACAATCAAGATGACCACGGTCGTCAGAGTATCCACCACGACTCCGACGACTTGAGTGAACTGGCCGCTGGAGTGCAACTCTTGTCCTGCATTGGAGGACTTGGAATAGTATCCCATCCATTTTGCGAAAAAATCATTTTCGAGTCCCGACGCCTTCATGGTTTCTACCGACTGGAGTCCCGCGATTGTGAAGCCGCCAAGTTTGCCGGACTCTTGCGAGTATCGAATGTTGGCTTCAACGCGACGCTTCCCGATGGTTCGCAGATAGAACAAATTGATCATCGCGAAAGCGGTTGCGATGAGTGTCAATGGAACATGAAACATCAGCAGAACGGCGCCATAGAGAACCATGGTTACGAGATCGATAACGGTGTTTAGAAGGGGCCCTGTTACGACGGTAGCCAGCTTGCCGTTGAGTTCCATTCGATTGGCAATCTCGCCGGGATAGCGTTGCGTATAGAATCCAACCGGCAGTCGAAGGGCGTGCCAGAAGTACTGGCTATTGAGCCGCGTCGCAAGGCTGAGTCGAAGGCGGCGAGTGTAGAATTGCTGAACCGCTTGCAATACGAGCTTGATTAGTATGGTCCCAATCATGGCAACCAGCAGCGGTCGAAACCAGTCCAATCGACCTTCCAAGATCACGGTGTCGATATACACGCTTGCCATGGTCGGAATGGCCAAGCCGGGCAAGACCATGAGCAGGCCAGCAATTGCAATCAGGCTGAGCGAGGAGACGCTGCCTCGCATGCGTTCCATCAAGGCTCTCCAAACGCTAGGAAGCCGTCCCCCTTTTTTGAAATCTGGACCAGGTTCCATCATCAGCACAACACCGGTAAACCCGGCATCAAATTCCTCCAGCGTGACTTGCCGGTGCCCGATGGCCGGATCGTTTAGGTGGACTGCATTCTTGGAAAACCCCTCGACTACGAGGAAGTGATTGAATTGCCAAAACGCGATGTAGGGACACGCAAGTCCTTTTGCTGCCTCAATACTCTTGCTAAAGCCTTTGGCTTGAAGTCCGTATTGACGTGCGGCCTTGACTATGTTGGACGCTTTGCTGCCATCGCGAGAAACGCCGCAGTTTTGCCGAAGCTCGGTGAGCGGAACGATGCGGCCGAAGTAGCCAAGGATCATCCCTAGGGCGGCAGCACCGCATTCCACCGCTTCCATCTGGAGTAGCGTCGGAGTATGTTTCGTTCGTCGGAAGTTAGTCATAGGTTGCAGGGCTCAAGTGTTTAGGCGATCCAGTATTCGTAACGGAAATCGCGAGATTTCGGACTAAGCATCAGATTCTGGGCACCTTCGCGTCCTTCTCGCCAGTAAACCAGGATCTCAAGATGGGCAGCAAGTACGTGATAGGAGCACGCCTTTCGATGGTGATTCGGACAGACGTGGTTGTTCCGGCCGTGAATTGTTTATCCGGCCCTTTCGACGTCCATTTGAAGCCGCTAAAGGCCGACGGATCGCGTTCCAGTTCTACCTCGATTTCAATTGCTCCTCCCTGCTTGAGCAAGCTGGTCGCGATCTCCGTATTGCCAACCTCGCTTATGACGCTCTCCTGCGTAACAGGAAACGCTGAGACTCGCCGAACCAATCCAACGATGCTACCCTCACGTTCGCGTTGTACTGTCGAGGGTGTGACTCGAACCGAATCGCCAACCGAGACACGTTTGCCATCCAAGACACTGAAGAAAGCGAGATTCGTTAGTGTTCCGTTGGGATCCGCTTTTTCAATCGTCCCGCACCGTGTTCCCAGCCCGATGACTTGTCCAGGCTGAACCGAGACATCCAGAATAATTCCGTCACAGTCAGATACGATCTTGCTCTCCAGTTCGAGTTTTAATTCGAGACGAGCGAACGCATTGTCGATTTCCCTTATCTCGTTGCGACGTGTCTGCGATCCTTGTTCCAGCTCTTGGTGCAATCGCTGAACAGAGATGTCGAGCTTCATCAAATCGAGCGCTAGGTTGGAAAGTCGGTTCTCATTGTCCATTTGGGCGCGCTCACGTTGCAACACCCCCATTTCGAGCTCCTTTTGCTGCACCTCAAGGCTGGCCATGCGAATCTCGCTATCCGCCATATTCGATTCTGCACCCACGACCAAGTCCTGCGTACTCAATCCCTCCGAACGGAGTTCTTGGATTGTCTTAAGCTGCTTTTGAAGCGTGAGATTGAGTTGGTTCGTTAGCTTCTTTGTCTTCTCGAGATTCTTTTTTTGCTCGGCTGAAAAGCTTGTTTCCTTTTCGATGACCCGGGCGGAAAGCGAGGTCGACTTTTCCACTTCTGCCGCTATAAACAAACGTTGCTTTTCGAAGGATTGCATTTCCAATTCCCGTCGCTTGTCCGCAAGTTCCGTCGCACTTTTGTGAAAGACCAGGGTGGTTTCTCGCTTTGCCCGAAGTTGCTCCAGTTCATTTCGGATTTCAGGTTGGTCCATGGTGGCGAGGACCGTTCCGGACGTTACGTTGCTTCCGACCCGCATGGAGATCGATGTAATCTGTCCGCTCGCAGGCGACTGGATCCCTTTTACATTTCCGGGGTTGACGAGCACGCCGATGCCGTCGACTCGCACCGGAATTCGGCCAATAATCGACCACGCGACCCCTGCAAAACAGATAAACGCTATCGTAGTAAGAATGAGCCACGCTTTGCGGTTCACAACGACTAAGAGTTGGTCAAGTTCTTCGGGGGACTGAAGTCGACTTAAGGATTCTTCTCGAAAGATTGGATTGGCCATAGTTATTCTTGGATGTCAAGTTACCTTACGGTTTGTTGTTGAAGTCGATCTAAGATGACATTGAATCTGGCGCCCGCCAGCGACAGCGAATCGAGCAAGTCGGCTGAAATCTCGTCTTCGGATTCGGACTCTTCGTCGAGATCTGGTTTTTCCGAATACCCCATCGATGTGACGGTGCTACGAAGACGCGTAGCCAGGAACACGGCGATGGATTTGTACATGCGTGCCGCAAAAGCTTTGTTGGACTCCAATCGTAGGTTGATTACATGTCTGCGAATTCGCAGTACGACGCTAGGAGTCATAGCAATCACGGAAGCGGTCGGCGGCCTTGAATCAATGAGTGAGATTTCTCCGACCATTTCACCTGACGAGAGCTCGGCAATCTTGGTTTTGGCTACGCCCAATTGGACGGCAAACTTGCCGTTTAGAATGATGTACAAATCATCCAGGGGTACACCTTCGGTAATAATCGAAGTGCCGACCGCTACGGTTTGTCTTTCACCTACCGAAGTAAGCCAATCGATATCGCTGTCGTCAAGCAAAGCCAAGATGTAAAGAACTCTTCGCATGTGAATACCTTCGAAAAAATAGTTTTGTGCCTATCTGGTCGCCGTCACTCAATCAATTAGTATCGTAGCGAAACTCGCCCAGAGTTTTGGTTGGTAACGTAGCGAAACTCGCCGAGAGTTTTGACGCCCGCTCATTTCGAAAGTCTTGGCGACTTTCGCTACGGAAAAATTGGCGTTTTTCGCTACGAGAAAATCGGACAGAGTACGAGTACGAATAAGTGTACGAAATCAAGTCTTGACTTCAAACAATCGGCACTCTGGGAGGTCGTCTGCTAACCACACCAGTGTTTTTTGGACAAACTGAATGCCTGAGCCGGCGACCAAGTCTTTGACTGTACTTGAAACAACAATCTCATTCCGATCGCTATGATTTGCTACCTCGCGAGCTAAGTCCACCGCAGGTCCCCGAATGCGTTGTTGCTCGACTTCGCACTCTCCAGTGTGCACTCCTACTTGGACATCGACTCCTAACCTGACTGCAGAATCGCGAACGGCAATAGCTGCACGGATGGCTCGGGCCGGACCATCGAAACTAGCAACGATACGGTTTGGAGCCGAATGGATAGTTCGGCCTCGAAACAAATCTATCTCGCGCACGAAATGGGCTTGGGAAAGCCCCATCAATTGCGATTCGTGAAAAGTACCTGAATCTTGGGATGTCTTGACTTGAGCGCAGAGGATGGTTGCAAGGATGCGATGCGCCTTTTGATGTGGCATGAGGCCGGTTAGGAATTCGGCAATGGGATCGAGCAATTCGTCTTGATTGCCGACGAACGGCAAATGGTCGTTACCTGGCAGTTCGACAAATTTCGCGCCCGGTATTTGCTCGGCTAAGTAGCGACCTTCTTCCACTTTCAAACATCGATCTCCCGTGCGATGAAGCACAATTGTAGGGACTTGAATGGCTTTTAGAATGGGACGAATATCAATCTGGGCGTTCATTTTGGTCAGCGCTAACGCAGCTCCGGGGCTGGCTCCCATTCGCAAATACGTAGCCCACCAGTTCGCGAAGTCCTTGTTTTTAACTTGACTCGGTGCGCGTGCTTCGAGTCCGACTGGACCACCCCAGCTTCGCGCGATATCGTCGAGAAATGCGTGATGCTGCTCTTCGGTAGGCCCCCATGGGTAGTCCGGAGCCCTTAATCGCCTCGCATAGGAACCGATCATGACCAGCGCAATCGTCTTTTGCGGGTACGTTGCTGCGAACAAACTGCACATCGGTCCACCCTCAGAGACGCCGAGCAAGATAGCGCTTTCGGAACCTGCTGCATCCATCACGGCTCGGACATCGTCCAGCCGCTGCTCAAGCGTTGGCAATTGGTCATAAGGGACACGATCGGAAAGCCCTGTTCCGCGTTTATCGAATATGATGAGTCGTGCGAACGAAGCCAGTCGTTTTAGAAATCGTTCAAAAGATGGCTCTTTCCAAAACCAATCGAGATGCGATACCCAGCCCATTACAAAGACCAGATCCAACTCTCCCTTGCCCAAGATCTGATAAGCGATATTGACATCGCCACTGCGGGCATAGCGCACTTCTGGGATCTCAATGTGAGTGTCGTTCCCCTGGTGTTCACCGGTGTCTCCAGATTCGTTGAGTGGATCCTGGCTTTGATTTGAGTCTAGTACGCCAACCTGCGAATGACGGCGCTCGATCTGCCGCCTTGCCTGTTTGAGGTCCACTACAACTTCCTTTGCGGACTGATATCGCTCCTCAGGATCTTTCCGTAGCAGTTTCCGAATGATCAATTCGAGCTCAGGTTGATGCACTTGAGCGAGTTGCCGGAGTTGCATTGGCTCGTCGTTAAGAAGCGACGACAGAATGTGCGTTTCCGTGAGAGATCCATATGGCAACACTCCGGTGACGAGTTCGAATAGCACCACGCCCAGACTAAAGAGGTCTGCTCGTGAGTCGACATCCATTCGCCTAGCTTGCTCGGGAGACATGTAGCGAATGGTGCCCATGATTTGGCCAGGATCGGTTACGGACGGGAATCCAGGAGAGGCATTGCCGGAGGGAGAGGGGGAAAATTGCTTGGCGATACCAAAGTCCAAAACTTTAACCAGACCATCCCTGCGGATCATGATGTTTTCTGGTTTGATATCCCGGTGCACGATCCCCGCAGCGTGAGCCGCTTTCAGGGCTTCGGCTATTTGAATGGCTACGTCCAGTTTTTTGCTCAGCTCCAACTCGGAACTGTTGACGCTTCTCAACGTAACGCCATCCACAAACTCCGATGCGATGAAATGAAAGTTATCTGCTATGCCAATCTCATGAATGGTCAAAATATTCGGGTGATTGAGTGCACTTGCAGACTTGGCCTCTCGCTCAAATCGTTGAATCCAATGCGGCGTATGAGCATGTCTATGGGGCAGTACTTTCAACGCTACGTGGCGATCCAGGCGATTGTCGCTTGCTAAGTAGACCTCCCCCATTCCACCCACTCCGAGGCAGCGCACAATTTGGTATGTACCGACCTTGGCTCCAGCGAGCAAAGTTGGAGGCACTTGAAAATGGGTTCGACCGTCACGTCCCACACCGATTTCAGCTGAGTCATTTGCAATTTGGACAAATCGTTCGGCAAGTTTTCCCGAAAAGCCGTCCATTGCACCCTGCCATTGAACGAACTGCTCCAACTTTTCTTCAATGCGGACACGCAATCCTGAGTTCGCTTGGCATACGGAATCGAGAAACGAAGCTTGGACCTGCGGATCGTCGATCTGAACCACGGCCATAAAAATCTCAGATTCGTTCATTTTGACTTTAACGCAATGAAAACGGCCCAACTTCAAGACGGCATTTCGATCCGAATAACATATTCGCATCGAAGGTCATTCAATACCGAGTTTTAAAACAGTAGTATAGGGGTTAGTTGGTTTCGTCGCACGGATTGGTAGTTGCTAGGAATATGCGTAAAGCGATGCCCAAAGATCTCATTTCGTTTTGCATTTTCCGGAATTTTCAGCGGTTGATTTTGCAATTAGGTAGTAACCATGAATGAAGAAAGCGAAATAACGCGCATCTTTCGTGCGATTCGAGAAGGACACCCTAACTCCTCAAATGAGCTGTTCCCGCTGGTCTACTCGGAATTGCGAAAACTTGCGGAAGCCAAGCTGAAGCGTGAGATGCCTGGACAAACACTCCAGCCAACCGCTCTCGTTCACGAGGTTTTTTTGCGATTGGTGGCGCCGGATGACCAGCAGGATTGGGAAAACATTGGACACTTTTTTTCGGCCGCTGCGAACGCAATGCGACGAATCTTGATCGATACTGCGAGAAAGAAAAACAGTCTCAAACGGGGGGGGGATTGTAAGCGGCTTGAGATCGAAGTCGATGAAATGGCGATCGAATTCGATGACGAGGAGTTGATCCGGTTAGACGAAGCACTGGAAAAGCTTGCGAGGGAGGATCCGATCAAGGCTCAGGTCGTCGAGTTGCGATTCTTTGGCGGCCTGTCCGTGGAACAGTCCTGCGAAATTCTCAAAATCTCACGGGCAACCTATCATCGCTACTGGACTTTCGCTAGGGCATGGCTGTTCCTCCAATTGACGGACCAAAAGACGACCTAGTGCTGCACTGTTTCGTTCCGCGATGGTAGAATTCACGGCGTTCAGTCCTCATCCAACCGTCGAACTTCATAGAACTCAAACAATGACTAAAATTCTACGACGCCAGTTGATCCAGGCAGGAGCTTTCGCTGTTGTGATTCCAAGTGTCCCAATCCTGTCGTTCGCATCATTCGCAACCACCGTGACCGAGGACTCCGATCCGTGGCGAGGACTAAAAGTGGGAGTCGCGACGTATACCCTTCGCGAATTGCCAATAGAAGAGGCTATCCTAGCAGTAAAACGAGTCGGGCTGAAATACGTGTCGATCAAGAACGTCAAGAATCATATCGATTTATCTCATTCCAGCGAGGAACGTAAAAGACGAGCACAGATGTTCCGAGACGCCGGCCTCAATCCACTGAGTGTTGGTAATGTTTCTATGCGCACCGGGGAATCGGATATTCGAAAGTCGTTCGAGTATGCTCAGGACATCGGAGTCTCGACAATCGTTTGCGCCCCTAGCCACGATGCGATTCCCATCCTCGACAAACTGGTCAAAGAGTTTGACATTAAACTGGCGATTCACAATCATGGTCCTGAGGACAAAGGTTTCTTTCCGTCCCCTTTCGACGTCATGCGGGCCGTCGAGAAATTTGACAAACGCATTGGCCTGTGCATCGACGTCGGACATACGGCGCGTGCTGGGGTTGACCCCGCAGATGCCATCCTCAAGTGCCAAGAGCGTCTCTACGATGTGCATGTGAAGGACATCTCCGCCATGGGCGACAAAAACACTCCCATCGAAGCAGGACGAGGCATCCTCGATTCCAAGTCGATTCTAGCTGCACTTCTGAAGATCAAGTACCAAGGGCTCGTGGGATTTGAATATGAGAAGGACGGTAAGGACCCAATCCCCGGACTCGCGGAGTCGGTCGGCTACAATAAGGGCTTGCTCGCCGGAATGAAATGAACATCAGCAGCCTCGAGAAATGTCTTGCCAGGGGCCGCTGTTGGCACGACAAAGTCAAGGACGGTAAGCCTCTATTCACCACAGCCAACGCCGAAATCTACGGACTTGATTTCCGCGTTGGGAGGTACGGTGTGACTCCTAGTAAAGCGCCAGCAACGCAAAGCCAAACCAGCGTAAGCTCCCGTCCTTTCGGAGGAAAGGTGTCGGATCGAGCATCGGGAAATACAATCGACATCGCGATCGGAACGGCAACACCGGCAACGATACCCACAACGAAAAAGATCCTCGGATCCATAGTCCGAGAATTAGGACTTGCGAGCCAGAGCACCGTTCCGACTGGAATTGCGAGAGACCACGACGCGATAATCAATAAGAGGACGTCCAGAACTAACGGAATGAGCCCATCATCCACTCCCGGAATCGAGCCCCCTCGCTCGATGTAGCCAAATAGATAGTATCCGATGATCCCTGCGCATGCCCCGGAAAACAAACCGGTAGCTGTACAAACAAGAACCATCGCCGGACGTTTCACCAAGAGGACCAGGCTTGCAAGTCCAAAACATCCTCCCAGCAGCGAAAATTTGGTTACTGAGTTTCGAAAGCGCTTGTCCATTTTCGCAACACCAAGCTCGTCTTGCTTTTCTTTGGAGCTAAAGACGGTGACTTCCCGAAGATGCTTCGGCAAACTCCATTCAGGCAAATAATTGTAGGCGACCCAGCCGAGGATTGAGCAAAACGCCATCCCGAGCATCCAAATCGCAAATCTAGGTTTTCCAGGCGAATTCGTTTGAATTGGTATGGCATCAATGAGCTTTTCCATTGGTTAGTCGTCGTTTCAAAAAAGGAGAGTTATGGGGTATTGCTCCCAGTGTGGCTTAATACGGACGCGGCCCTTGCGATCACTTGGTTAGCGGTGGTTCCAAAAATGTACTCTTGGCATTAGTCCTCGGATTTGGAATGACTTGGGTGTTGCCGTTTGGCCATGTTATTTCAGCCTGTTCCAACGTCTCGTTCGATGGAAAGCCACAGTGGACCAAATATGGATTTTGAGTTAAGTAGCTACCTCCGCCAACGATAGTCCGAAGGTATCTTTTCTTGTTTGTTTGAAAGACGACTCGCGATCCTATGCAATCTCGGTTGGAGACTGTGCCAATAAGCTCAAAGGTGCACCAGTTACCAGAAGCCATCGTTTTGTTCTCCAGTATCGCGGATGGTTGGTTGACATGGGACATCGCAAGGTCGAGATCACCGTCGTTGTCAAAATCAAAGGCAGCCACACCCCGTCCTCGCCATTTTTGTCCAAAGTAATTGGAAGCCTCCGTTTTTTGACGAACTAATTTTCCAGCGCCAGAATTACCCAGAAGAAGCGGAAACTGTTCGACCGAATTGCCTTTAGGAAATCGATAAACATGGCCATTTGCAACCACAATGTCTTCGTCGCCGTCTAAGTCGAAATCCCCGGATACCGTCCCAAAAGAGACGAACAGAGTTCCGAGTGTCACAATTCCCGTCGATAAAGTGCCGCATCTAAAACTGAATTGACCATAATTCAAGGCCTCGTTAGAAGAATCTGTGGGTCATTTCTGGCTCGGAAAGGTCGCCAAGGTTGTGATACAGTGCGATTTCGTAGGCTTCTTGCGTCTTAAAGCCGTAGGCTTTTCTGGTAACTAATTTCACTTTGTTGTTGAAACCCTCGACAACACCAGATGAGAGCATGCCGCCTGCTCGAAACCAGTTCAGAATGAGGTCGCGTTTGGATCGAAGTGTTCTCGCTACTTTCTTCATTGGTTCGATCTTGCTTTTCATCGCTCGGTTGCACCATTGGTCTAAAAACTTGCCCGCCCATCCTGCGGTGCTGTACTCCCAAAATCTTTGAAAGTCCTCTTTCATTAAATGGCTTCGAATGGATCGCAGGTTGTATTGCAATAGTTCACTCAGCTTGACGGCTTGTTTGTCTGTCAAGTTTTCGGGACGCTTGAGAAGGAGCCACCTTGCACCTTTTAGAATCGGTTCATAACCGTCCAGCTTGAGCTGTTTAACCTCCTCGGCTCGAACCTCATTGATCGCTTTGCCAATGAGTTGCATCACATGAAATCGGTCCAGGACGTGGATCGCGTGGCTTGCTTTCTTGAGGATCACCTTGAGGTACGCTTGCCACATGTCGCTGCATATGAACTGCAACTTTTTGGTCCTGTCCTTACCGAGGAAGCGAAAGAAACGCAGCAATGTTTTGGCCGTTCGGTCTGGTCCGATCCAGAGCAATCGCTTGCGACCTTCATCGATTTGGTAAACCAACGTCTGGTACTTATGGCCGCGATGCCATTGCACTTCGTCAACGCCGATCGATTCGATTTCCTCTAAGTTCCTATGGCTCAAACCCCATGAAACAGCCTGTTTTACGGACTCGAACACACAATCCCAACTCACTTGAAATGCAGTTGCGACCTCCTTCCAACTCATGTAAGCGCCCATCATGACCGGGGTCAGATTTCGGCGGCGCGGGCTTGATTTGCGGGGTAGTTTTTGCTTGTGGCAACTTGGCCACTTTCCCCAAAACC
>JAYTVM010000203.1:0-1869 GCA_043743995.1 Pirellula sp. | reverse complement strand
CAACAACGGTTGTTCTTCTAAGTCTTTTCCGGTTTCCTCAACAGCATCGCGGCGAGCATGCATACGTACCCTGGGTCAGTACAGGACCTCAGAGACTTAGCCGCCAGGTGGAGTTTTTCTGCTGCGACATAAGCATCGTTGGCCTGTTGCTGACCGAATCCTTTGACCGAGTCATAATCGGCATCGATCCGCCACCCACGGAGAAGTTGAATGTTTGAGGCAATCAAGGTCAAGTCCGGCGAGACGTGGCCTTGGTACCCGTAACTTGCAGCCAGATTGTTCGGTGTGGCGAACGCTTTCGCGCAAACCATCATTTCCTTGTGTTGAATCGAACGAACGTAGAAAGCAGACGGTACCGATTGTGACAGCACAAGGGACAAGCTGTCATCCACAAGGCGATGGAACGCTGAGTAGTAAGCAGACGAAGCCGATCGTCGCCACTCACCCTCTGTTGTTCCGGTTCTCAAGCTGGCTGCAACTTGAAATAACTCCTCAGCAAGTGGCATTCAGATCAACCGGTATCCAAATGCCTTTTTCACGTTCGGCAAAAGTTTGATGCTCCGCCCTTGTACGACAGACAGGTAGTGCGAAACAGCCAAATTCACCTAAGGCTGCATCGGTCACAGATCGCGCTCGCTCGCATGAGGCAATAGCTGCGTCGTCCCATTCGGAATGATTCAAAACGAGCACCACCTCTACGACGTTTCCCAAAGCTTCATCGTCCCAGAAACGAAAGCCACAGGCAGTCAGTGTTTCGCCGAATTCGGCAGAACGGAGCTTAGATGCAACCGATTCAGCGGTGAGTGTAGACGTGGACATGTCGTAATTCTACAGGCAGGGCTAGCAATAGGGAAGCCCTCAGGGGTTCCAACGTCGTCGGGCTAGGGCCACAACGTTGTTCGATTGACAGCTATTTGTCTAGTCGGTGCGTGGTACCGAAATCACCATCGACCCAATGAAGCACGACAGCTCGTGATTGGAACTCTGCGCAAGGCGAAACATGGCGTCTCGTAGATCTACCGCTAGATCGAAGGCAGGATTGGAATCTGCTGGTGAATAGACGCGAGTCGTGTCGTAATCAGCCCCGTGTCGCTGCTTCTGAAGTTCCAAGAAGTTCTCGGCAAGCGTAAGCAAATCCGCCGAAGGCGGAGCGGTCAAGCCGAATTCTTTGGCATGGTCGATCCTCTTATTTAGGATCAAGGACGCGCGGTCGCGCATCTTGCTGTGATCAAACGAGCGAACGAAACGACGGGTTAGGCCTGCGGCCATCACGTTTCCGTAGGCGTATTCGATAAGCCGATGAAACGAGGCGTAGTAGGCAAAGGAAATAGAGCGCCGACATTTCCCTTCGTTGCCGTTCCTCGTCTCGTCGGCTAACTCAAGGATCTCGTCAGCAAGTGACATTTGGGTCGATCGCCGTCCAGATTCCTATTTCTCGGTCCTTGAAGGACTGATGCTCAGTGCCGGTTCGGCAAATCAGGATGACGCGGATGTTCACCTCTTCGAGCACACGTCGGATTTCCGATCGCGCTTGCTCGCAAGCTTCGCTGGCTATTTCGTCCCATTGCGAGCGGTCGAGAATTGCAACCACTTCCGCCCAAAACTCAGTTTCGTCAATGCTGTCGAGCATGCGAAATGCACATGCTTTTAGATGCGGTCCGAAAGACGCTTTTGACAGAGCCATTTTCACGGTTTCGGCGGCCTCGAACTGAACCATTCTCTTAGTCTACCGGCTCCTCCGAAGCTTTGGCCATCATGGTTCGCTTGAGGGTTCCAACTTCGTCGGGCTAGGGCCACCCACCAGAGCTTCTGCTTTAACCTTTCATTGGTTCGACTGTTGCGAAGCGAGTCTTGACCCACGGTTGGTCA
>JAYTVM010000202.1:0-6014 GCA_043743995.1 Pirellula sp. | reverse complement strand
GGCAAAGCGTGAATTGATCATTCAGCCCGTCGAGTCAAAACAAACAAACACTTCTGGGGGTTGCGACAAATAGCCTATCAACGGCATTGCTGCGAGCGCTAGGGGTACGTGAGGACATGGGCTTTTTCAGTGATTTCGATTACAATGACTCAGGCGCGGGCGCGCGCGAGACGGAGTGCAACGGCTACAGAACTACAGAACTAGCTCCACCTTATCTAACGCCTGCGTTGATCCTTGATAGAAACCGTCTGCCACGGCAGCAAGACCGTCGACAATCTGACTAGAGCCTTCAAGCCCAAGGCGACTCATCATCCGAATGCCGACAAATCCTTGCATCTTGCCTGTCTTCCGACTTTGCTCTGAACCAATGCGGTTTGCGACTCGTGCGATTGCGTCGCCAGCCCGACGGCTAACTGCATTCAACCAATTAAACGAACGCCAGTAACGTTCGGGAGGCCAACTGGCCTCCATTGACGCCTGCCATTCATGCGATCTTCGTATTGCTCTTGCCGTATCAAACTGTTGCGTTGGCTTAGGGTAGACCCTAAATGATGTCGTGGATTCGAAGGTGGCTTCGCGATAGAATAATTGATGCGCGGCGGCGGGTTGCAAACCGCTAGTCGATTCTCAATGCCTTGCGTTCGGCGTGCCGCGCTTTAATTGTTTTTCCGCAGGGCAAAAAAACGCAAGGCAAATCTCATGGCAGCGATTGTTATTTTCGTCGAGGGAGCGGATACGGAACCCGATCCTTTGCCCGTTTACATTCTCGACAATCAAGAGCACGCGACACTCATTTGTGAGGGGTTGAAGGAGAGCGAATACCGAATCTTCAATTTCTCAATCAAGCACTGTACTCGTTCGGATCGCGGCAGGTTTGCAGTCTGGGCAGAGATGACTATTGACGCGCGAGATGGCGTTTATGGAAGTATCGCAGCAGGTATCTACGACTTAGTTTATCGGGCACACGAGATCATTAGCCAGCGGAGAGTACATCAGAAGTCTTTGGCAAGTTCGAACGGAAACACGCAAAGCGATGGTGGCTCGGTTTTGCCGTCATCGACACAGCTTCCGTTGTATGACAACGATGCTCATGTCGGCGTGGTTGAGCTGTCTGATCTAATAAAGCTCTGCACTTCGCCACTTCGACACGATAATCGGCGTGGGACTCTTTATCGCGATGAAGCTGGAAGTTTCATCTATCACGTTTGGGACAATGACGAGAACTCGATAGGACGGGAATGCCAACTGATGCGCCCAGCTGACGCCTATGAAGTCGCGCTAAATGCGGAACAATTCTTCGTCGAGCAAGCTGGCCTAATTGCATCGTTGGCTGAACTTAAAGTCTGTGCCGGCCGAACGAACGAAGGCGGTGGAAGCCTAGCCGAAAAGGCTAGTGAGGTTTCACCCGCGACAACCGAAAGCGATGCCGATACTGAAACAAAAACGCGAGAGGAACAAATTGCGGCTCTGGACGTACGCCACAAACATGCAATCGTCGCGTTTGAGTTGGCACAGAATGCGATCGCAAGCCCTGGTGAACGATTCACTCGGGAGAAAGCCTGGGTTTGGGTAGAAGAGCACTACGAAGACTATCCATTTCCTAGCAGACAAGCTTTCATGGATTACGTCACACAAGCAAGAGGAAAGTTAGGCGAGAACGTCAATCAGCCAAGACGTGGACGGTCGGGAAGAAGTGTTGTTCGTCAATCCGAACTCTGAAAACAGACGAAAGGCGACTCAAACCAGATTTCTTGACAATGCAGGACTCGTTTACTTTCCAGTGTTTTGCGATAGTCTGTGGTTCACGAAACCAGATTTTGGTGGCTCCCTAGCATCTGGTTTGTGGTTTGTGTCACCCTCGCATGTCGCGACGTGACATATTCCACAAACTAGGAACTACTATGTCTGTCACCTCGAACGACGATGCGATCACTGACGGTCGCGTGCGGGCGATGTTATCCGTCGATGACATTGCAACAAACTATCTAGGATGCTCGACGCGTCACGTCTACCGATTAGCGGACTCGGGCCGAATGCCGAGGCCGATCAAGCTTGGTTCACTGGTCCGGTGGCCGCGTGCGGTCATTGAACAATGGATTGCTGATGGCTGCCCCAGTGTTCGCAATGCGAGCAAGGGAGGGCGATCATGAACATGCGCAACATACGTCCCGCAGTCATCATCGATCCTGCGGAACCCGATTCAGTAGCCACTGAGTCAGTGATATCGCATATCGGGCGGCTAGGGTGGGACGATGAGACGCTCCAATCTCGATTGAATCGAGTATATGTCAGGGGCGGTGAAATCGTCCAAATTTTGCCATCGAACGAAAGCGCAGATGAAGGGCGACTATTGATTCGACCTCTTCCTAGGCCGTTGGTTCGTGAGCGGGTTACTCAGGCTTGCGCGATGCAAAAGATTCGTCGGAATGCTGATGGTGATGAAGTAAAGGTGCTGACATCGCCCCCCGGCTGGCTTGTGGACGCAATCCATCTTCGCTGGCATTTTAACGCATTGATTCGTCCTCTCACTGGAATTATCGAAGCCCCTACGATTCGTCGGGATGGGTCAATTCTGCAAACACCCGGTTATGATGCCGCAACCGGTTTAATGTTTGATTGTCACGCTGAGTTTCCTCTTGTGCCGGAATCTCCCAGTCAAGAAGATGTGGCGGCTGCGCTCGAATCGCTTTACCACGTCATTTGCGATTTTCCTTGTGCTTCGGATGCTGATCGGTCCGCATGGGTCGCGCTTGTACTTAGCATGATCGGTAGGCCATGTGTCGACGGATGTGTTCCGATGTTCCCCGTCACAGCGAACATTCGTGGTTCAGGAAAATCGATGTTGTTCGATGCCGCATCGATCATCGCCTACGGCCATCGCGCGGCCAGGCAGACTTTTGCCAGCGACGACAAGGAGATGGGAAAGGTCATAACATCGCTTGCGATCCGAGGCGCGTCGTCGGTGTTGTTTGACAATTTGAACGTCCAATTGCGTGGCAGTGCGCTCGACGCGGCTTTGACAGCGACTACGTGGAATGACCGTATTCTCGGCGAGTCCAAAATGACCGGTGATTTGCCAATGCGGATTGTGTTCACGGCAACCGGCAATAACCTCGCCTACGGCACTGACATCGCGCGGCGGGTGGTGCCGATTCGGCTCGTTTCAGTTCTTGCTGAGCCCGAGGGTAGATCGGACTTCGTTCACCGTGATCTATTGGGTTGGGTTGCGTCGGAGCGACCGAGGTTAGCGGTTGCGGCACTGACGATCTTACGAGGTTTCTATGCAGTCGGGTGCCCTGAACAAGCTGGCGGCGAGTTGGGGTCATTTGAAGCATGGTCGAAGATTATTCGCGGGGCCGTATTGTGGGCAGGTGGTGCCGATCCACTGTTGACGCGGGAAAGCGCGAAGGCAAACGATGAGTCGTCGGCGTTGCTGTGCAAGCTGCTAACAGGGATCGAACTATCCGATTCGGGCGTCGGCCTGACCGTGAAGGAAATCGCGTCGGTTGCCGAACTAGGCGAAAGCGAAGGGGCGGACTGTCTGCGGGAGGCTATTGCCGAGGTCTGCGGAGACAAGTTCAACCCCAAGTCGTTTGGGAAACGACTGAAATCCTATGAGGATCGAGTCTACGACGGTCGGTGCTTGAAGAGTGAAGATGCCCGGGGTGGCGTCAAGCGTTGGCGTGTCCGCCCTGTCGATGGTGGGTTTGGTGGGTTTAGAGGGTTTGAAAACCCTGATAAAAATCGTGCTCAAAAGACACAGTGCGATACTCAACAACCAGACGGTGAATTTTTATTGGGGGAATCAAACCCACCAAAGCAACCAAACCAACCGCCAAGCGGTTCGGGCTGGAACGGTAGCGGCGGGTTAGATGGGTTTGGTTCGACTCAATCCGACTTCGATATTGATTCTGCGCAAGGCTGCGGATCGGCGGTCGAACTATGACCGCCGCCGATGTCTTTGCTGAATTGTCATCGATGGGCGTTTCCGTAGTCTGTCCATCGCCGGACCGGATTCGCTTGACTGTTCAAGTCGGCGACGTACCACCTGAGGCCGTCGCACTTGCTCGGGATCATAAGCCCGAACTAATCGCCCTGCTGACCCAAAGCTGCCAACCTCACAACAAACCTGAGAACTACATCGACGTGCCCGCACCAAACCGACCTGGTTGGATCCGAACGACCTGTCGCGTTTGTAGCAGGTTTATTGGATACCGACCAACCAATCTCAACAGCAAATAACAATCGCTTCGGTTCGGGTGATTCGGTACAATTAGGATGCGACGGCTAGGACCGTACATCTGAAACCGGGCTTCATCACCCGCCCGCCGTCGCACTTTTAATTCCAATGATGAACGTGAAGGATGAATCACAATGGGAACTCTGTTTAAAAAGCAATTCACAAAGCCAACGCCCGCCGATGCGAGGATCATTACTCGCAAAGGTATACGACTCGCACAATGGACCAATCGAAGTGGTAAGGTCAAGACGGCTGAGTTGAATGAGAATGGCGACCGTATCCGATGCGAAACCGAAACCTACATTGCCAAATATCGAGATGGTGATGGGGTCATTCGAGAAGTTCCTACCGGATGCCGAGACAAGCAGGCGGCAATGGCGGTTTTGAACGACTTGGAATCAATGGCCGAACGCATTAAGGCCAACATTGTTACTAGCGCTGAAGCCAAGATCGGTGAGCAATTTGCCGACATACTGCTATCCGATCACATTGCCGACTACGTTCGTCATCTGACCGAACGTCGGGTTCATCCTCATCGAGTCAAGAACACCGATACACGATTGAAGGAATCGGCCACAGAATGCGGGTTTCGATTCATGAGAGACATGAGCTCCGACAAACTGCAACGCTGGCTCGGCGAACAGGTTCATGGAGAACGCAAAATGTCTGCAAGCGTTCACAATGGTTTCGTTCAAGTTTGGATTTCCTTTGGTAACTGGCTAACCGGTAAACGAATCCATGGGAATCGGACCACCATGAAAGGCGAAGTGCGATTCTTACACAACTCCTTTGAAGGAATGGGCAAGCTGGATGAAAAAGCGGACCCTAAACGAAAAGCGAGAGCTATGACCGACGACGAGCTTGAACGCTTGCTTGGAGCGGCTCGGCAACGTCCATTAGACGATGCATTGATGATTCGGAAGGGGCCGAATAAGGGAGAAATGGTTGCAAAGGTTAGCGACGATCGCAAATCCGAGTTGCTGCAACTTGGCGAGGAAAGAGCGCTAATCTACAAGACTGCCGTTCTGACCGGTTTACGTTTGAGTGAACTTAGGACCCTAATTAACAGCGATCTATCATTCGGAGACGTTCCGTTCGTTCGATTGCGTTCAACGAATGAGAAGAACCGCAAAGGATCAACATTGCCATTGAGAAGCGATTTGGCTGCCGAGTTGAGAGAATGGACAAGCGGCAAGGATCGTGGGGATAGGGTGTTCGTGGTCCCTGCTGGCCTTCTTCGGATCATGAACCGCGACTTGGAAGCAGCGGGGATTCCCAAGCGAGACGCGGATGGTTGCGTAGTTCACATTCACGCCTTGCGGCATAGCTTCGGAACTCACTTGTCGTTGGCTGGCGTCGCACCTAGGACCGCACAAGCGGCGATGCGACATAGCAACATTTCGCTTACAATGAACACCTATACCGATGCACGGCTTTTAGACACGGCATCGGCGATTGAGTCGATGACGGTCTTGAAGCATAGCCGACTAGACGAAGAAAGTGGGTTAGGTGGGTTCAGAGGGTCAGATTCACCGCAACCCGAATCCGAATCGCAGTTGTCGCAAACTCTCGAAGCAGAGGCAAATCGAACGCTTGCACCAATGCTTGCACCAGATTCAGTCCATAATGGTCAATTTGAGTCCATTCCTGACCATTTCGAGGGCAACACTGCGAGCGGAGTAGAAACGAAAAAACCCCGTAATCCATTGAGAATTACAGGGTTTTCGCTAATCGGGCCGGCGGGATTCGAACCCACGACCTCTACCACCCCAAG
>JAYTVM010000201.1:0-23098 GCA_043743995.1 Pirellula sp. | reverse complement strand
ACTCCCAAAATCGCTAGGCGGCAAGCCGCCATACAACCCTGAGCTGATGAACTTTAAGATGCCATCTACCAATCCAACCATGTTGTCAAAGATCAATTCCCTACAACCGTTTCCATCGCCTGAGCGAGTGTCCCGGTCACGGGAGCGAGAATCATCCAGATTTCGGTTCTGGCCGCAAGGCCTGTTCCGAAGTTAATTTCTGGTTTAATTCCCGAGTGGAGGTGAAGGGACTTGAACCCATGACATCTTGCTTGCAAAGCAAGCGCTCTCCCAACTGAGCTACACCCCCGGTTTCGTGTCAGCTTGAATGCCAAACCGCCACGCTGAACTGAAATCTACCACACCCCACCATTTTGGAAAGGCGAATTCTCGCCTTTCCATCGAGCGGAGCATTTCAAATGCGCGGGCCTGGACTCGAACCAGGGACCTCGTCGTTATCAGCGACGCGCTCTAACCAACTGAGCTACACGCGCAAAAACCGGATTACCCGTTTGGGCAACCCGAAATTTGGAGCGGAAATCGTAACGCAAGGTTCGGCACTGTCAACGCTTATTCTTAACAAGCGTAATCGTTTCCAGTGGAGCGGCCCGAGAATATCGGACGCATTTTGACTCGACTTGAGTCCAAGCGCGCGAAACTGGGTCCCGAAAACCGCAATTTCCGTCCCGACTACGATTCCGCAAGCGGTTTTTTCTTTTCGGTGATGACCTTGGACGTGGAAGCCATTTCCGCATTCATTTCGATGTAGTTCTTCCACTCCTCCGGCACATTGTCTTCGTGAAAAATGGCCTCGACAGGACATTCTGCCACGCAAGCTTCGCAGTCAATGCACTCTTCCGGATGAATGTAAAGCATCTTTTCCCCCTCGTAAAAGCACTCGACGGGGCAAACCACGACACAGTCAGTATATCGGCAGCCAACGCACGGTTGGGTCACAATGTGGGCCATGGCTGAAAAAACCTTTCTACAGATGGCTGAATTTCGCAGGAAAATAAACGACTCGGAGCATGTTTCGAGCACCGGATGGGGAAATTAACGTTTAGCAAAAATCCCCCCAAACTACCCAAAAGCGTCCACCGGCATGTTAGGCGGCCTAGTTTGGAGTGTCAAGCAACCCGAATCTGCTTGCTGTCGACTCGCCTTGCACCTAATATTGAGAGATTCCGCTCGGGTGGTCCTGGCAATCTCCTCATGGACTTTCAGACCAAACCGATTCCTAACTCAGTGGCCATCCTTCAAGCAAGCAAGAAAAACGTGGCTCTTTCCAATCTTGATCGAGAACTTCTGCGTGATTGCTTGGCTAAAGCTCCGGAAGCTTGGGAGAATCTGACCGACCGATTCCTGGGTCTTGTCATTCACATCATCAGCCACACCGCTTTTGCCCGGAACGTAAGCCTCTCTCAAGAACTGCGAGACGATCTCGTGGCCGATGTCTTCGTCTCATGGATCGACAAGGATTTTGCTATCCTTCGACGTTTTCGAGGCCAAAGCTCCTTGGCTACCTATCTTGCCGTCGTCTCGCGCCGTGTTGTCCTTCGCCGCATTTCGCAATTGCGATTGTCGCAGAACAACCAATCAATCGACGGCCTCAACCTCGATCCCGCCGAACGAGAAACAAACAGTTACACCCGAGATGAAATCGAACATTTGGAATCGTCCATCGAACGACTATCCAAAAACGAAGCCCAGGCCGTGCGTATGTTTCATCTCGAAGGCAAATCGTATTCTGAAATCGGTTCGCATATCGGCATGTCGGAAAACAGCGTTGGCCCATTCTTGTCGCGGGCTCGCGAGAAAATCCGTCGCTCCGTGTGAGTCGAATCCGCACGTATTGACGCAATGTTCTCAATTCGCCGAAACAGTTTCCTTGGTAAACGTCCCCACTACAGTAGGCGGTGTATTCCTGCAACCCGCTTGGGTCTCGCTACGGAAAGTTTTTGACCAAAACGACAATTGCATTTTGCATTGACCAGAGGTGTCAAACCCCCATGCGATAGTACTTGCAGTGAGGTCAACACCAACAACACAAAGGATTGTAATTCCAAGAACGACAAATAAATTCTCGAAATGAGAACTTCTTCCTTTCACCTATCAAGTCAGGCAAGAAATTTGAACGAGATTGAAACAAACCGTTCTTTTTTACAACTTTTATCCAGGATTCTGCCAACCAATTGCCACTCAGTAGCGAAGAACTTTAATGTGTTTTCGAACTTTTTGGAATTTCGCTCGGGTTTGCGAACCATTGGAACGGTGTTAGCACTCAGTAGTTTTCAAAACATGAAGTGACAAAAACGAATTGCCCGCTAATTGCTATCAAAATCAAGGAAGAACCAAATTATGCTAGTATTAAGTCGAAAAGAAGGTGAACGGATTTCCATCGGTGACAATATTACGCTGATCGTTTCCAAGGTGAGCGGAAACAGAGTCACCATAGGAATTGAGGCACCGCGGGACGTAAAAGTCGTTCGAGGTGAATTGCAGCTTCAAGCGGTAACCGAGATTGAATTGGAAGCCGTTCCTGGGCTTTCGGAAGCCCGGCCCCGTTCAACACTACGCGATTTCGCCGCGTCCGTTCTGCCACTTCAGCGTCAAGTCGGCTGAGGTGTCGATTTTGAACGGTCCAAATTCGAGGCGGAAAACTGAGAATGAATTATTCCGCCTTACTTCCGCTTGATGTGACAGCTAGATTCGTTTTAATTCGAAAAGGATCTAGCTACTACCATGCTGACTCGGTTACTAACACGACTCGCTAAACAGCGATGTCGCTCATCGTCTCGAAAAATAAACCGATCGCTTCAAATCGAGCGATTGTCGTCACGCTTTCCGCTGACCGCGGAGGGTCAAAGTTTTTCGTTCAATCAACCGATCGACACCTCCGCAATCGGTGGCGCTATTGCTGGGACAGTGTTGTGGGGGGATGGCACCTCTAGTCTGGCAAATGTCAGCGTTTCCCCTTCGTCTGGTCCACTGTCGATTAGGTTTGACTATTCGATGGACGCAGCGGGTTTTTTCGGGAGTCAGGAGAGGCGAAACAGCCTTCAATTCGCGGCGGATTCCATCATCCGGAAGTTTTCGGATCAACTGACAGCCATCCAACCCACCGGCACGGACCAATGGACCGCTAAGTTCTTGAATCCCGCGACCGGCGCCCAAGATACTCGAAACAATTTAGTCATTCCTGCGAATCAGATTTTGATCTTCGCCGGTGCCCGAGCGTTGAATGTGGGGGAACTCGGACGTGGTGAAAAAGGTGGTTTTACCGCTTCTTCGACTAGCCAAGCGTTTATCGACGCCGTCAAAGCTCGCGGGCAGCCGGGTGCAATTTCGAGCCCAGCTTCGGACTTCGGTCCGTGGGGCGGTACCGTGACTTTCTCTCCGACTGCAAACTGGCATTTTGGCTTGACTACCGATGGTTTGGACGCAAACGAATTTGACTTTGTCACTGTCGCTTCGCACGAATTACTTCATTCTCTCGGATTCGGGTTGGCTAACAGTTGGAATGCCAAGGTTTCTGGTGGTTTTACCGGCGCCAATTCCGTTGCCATTTCCGGCAAATCGCCCGTGCCCTTAAACGACGTGAGTCATTGGGCAGTTGGGACGACAAACAACGGTGAACTTGCATTGATGAACCCCGATACGCTAAATGGTCGTCGCAGACTGCCGACCCGTTTGGATTATGCTGGAATGCAAGATATTGGCTGGCAGTTTATTCCTCAAGTGGTCCAGGCAAGTGCATCGCATATCTATGGCGACAATGGTTCGTTTGTGGCCACGCTTCAGCTAACTGGCTCTGTACTTGGCACTTTGTCCGTTCCGATCACGGCGGATATCACCAACGTTCCACCAAGCCTCGCGCCACAGCTAAACCAAAATGCCGTACAAGGTCAAGCGATTACGCTAGCCGGAATCGGCCAGTTTACCGATCCTGGATTCGGGGTGAACCTAGCGACTCCTCCTCGTTTCGAGACTTTTACCTATTCGATCAACTGGGGTGACGCTAGCCCTCTAGACAACGGTAATGCGACGATCGAGGCTTTAGGCTCCGCTGGAGTCGATACTCGTGGGTTCTTTGCTGGCACGCATTCCTACGCACGGACGGGTAGCTTCACCGTTACGATGGTCGTCTCGGATGATGATGGTGGCACAAGTCAACAACAATTTACAGTCGTGGTTGGGCCCCCGCCCAGTCTCGAACTTTCCATCGACAGAAACAGCATTGCCGAAGACGCCGGTGCGAACGCGGCTGTCGTTACCGTAAGGCGCGTTGGCTTTGACACATCGGTACCCCTTTCGGTCGCATTGGCGAGCAGCGACACTTCGGAATTGCAACTGCCAAGTTCCGTTATTATCCCTGCTGGCCAAACAACTGCCACGGTTTCCGCACAGGCGATCGACGACGCTCTATTGGACGGCACGATTCAGGTACTGCTAACTGCATCGGTTGGTTCGATCGCTTCCAACAACGTCACGGTCGACGTCTTGGACCGTGAAAAAATCCTGGTCTCGCTCAACCGAACGAGCTTCGCGGAAAACGCAGGCTCGGGTGCCGCTACGCTGACGGTTTCCCGCTCCAATACGGACATCAATGCCAGCATCACCGTACAGCTATCGAGCAATGACACCAGCGAAGCCAGCTTGCCATCGTCCGTTGTTATTCCCGCCGGTTCAGCCAGCATCACTGTCGGCGTAGATGCCATCGATGATGCCCTATTCGATGGATCTCAAATCGTGATTCTGACCGCCACCTCTGCAGGTTACGAAGCTGGAACCGTATCGTTGACCGTTACCGACTACCAACCCCTTTCGCTTGTGCTTCAGTCGAACGAGGTCAACGAAGAGGATCCTATCCGACGTACGACCCAAGCGGAGGTCTCGATTCGCTCACCAGCCCCTGCCGGTGGCTTAATCCTAACACTTGCCGCCAGCGAACCGAACCAATTGACCATTCCCGCAACAGTTGTTATCCCTGCTGGCGCGTCGAGCGTCCCGTTTCCAGTCAGTGCCGTCGATGACTTTGCGCCGCAAGGAAGACGTTCGGTTCGAATCACCGCAACCGGAAACGGAGTTATTGCGGCGGCAGTCGATATCGTCATTACCGACAATGATCCGGCCTTTTGGACCAATCCGGTCAACCCATTCGACGTCAACAACAATGGTGATGTGGATCCGCTCGATGTTCTCATCATCATCAATGAAATCAACCGCAATGGAACTCGGGCGCTCAATCCCATTTTGGACCTAACTCCGCCGTTCGTAGACGTCAATCGCAACGGCAGTATCGATCCACTAGATGTACTAATGGTGATCAATGAGATCAATCGTTGATTCGCCACACGCTGCATCTTTGCGGCTTCTTTGGAATCAATGACGGGTTCCAAATTCGAAGGGATTTGGCTCCGATTCAGCAAGTGCAACAGAGATCTCGTCGATGGGGTGATCGACTACCGAAATTGAATCCTATCGAAAACCCAAAAATATTGCATGGCGTCCCTCATTCCGCTAAAATGATGCTGCGGTATTGTAAAACTCCACGGTTGGGATTGAAGAAAAAAGTTGGTCAATCATGCTTGATGCCGTAAGAAAGCAGGATGTAAATCACCCTGAACCAATGACTGATCAACAGGTTTCGGACCGTTACTTACCATTTTCTCGGTTTTGGCTGACGAAGATCATAAGTAGACCTTACTTGATCGCAGTTGACACCGAGCAACTTGCCAACACGACAGTTTTCAGATTGATCCGGTGGTTGAGTAAACAGCATGCTGATTCGACATTATTGCCTCGCGACATTGATGCGGTTTGCCGGACGATTGCGAAACGCACGGCATCGCAAGCGATTCGAGATGCTACCCGGCACAAACGTCGTCAGATCATATCAGCGCTCAGGCTTGAGGACTGCATCGGAGAATGTCATACCACCAGCGAAGCAGACCCGCAACAAATTATAATGCAAAAGGAGCTCGTTGAAATCGCACTGGATAGTTTGGAGGCAAACGAAGCAAAACTTCTCGAACTAAAATTACACGGGTGGACCAATATCGAAGTCGCTCACCATATTGGGACAACTATTCGGCAGACTCAAAGTCTGTTCGTCGGCATCAGGAAAAAACTGTCACGCCAATTACTTCTAGGAATCAGGAATCAGGAATCAGGAATCAGGTCGCAGCACGCATGACGCATAGGCGAAATCTTTTTTGGATTTTTTCAAAATTGATTGGTTCCAGCGACCGCAAGTGGAGCATCTATACGTTTGTAGCAACATGTTGTGTTGGACCGAGATTTCAAAGAGCCATCACGAACGATCAATCGTAAACAAAAACGAATTCGAGCGTGCAAACTCCTCTCGATTTGAAGGTTTTCGATTCGTCAGGGATGTTTCGTCCACAACGGGTGTTCATTGGAATACTTTCCTGCAAAAACACATTAATTTTGGGGCTGAAGTCAAATGTCGAAGGCTATGTTTTTTTTCTGTTGTCTTCTAGTTGTTGTGGGTAATCGTTACGTTGCTGGGGGCGGATCTGGAACATTCGCAGATCCATTTGTGTCGGAGTGTACGGATCCAGCGACTGGAGACATTTTGTTTGTTCGCAGATCGCAATCGATTTCTAACGAACCTCCCATCGTGGTTGGGGATACGATTCGTTACTCCAGCCAAATAAGACAGAAAGAGTTTTCTTACTTGATTACTTCTCGTCAAGGCATACCGATACATACAGATTACAAAGGGGAATGGAACGAACACACAAGTTCATCCACGACAAAGACTGACGCCCTTGGGTTTGAGGAACGCGTAAGGGATTACTTGCGAAGCGATCTTGCCACTGTCAAAAGTTTTCCGATGATAGAGTTTGGAGTTCGTTTCGACGACGGATACAAATGGGTTCACAACTATGTTGAATCGAATATGGACATCAATCCAGGATGGACTGGTGGACACGTCACTGCAAACGCATTTGTTGATGCCCCATCGACTATAGACGATGAGAAAAAGGATAGTTGTTACTGCGATTTCAACTTTGATCGGAATTCAGGTCCGGGAGGCGGGACTTGGGATATGTCCTGGCAATGTGAGAGTGATTTTGATGATTTTTGTGGTGTCCAATCAGGTGATTGGATTAGTATGCCCGGCTTTTTGGGTACGACGATTGACCAGAAATTGGAAGCGAGCGGTCCGCTATCAAACCGACTTTATTGGGTTTTCAGTGTATTTAACGACGACGCGTACAATTTCCGGTCCGCGGCAACAGATCACCCCTCTCCAATATCGGCAGTTGCAATTACGCCATGGACCCAAGAGCGTCTCTTAAGACCCAGCACTTTCGACTGACAGCCTAGAGTTTCATATACACCTCCTATCTCCTATCCCATCGGAACAAGCCATGATGCTCTTGATGCTAGCTCAAATCGCGATAACCATCGCAACTTCTTTTTGGATAGCGCAAGAAGGCGAAGAGAAGTGTATTTTGCCAAGCTATAATTATTGGGATCTGAGTCGAGAGCTTCTGAGATCTGACGAACTGCAACGGGCTGTCGGCGTTTCCAGTCAACAGCTTGCGCAGATCAAAGCGATACGAGATGCAGCGGGTCTGGATGTGATTTTAGATAAGAAAATGAAGGAATTGGATTTGCAAAACACAAGCAACACACGAATAGACGTACGAGAGCTAGCGCTCGCGGAATTGGATCCAATTGTCAAGCTAAAGTTGGAGCCCGCACTAGGCGGAGCACAGATCGAAATGCTTCGGGACTGTGCAATGAAGGCGAGGTTTAGATCTCCTTTTACACCGTTCGGAAATCCCGAAGTCGTTGGGATATGCAAGATTTCGAGAGCGGATCAGAAGAGACTTGCCCCAATTTCTGAACGTGTTCTGGCGAAATACGAAAAAGAACGGTCATCGTTAGTCTTAGAGTTTGCAACAATTTTCTACGGATTTCTACCCGAACAGTCTAAACCTCTTTTTGTTCAATACATTGGCAAGTGTTATCTTGAAAGATACGAAGTGGATAAAGCTCTGGCAATTAACAAAATCCCCTTTTCTCCACGTTTTCTGACGGTACACGCACTTTATAATCTGGAAATTCCTAAGGCACAGGAGCAAGTTGGTTTGTCTTCGTCGCAAATTGAAAAGCTGTCAATCATCAAAGGATCCCTTCGGGATCGACTCGAGGACATGGCAAAGAAGGGGGGAAATTCCATGTCTGAAAACTACCGAATGGCAGAAAGGGAAATGAGGTCCGTTTTGACGCCGCCGCAGTTGGTTTCGATTTGTCGCATCCAAGCTAGAACCGAATTTGAAATGGAATTTGCGGCACCGTTTAGGCGAGCAGAATTCGTCAAGTACTTAAAACTTTCGAAAGAAGATGTCGAGGCACTAATCACTCTCGCCGTTGCGGAAAACGAAGACCTCGCAGCCAAGTTGAAAGAACTAGATCATGGGGCCTTTGAGGATTTGTGTAACGCTTTACCGGACCAAAGCAAAGAACGTGTGCAAAAACTGTTTAAGGGATTTTGGTAGTGATTTTGAAAACGCGAACGAGCCAAGAGCCCAGCTCGTCCACTTCTAATCTTTCTTCGACAGCGCGTCATCTACCATTTCGTTAATGACCTGCGAAACGCTCTTGTCAAATGCGTCGTGCGTCATGGATTGCTTATCGGCAATTGCCGTTATCCGTCGCTGAAACTCCCGCAATCGATCTTCGTTGGTGTCGTCACGCATCGTGAGCCTGCCGGACTTCTGGTCCTTGGTGGCAACATTTTGCACAGCAAACTCCATGTCTTGAAGGGATAGTTTTCCCTCAGAAGCGGACCGCAACAATCGATCGCAGGCGGCTCGAAACTCTTCCTTCTCGACATCGGTCATGCTGGACGCTTGGGCCGCCCGGATCAATTGCTCCACAACTCCCCACTGCAAGACAGGGCTGTCGGTCAATCTCAATACCAAACGTGATAATTGACGCGTGGTAAGCTCCTCTCGCTCCATAGCAACGGACAAGTCATTGAGTCGCTCGACGATACTTTGCTGATCCGGCTTGCTCAGCGAGGATTGTTCCACCCACGGAATGATCTGTTCCCTCACAGAATATGCGGCTCGACGTCCTTGGCTGCCAGACATCATGGCTGCCATCGCGATCATTCCGACGCTAAGGCAAATTGCGCCAATCACCACTACGATCAAACAAGCTGGCCCAAGGGAAACATCCTTTTGTGGGCCACCAGAACCGCGAACATCCTTGGATTGATCTGCCATCAGTCTTTAAACTCGATCGAAAGAACTTCAAACTTGAGGTTGCCACGCGGAGCCTGAATCTCCACTTTGTCTCCGACCTTTTTTCCAACCAGCGCCATTCCGAATGGACTGCTGGATAGAATTCGACCGACCTCGTAATCTTCGTCGCCAGCACCGACGAGAGTGTATTCCTCCTCGTCGCCCCATGGATCTTTGACCTTCACCGTCGCTCCGAATCCAACTCGATCCTTAGGCAGCGCCGAAGTATCGATAATGTGCGCATTGCTAAGCTTGGTCTTTAACGCGTTAATCTTGGACTGCACCATCCCCTGATTTTCGCGTTGGGCATGGTACTCCGCGTTTTCCTTGAGGTCCCCTTCCGCTCGCGCTTCGGCAATCTTTTCCGATATTCTGGGCATTTCGTCGTTTTCAAGACGCTCTACCTCAGCTTTGATTCGATTGTACCCGTCCCGGGTCATCGGTACGTAGTCGCTCATCGTGCTCTCCCGTGTCCTAAAACGCTAAAAAAATTGCGACTTGTCTTCTCGATCGAAGAAAAGCCGCATTGTCTTCCAAATGGGAACCAAAAGTCCCTCCCGTTATCTTTCTCCCGAACACCAGATTGTCAAGTTCAATCGGCCGTCGCCTCATAGATAGGTAGATGCCTGTAATATACCTCCAGCGATAACAAATTCAGGGTTGTGACGTAAAGTCTACCGCCAAATCGCCCCCAAGCGTCGGGAATTCGCCCGTTTGGATCCCAAGACCCCACATAGGTTCCATCTTTCTTTTGTGTCCGAATCAAGATGGGATACAGGCTGCCATACCACGCCTTCCAACGTTCACCCCCCATATGAAACAGGACTTGGGTTGCATAATACCAGTAATACGTGTCCCGCTGGGGGTTCTGCATTGTCCCTTCCGCAGGCAGTCTTTCCATCAACCAATCCGTCCCACGTTGCATGTCCGGATTGTCTCGTCGCCAACCAAGATACAGTCGCATCAACAATCCAACGCTGGTCATGACTGGGGTCGGCAAGCGCCCGTGCCGAGTTGCGGCGGTGTCCGCTGCCTGCCAATTGTATCGGTACAGGTACTTTTGCGTTTCACTGGACTGCGATCCCTCCAGCCATTTTGAAATGCCCCGATAGGACTCTTTGGACACGTCCAACCCCGAGAGTTCTGCGCTCTTGAGGGCCATCATGCACCAACCCGTTACACTCGTATCGGAACCGATCTTGGGCTGGTACCGCCATCCACCACCCTGCGGGTCTTGACTCTGAACGAGAAAATTGATCGCGCGTTGAGCATTTTGCTTGATTGTCTCGTCTTGGGTCATGCCGTACGCTTCACAAAGGGCCAATGTTGCGATCGAATGACTATAAAGCCAAGCATTTCCGTCGGATTTCGGATCCGTTCGGACGTACAGGTCACCGTTGGGTCGCTGATTCTGAATCATCCAAGCCAAAGCTCTTCCGCAGACGTTTTCGTACTTGAACTGCCGATGTGTATAACCTGCACCTTGAAACGATAACAACGCTAAGGCCGTCGCCGCGGATTCACTTCGAATATCGACCTGCTCACCAAAGTCCTCCAAGTGCCACGATCCGTCAGGCCGTTGATATTTAGCCAGAAACTCAAGTCCGCTTTCAATCGCCAGCTCGGTCTGTGGTCCTAGCGGACCGAGCTCCGCTGCCGCATCCTCTTGCTCCCGATTGCGTTTCAATCGTTGCGAAAAGGCTGGCGCGGGAATAGGTACCGCCGAATTCGCTATCTTCGGGCCGCCTGTCTCCGGTCTTCGCAATCGATCGATCGTGATGTCCGAATCTCGAATCTCAGGCAATGTGACCTCCCGTTTTTTCGGATCAAGCCCCTTGCGAGGAGAATCCAGCATCGGAGCAGCCCAGGCGTCTCGACCTATCTCGATGGCTGGAGCCCCAAGGGAAGGACTTAAACTCATCTTTTCGCTCCCCTTCCTGTCCGATTTGTTGCTGCTCGAGGATCGCTTACCTACGTCCGTTTTTCCGATCTCGCTCTTGGTCGACATCGCTTGCACCACATCGCCATTGGAATCTGGCACATTTCTGATTTCCATTTCCACCGATGGAACGGGCTGGCTTGCAACGGGTGCAGTAAGCGATTCACCCACTTCGCGAGCCGGACGCTGTCCGCCAGCCACGTCCTTCATGGCCAAACGAGGATCGGCCAGAAAAGAGCTGTCCGAAAGCAAGGAGGTCGTGCCCTTGCTCGCGCTGGATACCTGACCCAGATTGGCAGACGGACCGCCAAGGCTTGGCTCAATCTTCGTCACCCCCTGCAAGTTCGTCATGTCGACACTCTGGCGAGCCGACGCACGAGTGTCGTTGGAACGAGATCGCATGTCGGTGTTCCGCTCAGACAGGACTTCCGAATTGGACTTAGCAGAAGGAGTTCCTAACTGCGGCACCGGAACATCGGCCACCATCGGCTTGTCCAACTCGGATGTCTGACGTGAACCACGCTTCAACAGACTAGGACGTTCAGGCAAATCGCTGGCAGTTCGATTGAGTGCTTTTTCCAATTCGCGGTTCGTACTCTTTTCATCGCGAGCCTTGGTGCTCTTTTGAACCCCTTCGCGTGTCCCTTGATTCGCGCGGCTTTCAATATCCAATTTCGCCTTCGGCATTTCCACTAGCGAGTTGCTATTCCGCGACGGAGTTTCAACACGAGTCATGTCCGTAGTCGCCGCTTGCAATTCCTGGGAGGGAGTCGGCTGAGCGGATTTCAGACTGGGTACTTCAATCTCATTTTGCTGCTGGTCCAAGCTTTTGCTTGGATCTGGCCTATCCAGTTTTTCGGCTGTGGATGACAGAGTGGGTTGGCTTGGAGAGGCTTCTTTTCTCGGTTTGTTAAATGGCTTCTCCGTTAGCGTAGGCTTAATCTCGTCTTTGGCTACCTCGATATTCAACTTAGCCGATTCGTCAGGATGTTGTGACGGATCCAGAGTAGACTGGGCAACATTTTGTTCGGTTTTGACCGGCTTCAAATAGTCGGGCCGCGATTCGCTGTTAGTACTCGCTGGTTGGAAATATTGCGGGGTCAGCGACTTGCTCGATGCCTTAACAACCACAACTTTCTGTATTTCCGTTGGCGAATTGCTACTGAACAAAACCACATTGACGGCAAAGAGCACCAAGAACAAATGCACCCCGACGCTAATCAAGAACCCAAGCTGAATCGATTTCTCAACAAACTCATTGGCAAGAACTCGTGTAATCATCGAGGTTGCAATCAATACGGTCGGGACCCCCAGCACGTATAGCCATGCATTGTAAAGTGGATCAGGATCGTCAAACCGCAAGAGCCTCAATACCATCAACAAGACCATCAGCCCAAGCAGCAATAACGCGGCGTCCAGAGCCCAAAGCCCGGTCCCGGATTTTTTCCTCTTCGTGACTCCGTTCAAGATCCCGCCTCCGATTCGGTCGAGATTTTGTAGGATGGCACCTTCAACTTGGTACACAGATCCATCACCGAAACGACCGCTTGAAAAGCGACGTTGCGATCGCCTCGAATAATGACCATTTGGTTAATGGGATTATCGGCAACGGCACGCCGCAACGTGGACTCGACCTTATCGAGCCCCATCCTTTCGCCGAGAATCATGTATTGACCGGCGGCGTCTACGTTCACGACCAACTCAGTCGGCTCTGCCGTCATGGGGACAGCGCTTGCTGCGGATGGCAGTTGGACGGGTAACTCTCGATCGTCTTGCGCAAATCGGGTCGCGACTAAGAAAAAGATGAGCAACAAAAACACCACATCGATGAGTGGCGTCATATTGAGCGAATCAAGAGCTTTGCCCTTGTTGATCTTAATGGTCATGTCGAATCCAATCACTAAGGATCGACAATCGCTCCGCACTCATTGTATCGGGATCCCAAGGGTCCATACCGGTGATCGGAGCGGTCCATTTCTCAAGTATCTCAAGGGCCGCAATTTTTTGCGAGAGATTCCCTTGCGAGAGTAACTCCACAAGCGGCCGCGCGGACAGATCTTTGTTTTTGGCAAGCCTATCCGCAATGAGCTTGCGATTGGCCGGCCTTCGATCACGAAGCATGGCAATCAGCTCAACGATGATTTTTGGTTCGATTGGCTTGTCGTCGCGGAGCAAGCGTTGCGTTTTGGGGTTCGCAGAATCAAAGTTCTCCGCCAACCATGCCTGCAATTTTTTGAGACCACCAAAGCCTTCGTTGCTTGCCGCAACTTCTTGATCGACCCCGAGGATTCGGAAAGCAGGGATCGCCCCGACTTGCCATTCCTTTGCGAGTGCAACCTCCTGGTCGATATCGACCTTCACCACCACCCACCGTTGAAAGATGGATTCAGCGATCGGCTGTTGAAGCTCCTTTTCCAGTTGCTTGCATGGCCCGCACCATTCGGCACCTAGTACGACCAAAATGGGGCGATCCAGCTTCTCCGCTTTTTCAATAGCTTCGTCGTAGTCATGAAGCAACGGAATCACGACCGCGGATTTGTCGTCTTCCTGTGCAGCGTTCTTGATTCCAAGGTCACCGATCGATTCGTTTTCTTGTGCAAGAAGGCAATGCTGACTTGACACCAAAGCAACACCCAGCAAATTAAGACATAGGCAGAGAATCATCCTGCCAAACGGAATCGAAAAAAGCTGCATTTTTTATCGCCCATCGCACGTATTCAAAAGCAAGTCGCGGTCCTATTGTACAAGAATCCGCCACAAAGGCATACAGAAATGCCGCGTCGTCGCTAACCATTCGTGCCTGAGGTTTGGGATGCGACAACGACGACAGGAAAATGAATCGACAGGAAAATTCTCAGCCGCAGCGCCTGTCTTATCTTCCTGTCACAAAATCTTCCTGTCACTTTCATAACAGTTTCCTATCAAGCACGTCGTACTTGCGTTTTCCTTAGGTGATGAATTATTTCCGAGTTGCTGCACCTTGGAGCAAAATACCCCTTTTCGAAAGCTTGCCCCAATTCGAATGCGCGGGTGCCATTTGGCCATAGGGATAATGACCGACCGCGTACATTCGCTCGGTTGGCCCGTTTACGCCTATCTTGTAGGGTAGGACAGGGATGGTACCTAAGAATTGAACGTACGAGCGTGCCGGTCGGGTCCAAGCTGGGGCCGCAGTCTCATACCGTTCGAAGTTGATTTGCTCAAAATAAAGGGGACGTGTGTAGAACTCCGGCGCAGTCCAATCCGCCACGGAGTTAAACCATTCCGCCTCGTCGTTGGTCCTGAAACGGCTGCTGTTTATATAAGCAGCTTTTTCGTATGCGGACTCGGTCGGTGTCCGGGAAAGATATCGCTCGACAGATGCTTCCGGGCGAACCATGCTTTCCACCGTAGGAACTTTTGGGAGTCGTCCAGAATCTTTGGTCGGAATAGGTGTGCGTGTACTAGGTTGTTGACCTTGGGAGTCAGTCGAACCTACGAATGAAAAGACCTGAAACAAGCAGATTTTGGCTAGCAAAGAACGAAAGGAATTGTGTGTCATGCCCCTGCCACCCCTGCCACCCGGTTCACAAAAAAAGCATTCGTAGCGGATAACCCGCGTATACGATTCTTCGGTTAAATGTGAGCCGATCGTTAGCAAAGCCCGTAAGTTGCTGGTTCTGCACTCTAAAACCGGATTATTTGGAACGATTCCGTCACTCCCCAAATCCAAAACCGTTCCCAATCCGAGGGGACTCCTGATTCCTAGTTGGTTCCAAGCCAATTAAACTAACGGGACAAACAATTCCTTTCTCATTTTGACGCCGGGCAACATGATTGATACGCACCACGCTCTGGCGAGCGTCGATAAGCACCACGCTCTGGCGAGCGTCAATACGAACCACGCTCTGGCGAGCGTAGCTACGGTCGCCAGACCGTGGTCAACGAAAAGGCTATTCAAGGCTCTCGTCGCATTGTTGAGAACGGTTTACGGCTTGTTTTACCCTCAAGTCGCAAGTGTCAGATCCTCTCCCGCTTTGCGATCGACTTTTCGCCGTCTAGAAAAGCGGCGGGTCTTTGCGGTCGACGCCTTCTTTGTCGGTGGCGCACTCGACATTCAAATATCGAACGTTGGTGAAACAAACGCTAATTTACTGGCCGATGGCTCCGACTTTTTTGTGGACAACAACAATAACCGCACCTTTGAACTCGGCGAAACCCGAGGTTCGATCGCGGACTTGCAAAGCGTGCATGCTTTTAGCAATGATTCGATCGGCAAGTTGTTTTGGATTGGCGATTTTTCATTGGCCCCACTGGCAATACCCCTAGGAACAGGAGACGTAGTTCGTACCGAGGGGCTCAGCGAAGTCCATTTGCAAGCTCCATTCAACGCGGGCGGAAACGTGTCGCTCAGCGCGCTGAATACAATCGATTTCGACGCAAGCATTTTTGTCCAAGGCAATCTGACTGCGACGGTATCCTCAGGCGGCACGATCCTAGATGGTCCCAATGCAGACATCCATATTTCGGGCGACGCCGTTCTTCAAAGTCAGAATTCGATCCTGCTTGGCGACGAAGCGACCGCATCCTGGAGTGTTGTCGGCCTATCGAACGTCGTATCCCAAAATGATGTCCAACTCGGATTGGTTGGAAACTGGGACAGCGCTAACATTCGAGCGATTGGTAACTACATAACCATCGTCGACCACAACGCTGTTTCTGTTGTTGAGATTCAATCTTCGGGGGACTTCGAGTTGACTGCACTCGGAAATATCACCGACCAGAGCGGTTCGAGGATCAACGTTGGAGGATCGGCAAGCATTCAAGGTGCGAGTATCGACTTGGCTAACGATGCAAGCGACGTTTTGCATGTTAGCGGAGGCGTTTCTCTGATCGCAACGTCAGGACAAATCACCGTCGAAAGCCCTGGTACCGTGACTCTTGGCAATTTCTCAGCGAGTGGCACAAGCGTGACGCTGTTCGAAGATGCCGATACGGCATTGGCATCAATACAAACACCGGGCCCTTTTTCCGCAATCAGCACTGGTTCGATAACCGACATCGCAGGTGCTAATGTTCAAGCCGCCGCAATGAGCCTCAATGCGGCAGGATCAATATTGCTGGCTGACAACGCGAATGACACCCTTCGCGTTTCCGGCATTGCGGAACTCACCTCCGTGTCGGGCTCGATCGAGTTAGGGCGCAATGGAACGGTGGAGCTCAGCGACGTCCATTTCAATGCGACTAGCGGTAACATTGCGGTCGGTGGGGCGGGCCATACTGAGCTGGGCGTTATCGAAGCCCGAGGAAATGACGTTGCCATACAAGAGGACACGGACATGGTTGTCCGTGCCGCGATCGCGTCCAACAGGCTCATTCTTTCTAGTGCGCTTAGCTTGACAAACACCGTCGCTTTTGTGCCCAATGGAACGCAGGGGATATCGGCAAGGGACCTGACAATTGAGGCCGGTACGTTTGCCCATCTTGGTCCAATCTCCGTCGACCGAATTACCGCCACGGTTCGCGCCAACGGAACTTTGAACAATAGTGGACTCTTTGTATTGAATGCCCAAGCAGACAGAAACGGTCAAAGCTACTTGGACGCTGTCGGCGAAAACCTTCCACCAGGTGTTTCCTCGGTTGACCATTTATTGAGTGGTGAGTCACTCGGTGAACTAAGGTCGCGAGCATCCTTCCTTCAATCGTTTGGCCAGGAATACGGATTGTTTGTTCAAAACAACAAAGAACTTACCGTCGAGGGAATCCAAGCGACAGGCGATGGAATTCGTGTTTTGATCGAGACGGCACTGGGGACGGATTTGATTGTAGCAGGGGCAGTTACCCAACGGTTCACTCAAAACGATCCAGGTGGCGTGGTCCTTATCGCGGGCGAAGACCTGATCCTCAATGCCGGGTCCGAGTTAAGAATCGGGCATGTCTCCCAGGATCTCGCAACAAGTCGCGTGATCCAACAACCGAACTTAATTGCAAATGCATTCGACGGCGGCAAAGGACCCGCTGGTTACGAATCGACGCGTGATGTGCTGTATTCAGCCGATGCATTTGCAGACACGGGCATACAAAACGTTCTTCAACGTGTTTCCACCCAGTTCGGCGTCCGTGGTGAATCGGGCTTTCAAACGCTCATTCGCTACGCCGACGGTTCGTCGCAATTGTTCGATGCCAATCAGGAACTTGCAATTTCGCTTCAGTCGAATCCATCCGCCAACTCACGCTCAGGGGTCATACCGGCCTTTGTATCTTCCGCAGGGGACGCAGCGGTCGTCGAGCGCACGACACCCTTTAGCGACACTTTCCTGGGCACCTTTCAAACGCTCCCAACAACCGCGATCTTCCGAAGATCCGCCGAGTTTTTTCTTTTTGAACATGCCGGAACTATTGACGCAAGTGTCACCAAAGTGGATTTGACACCCGTCGTGGATCTCGTCGACCATGTCCTTTCGCCTGGTCGAAAAATTAGCTTTTCGCTGCCGACCGAAATCATCGTCACACCGGCCATTTTGGTTGCCCCGATTCGAATTGCCCCCAGCTCCCCCAGCTCCTTTCCCAGCGTGTCCAGCGATCTGGAACCGAGCGTACTAGGCGATGCGAAGTTCGAGGTCTTTATCGAGAACGTGGGTTTTGATGACTCCAACCGAGACGGTCAGCCATCGGACCCAGAGTTGCCCGCTCGCAATGAAATTCAAATCGATGCTGTTGTTCCGAAAAGCAAATCGACCGATTCAAGTGATCATAAAAACGATGAGGGTGCACCGAAACGGGCAAATCTGGCACCCGGCGAACCCAACTCGCTTACGAAGGATGTAAAGAGCAGTAAATCTCCAACGGCTGCGGACATCAATAGCTGGATCGAGGAGTATCGGAATGACCCAACCAAACCGTCTGGCGCTTACGCGGTCATTTCCGTGGATAGCGTTACCGGTGCGAAAGTGCTCAGGGTCTTCGGCGTTCGCGACTTTGAAGTCGTGAATCCCGAACCGTCTCAAGAAAACGATTCCTTCGAGAAATTGGAAATGGAACCTGAAGACAAAGCGCCAAAATTACCAGACGACAAATTACCAGACGACAATGACAAGACTACTTCGGCTGACCAACAAGATACAAATCCTGCCGTTGTTCAGCTTAATTCACAAAGAATGGACGACATGAAGGAATTGGTATTGGGGTTCGCTGCTGGGACCTTCTTCACGGTTTCCGACTACACCGTTTCCAAGGATGGTGGCAATCGCTTTGGACGCCTAGCTCGATCTCAACGTGCAATGAGACGCATTCAACTGGAGAGCCAAAATGATCCAGTGTCCTAATTGTTTCGCAATGCTGCCGGACTCTGTTCCTTCGGGGGAGTGTCCCAAATGCGGAAAAACTCTTGCTGGTCCAACTTCCGCTAAAACGGTTAACTTCAACGAGGCAACCATCGACAGCACGGTGGACCTTGAAATGCCTTCGGTTTCGCCCACTGTAGAGGCGGAGGAGACTTCGAAAACACAGGGTATCGAGTCAAACAAGACGGCCGATTTTAACGATGCAACTGTCGAAGATGCTAGAGTTGAAGCCACTTTGGATTTGGAGGCAGACTCGGCGTCGGCTAAGACAAAAGCGGACGCGACGCTTGATGATTCCTCGCACTTAAGAGATTCGGATTCGGTCGGTGCGACGCTTGGAACGGTTTCGGATCAGGAGAACATCAGCCCGAGTGCGACCATAACGTTCGGGCCTTCTGGAATAACGATGGGTGGTGTTACTTCGCCTCAAACACAAGGAAAAGGAACCAACGAAGGAACCAACAAAGGAACTACTCACAACGCAGGTGCCAAGCGAACGGGTCCCAAAGGCAAAACGGATGGTAATACGGTTCATGCAGCGGACGCCTCCATCGACTTTAGCCGATCTGTGCTATCGACGATCAGCAAGCGAACTCTTGCCGAAAAAGCAGGCCCCCTCGCTACGCCCCCCGACTACGAGATCGTTACCAAACTCGGCGAGGGTGGAATGGGCATTGTCTACTCCGCCATTCAAAAGACGCTGGATCGAAAAGTAGCGATCAAGGCCATAAAATCGAGCAAGGCGACATCCGATGAAAGCCGCCGAAAGTTTTTTTATGAAGCGCAGATCACCAGCGACTTAGATCATCCGAATATCGTCCCAATCCACGACATGGGTTCCAACGATGACGGAACGCTGTTCTATTCGATGAAGATGGTTGACGGAACTCCATGGGAGGATGCAATCCAAAAGAAGACCCGAGTGGAGAACATCGAGATTCTCATGAAGGTCTGTGATGCAGTTGCGTTCGCTCATTCTCGTAACGTCATCCACCGCGACTTGAAACCTGAAAACGTAATGCTCGGTGCGTTCGGCGAAGTGCTCGTGATGGATTGGGGCTTGGCTGTCAATATGAATACCACTCAAAAATTCGGGATGAGTGGCACTCCGGTTTATATGTCCCCAGAGATGGCCAAACACGACCTCTCCAAGATTGGGAAAGCCAGCGATATCTACATCCTAGGAGGTATTCTTTTTCAAGTTGTCGTTGGGAGGGCTCCGCACAAAGGTATGACGGTTCGCGAATGTATCGCAAACGCAATACAAAACATCAACATAGATCCCGGCTTCGAAGATCCCTTGCTAGATATCGCCAACCATGCGATGGCGACCGAACCGACGGATCGCTACGCATCGGTGGTCGAGTTCCAGGATGCGATTCGCGAACACCTGAGATACGCACAAAGTCTTGCCCTGAGCCAACGTGCCGAAGAACTCTTAGAGAATTCGATCCGAAACCAAGACTACCAAGGATTCTCGCGGGCTCTCTTTTCTATGCAGGATGCGATCGAGTTGTGGTCAGAAAATCAAGCGGCCAAGAATGGGCTACACCGAACACGCTTAGCATATGGTCAATGCGCACTGGATCGAAGCGACTACGACCTGTGTATGCAAACGCTTGATACGCGTCATGAGAATGAAGCAGCTTTGCACAAGCTGGCGAGTGAGAGGAAAGCGGAAATCGTTCAGCGAGAGAAACGCTTCAAGCTGCTTCGCAAAGTCTTGGCCGCAGTGATTCTGTTTGCGGTTGTATCGCTGACACTGGCAACGCTATACGCTCGGCGGCAGGAAACGCTCGCACTAAGATCTGCCGAGTCGGAAAAAGCCGCTCGCGTTAACGAGGAAGAAGCCAAACAAGTGGCGCAAGACGAACGCGACAAAGCACAACAGTCGGCCGAAGAAGAAAAAACCGCTCGGATAAGTGAAGAGAATGCCAAAAAAATAGCGCAAGACGAACGCGACAAGGCTCTTATCGCTGAACAGCAAGAAAAGCAGGCCAAAGAGCTTGAGGTTGCCGCTCGTAAACAAGCGGTCGAATCCGAAGAAAAAGCAATTCAGTCCGAACAGGTCGCAGTCCGTAACGCTCGCCTTGCACTCTTAGGAAACTACCAATCTGAACTCAACCTGGCGCTCAACCAAACCAACCAATTCGATATTGGGAGAAGCAACCAGCTTCTGCATGAGATCAAAGCCATCGAAAAGAAGGTAAGCGTTGGACACAACGAACCATTGCTTCAAAATTGGGCCTTTCGCCGAATCGAACTACTCAATAATCTTGACTTGCCGAGGATGCATGTCGAAAGCCCGATCACAGCCTTTCAATTCGCCTCCGCTTCGGATCGCGGAATCATCGGAACGCAAAGTGGTCAAGTGAGTATCGTGCGGCTGGGCAATAGCAATAGCACCCTGTCACCAGATAGCACCCTGTCACCAGAGAACAAATTGTCGCCAGATCGCAACTTGACGTTGCAAGATCCGATACAAGCCGTCGCCCTTTCTCCGGATGGCGAGGAAGCGATCATTGCAACCACGTCGCAACGCTCGGAATTTTCGGTATACCGATGGAAAACGAGTTCTCGCGATGCAACACCCATTCGTTCGCTAGGAAAACGAGATCTGCAACGGCTTGTGACAAGCCCAGATGGCAAATGGGCCATAGGTGGAATCAACGGAGGGCTTTGGAAATGGGCTCGGAATTCCAATGGCTTTGAATTGGAACCAACGCGAATGGACTGCCGTGGATCGTTAAAGTGCATGCAATTTGTTGGCCCAAGCGGGGACGAACTATTCGGTCTCTCAACGTTACCTAATGGTAAGTCTGTTTGCATCCGAGCAGGTTTGACGACTAACGTAGTCCAATCATACGGTTTGCCTGAATCGATCGTCGATCAGGTCAGCACGGCGACCATGTCGCTCGACCAAAAACGAGTCTACCTAGGGCTAAAGGATGGCAACCTTTTGGTAGCCGTTGTCGACCAGACTCCAACACGCGACGTTTCCGCTCAACGGGACTTGCTGGTCAAAGCATCGGCAATTTTGCCATCCCTTTCCGTTGAGAGTGAGGTTCAGCCGAAGAAACATTCGACCGCAGTTCGCGGTATCGAAGTTCATGCAGATGGAACGGTTCTCACCTACAGCGAAGAGCCAGTCGTACATGTTTGGCGAACCGAACCGAGTACGAGCCGATTGGTCTACACCAGTTACTTAGTGGGTTTGAATGGCAATGTAACGAACGCAAGGTTTCTTAACGGCGATGGAAATGTTGCAGCCACGGATGACCTAGGGAATTTACTCCGATGGAACATCCGCGATCAAGACGACCGTCGGATGCGGAGTCGATCGGTTTCTTCTAACTTGCTTTCACAATCCATGTCACAGGATGGAACCCTCCGGTCGATCGATGCAGCGGGCGTATTGCGAACATTGCATTCCAATGGCGACGCGGAGGACGTAAGTTTCATCGGCCACACGCCTGGTGCCAAGGTTACTGATATAGCTGTCGCATCGAGGGAACCACTGGTCGCCACGATTGCAATTTTGCCCGCGACTGCAGCCTCTTCCACCCCTTCCGAAGTTTGCCTATGGAACACTTCCTCCCGAACCATGTTGCATCGTTCGAAGCACAACACGACAGGCGCATGCCGAATCGCATTCGTAAATCGCGACACGTCTCTCGTTATCGGTGATGAAAAAGAGACGATCGTGGTCCCTGTAAGTTCACCAGACAAATCGACCGTGGAAAAGAGATTCGGTACACGGCTTGCCGCGTCCCATCCAACGCAGCCCACGATGACCGCCCTGATTGCATCATCAGGGGCGGTTCGCATGGTCGATTGGCAAGATCCGAAGAAGTGGGACGACATGCGGTATCGCTACTTCGATATCGCCATCAACAATAGTTTCAAACCGTTGGAAGCCGCATGGACCGCGGATGGTAAGCGACTCTATCAGTTGTTTGAACACGGCCGGATTGCACGACTGGAATGGGATGGTTTAACGCTTTCCAATTTGAGCTGGTCGGATGAAATCCCTGCCATTCGCTCGTTGGAACAAGATGCTCCATGGCGTTACTTTGATTTCGAGGTATTGGCCAGCAGCGACAATAGCGACAATAGCGACATTATTGATAGACTTGGAATCGTTCATAGAATCACCGACCCCAGGCCGAAGAGCGTTCAATTGCAGTTGGATTGGAGTAGGTTGGAGAGTAAGTCCCGCACGGCTTCTACGGCTCCACTCGCGGATACGGCTAAAGTCGTCGAACACCCTAAAATAGACCCTCACGATGTCGTCCGCACCTCGCAAGGCACTTCCATGGCAGTCGATGGCAATGGCACCCTGGGTATTACTCTGCCAGGAAAGAATAGTTTTAGCCTCGGGCGTCCAGTGTGTTTGAGAGCTTCGCATTGCCTCGATGGCAAACGATGGTCTACGGTTCATTCGGACGGGATTGTGTTACTGGCAACCATTTCTAGTCCAAACGACATTACCTGGCATCAAGTGAATCATCCGTTTGCCAATGTCAATCAGGCCGAACTTTCTTCCGATGGCCAGCGACTGGTGATCGTCG
>JAYTVM010000200.1:0-1884 GCA_043743995.1 Pirellula sp. | reverse complement strand
GAGTAGCTACCGCTATAGCCAAGTTTGCACAACTCTTCGAAGGCTCGCTGAGCGGTAATATTGGGATACCGCTCCAGCAACATCTTCAAGGAATCGAGGAAGGGGTCAAGTTTCGATTTACGAGTTAATTTGGCTGGTCCAAAGCCAGCCGGTGTCGAAATGGCATCAGGCGATTGCGTTTGTGCGATCTGTTGGCGAATGACGCGAGCGATAACTTCTCGACCGATTTGTGTGTCTTTGGCGATGCCGCGTATGCTTTGCTTGTTCTTCCAACGCGAGATGATGTCGTTCTTTTCAAGAGGATCGATGTTCATGTTGGTTGCAGTTCCTTGATGAAGTCCGCTGTGGCTTCGATGAGAATGGAGGCTTCGTGCTGAAGTTTGACGAAACTTGGCGAGAGGATGGGGCGATCGCAGGCCCCGAGTTCGCTTCGACCGCTCAACCGCAGCCAGTGATTCATCTTCGTGACAGCATCCAGAAGGAAACCCAAGCGTTTGGCTGCTCGATTGCCTGCTGTGCTCAAGCGAGGATCCCATTGATGGACGTAATTGTCTTGCGATTGCCGGATGGCTTCGCGTGGCTTCTCGAGAACGAACTGCGATTGCTCATCGGTGCAGGCTGACTGAATGAGCTTCACTGTTTCAGAAAGCTCTCGCGAAGTAAGTGCATGCTCGGAGGCACACTGCATGGCTGCGTTTTGGTTGCCGCGCGGCAACTGTGTTAGATGTCGAGCTTGAGTTGGTGTCAGCAGACCCAATCGAAGGGCCTCTCGGGCCTCATCGGTGAGCCGTTGGATGAGTGCCAAGCGACGATTGACCCAGGATTTATGACGACCCAACATCTGAGCCACCTCAATTTGTGGCAACCCATCGTCGTGAACCAAGGCATAGATGATCCATGATTCCTCGAGCTCATTTGGCTTGGAGGTAACCAGATTGAGATTGAAGATTGCCGCTTTGGCACCATGCTCATCGACTTCTAAGACTCGAGCGTGAAGGGAAGACATTCCTTTGAGAGTACGAGCGGCCCGAAGACGTTTGAAGCCATCGACAAGTACCAACGATCCTTCAAGCTGGCAGTAGATGACCGGAGAGAGTTGATCGTACTTGGCCAATGATCGAGCCATGAGTAAATCGGCTTTGGGCTGTATTAGCCGGTAGCGATCGAATCGAAGATCGAAGTCGGATAAGTGCAAAGAACGAACCGAGTCCCCCGCTGGCGACGTTGTTGGAAGTGGCATTGTCAAATGGCCTCTCACGTTTTTGGAACCAGTAAGACCGTGCGAAGAGATCTTCGCGTGTCATGTAGGCTCAACAGCGTAAGACAACCGACTCAAAAGCCCTAAGCTGTTCACGAGATCCAGCCTTGGCCAGAAGTACGTTCATGCGATTGTAAGGAGTGATTGCGCCCAAGTAGCCGCGCGATTGGTAGTACCGTCTAACGCGGGTACATGCTGCACGTAAAGCGTTGTCGCACAAGACACTACAGAATTTTTTGTGAGGCGATCTTGGATCGATTTCCCAAGAGACGAAACAACCCGAACGTTGGCAACAAGAATTTTTTGTGTACCGAGATTTTGGCGGATTTGTATAGCCCTCGGTGGGTAATACCAAAACGAGAGAGTCTTGGGATATCCGAAGTCGTTCCTCTTTGATTCGGACCCGTCGTCGGCGTTGTTGATCGGCACGTTTTAGGCGACCGTGATCTGTTCAACGGTATTTTTGGTTCGCCTTTCTCGCGGATTCCTTGCGGCCACGGAGCCTTTCGGACGTGGATGCATTGCGTCTGCATTCTTCGCTGCAATAGACTTGGGCAGGATGACTGGGCGTAAAAGAACGATTGCACGGTTGCCACAGGCAACTGCATTGACGAGAAGTTGGCTTC
>JAYTVM010000199.1:0-23150 GCA_043743995.1 Pirellula sp. | reverse complement strand
CCGCCTAAGGCGGTCGAGACGGCAGCGGAGTGCGATCCTTTACGGTCTGAGCCGCACTTTTTAGTACGCCAAAACAGCGTCCGTCGGAGGCAAGCTCCGATCGGACGAAAATGCTTCACAGCGTTGCAGAGGGAGGGTGACTTGGTCCTAGTCCCTGGACTTTTTGCAAACTTCTAAGCGCACGGACCCAAAGCATGCGAACCGCGGGTTCGGTTTTGTTGAGCTGTAATGCAATCGCTGTGTGCGACAGATTATCAAAGTGACGCAGTTCAATGACTCGCCTTTGTTCCAGTGGCAATTGCTCCATGGCGTTGGCAAGGGTTAGCGCATCTTCCATCGCTACCACTTTGCCACTGGCTGTTGGCCCTCCAGCCGTTGCAAAGGCATTTAGGCCGGGGTTATCCTCGGTGAACAGTTCGGTCGCCAACTGTTCACGGCCGGAACCTCGCTTCATTGAACCGAGCAATCGCCGATGTTGATCGCGAATCGTATTCTTCAAAATAGTTCGCAGCCAAGCCAACCGTTCTTCATGGGTGCTCCCTTGGAAATCCGATTCGCCCTCCCAAGCTTTCAACAACGTTTGTTGCACTATATCCGACGGATCAATTCGTCCTCGCAGTCGAGCGGGCAGTTCGCGATCTGCGAGCATTTGCAACCAAGGGCGCAACCGTCCAATCGACCAACTCTCGCACAGGTTTTGCTCGGGATCGAGGTTCATGGATGGCGTTTTTTCATCCTCTTTTTTGACCACCAATTGCCTACCGACAACGGTACGACAATTTGGAATGCGGCCGACACGCATGACAATAGCCAATGGTTTATCGTCCAATAACCGATTACTCCAGGCGAATTTGATGAAAGTAACGATTGGGACATCAGCATCATCAACGTACCGCAGAGCACGCTAAGTGCACAACCAAGGGCAAGCAACTTCCATTGATGGTACCGAAGCAAATGGATAATTGACAAAACACTCAGCGCAGTAAATACTCCAGTAAGCAAGTTTAGCGTCAGTCCTGGTCGTTCATGCAGCCAGGGAGTACGCCACGCGAAGATGGCAATCATCGTTACTATGGGCCCGAATAGGAGTCGACGGAGCGACCATTGCCTATTGAGAAGTAGTGGCATCACATAGAATACTGGGATGAGAATCGCAGCAATCGCTAGGAGTCCGAGAGATATCGTTTCGGCCAGCATCCGTCCTTGATACACGCCTAATGCTGTGACGGCTTGCCGATAGCGAAGATCGGTTGACGGATCCAGGACAGCGACTCTCGAATGGAACTCTGGTTCCTGTCGTGCAGTATCGCCAAAATCGATGTCGACGCAAAGGGGAGTTTCAGGCGTTCTTCCCACGAGCAAAGTCCCGGTGGAATGCCGAACCAACTGAGGGGACGCGGGACGTGACATTTCCTGAAATCCCTGCGTGCACTTTGCCACTATTTTCCCGCTAGGCAATTCGACCCAGATGTGCCCTTGTTGTTGTTGAAAGTAACCGACCAAGTAGGATTTTCCATCAATCACCTCGATACCGCGATCAAGCAAATCCGCCGGTAGGTCAAAGGCCCCAATCAGATCGTAGTTATCGCTTCGATGAATTTCGACATGCTGTCCGTTCACGTTGATCAGATCCAAAATTTCATCGCCGTCAACGTCTGCTGTTAGAGGCGACGAATGAATACTAAACCGCTTGACTTCGGTTAACTCATTTGATTTATCATCGATCCGCAGAACGATCCAAGTGTCTCCGCCATTAGGCAAATACGCCCTTAGTCCAAAGTGGCCATCGCGTTTGCTGGGGGAAATGGGTTCGCTGAAAATGTATCTACCCTGGGCGGCCTGCTCTAGTTTTATTTGCGTCGGCAGTTTGAAACGCGAGAGCGGTCCACCGTTATGCGGTTCGAGACACTTCAACTCAACAGCATGATTGTCGTCCACAACGGCATCGACAACGACCAAGTATTCGCGCGAGTTGCTTGAGATAAGATTCATCATGGGCCATTCTGTGCGCAATGGCCATTCGCGGTCGCCCGATTTGAGGGCCAACGGAACGGCCCAGATCGATTCGCCATTGCGACCATCGATTGCGTTAATGATTACGTGATTCTGAGACGTATCACCCACGATCAAATCCGTAACCCCATCGCCATTGATGTCGGAGCAAATCCATTTGGAAGGTAAATACTGATCGGTTTCGACTTTCATGGACGCCATGCAAGATCTTGACCAGGCGACGCGCTTTTCCAAACGATCGATCTTCATTAGGAGAAATCCACGTAGGTTCGAGTTGCGAAACTGCCCTCGAGGTTGGTAGGAGGCATGGGCATAGGCAAAGAGAAATCGATCTGGGACCTTGGGATCCGATGCGACATGCTTGATCTCGCCCATGGCGGGCGAGGTGATTTGAAATCGCATTTCTCCTGTCTCGGCATCGTATATTGCTGGCTCTGCTTCAAAAAAATTACTCTTAGAAATCAATAGGTCGGTTTCCCCGTTCGCGCCGGTAATACAAATAACTGAATTCCCGTCGAGTTTGACCTGCGAATTTCGCCAAATCGTCGTCCCTAAAACCGGGTTGACACAACGCGCAAAGTTGTGGCCAGAAAGAAGGACTCTCGGTTCACCTGTGGAGGATGTCCAAGACTCAATGAGCGTTTCGCTGGCGAATTGAGCTTCTAACCGATACGGAGGAATCCAGACCGCCACATCGCTAGAGCGAGCATACTCGCCACTTCTGCGACGATGCCAAGCGCCGACGTCAGGATCTCGTCGCTGTAGCGAGGCGTCAAGCGATGTTAGGCCGCTCGCGACTACCGTGGAGGTGAGATTTTGCAAATCCATCGTAATGGTTGCCGACGAAAGTTTCAGCTCTTCCTTGTCACCATGCACAATCGAACAGACCAACCTATGCCCAGTCAATTTTGCGGAATCGATTTCCAACACGCCATATGATTTGTTTTCGCCAGCAATCCTTTCCTGCCTATAACCTATTCGCTGACCCGTTCGACCACTGAGGAAATCGACCACCAACCGAAGCCCTTCCCATTCCCATTCCCCCGGCGCTTCGGTTCCCTTTTGAGATGAAATACCGACCACAGCGAGGTCTTTGAATCGATCGTTGTCGATATCGCCAAGTGGAATCACTCGTTCCAATAGCGTTGCGATACCAGCGATGCCAGGTGAATCCCATCGAAGGTTGCCGTTGGAACTCGAATAGCAGTGCAGCTTGGGCAATGAGAGCGGGGCGTTTTGATTCGAGGTAAACAGGATTTCGTCTTCGCCATCGGAGTCCAAATCGACAGCCATTGGAAAGCAGCTTTCTGCTGCGCCCGCCTCGAAATCCAACGAACTGGCCTTTTGTCCGATCGACCAGCGTGGTTTTGCTTCTCCAAATACACACAGGTGCAGTTCACATACCGTCCAAGCGTTTCCCGGTAACCCCGTCATGACCGTCACGCCCCATTTTCCGTTAGGCAATTGGACTTTGGTCGGACCGCGCCCAATTGGGTTGGGCAACGGAATAGGATTTCCACAAGCCTCTCCAGTGGCAACATTGAAAAAGTGAATCGACCGATCTATTATAGTTGCCGCGATTGGCAGTCCATCGAGTTCGCCCAAAACCAACGGAGGCAATACGTAGAGGGCTGAATCAGGGCCGTTGTGACTCCAATGCGTGTTGTTCAAATTGGTAGTTTGTGAACGCATCGCAAACTGATTCAAGTTTTTGTTGATCATTCGCTGCGTTCGATTGTCGGCGTTGTAATCGCGGCGATGACGGAGCAAGCCTGACCACGGCCAGTCGCGAGTCGATTGCATGTTGATCGTTAGCAATTCGGTCACAGCAATTTGAGTTCCATCGATGCCACTGAGGGTAAAGATAGCTGGGCGACTAAATCCACTTGGATCGAACAAGGCTGCACTCACTACGAGCTCGACGATCCCATCGTGATTCAAGTCCTCGATAGGAGTGATTCCGACGATGGCTTCGTTTGGCATTCGTTGCTTGGGATATCCGCTGACCGAGGACGGAGCTTCGAACGCCAGCTTCAGTCGCTGTGTCCATAGAATTTGGCCGTCGTGCGACATAGCCGTGAGGGCGGCGTGGCGACTAGCTGAAAGCAATAGATCCGACTGGCCATCGGCGTTCAAATCCATTTTCGTTTGGCAGATCCGTTCCATGCGTGCAAACCCACTGTGTTCGACATGGAAGTCACCTTGAAACGTCTGATCAGGATCGAAAGCAAAAGACAAGCTCGGATCGTCGGTGCCTCTTGGTTTGCTTGATGTCTGTTCCTCTGCAAAGGAATCAACTAGCGTTGCAGTCGGTATTGAGAATCGAAGTGTCCCCCCCGGCTCGAAGACCTCCAACGCATCTTTGCCTAGAACGGCGAGACACCCATTTTCGATCGGCAATGCAAGCTTGTTATAGATGTCGATCTCGGGAAATGCCTCTCGCCGATCGACATATTTCAGTTCTACCGAATCGTGCGATCCGAGTTGGAGATCCAGTGTTTGTGAAGGTCGGCCATTTCCCTCCATTCGCACCGAGTATTCGCCGGATGGCAAATGAATCGACTGTTGCATGGGCGTGGTTATAGCAACGTTGATTGCCCCGGATTGCTTGGTTTTGGGCTGTATGTTAGCAATATATAAACCTGCAGGGGAATGGATGCGGACTTGACCCAACTTGGATTGTTGGTTCTGTTGCCACAACAGGGCGAGCATTGCGATGGCCGCGGCCGTTAAGAGTGTCGACGAAGCAATGGCATTGAACTGCCTTTGATTGCGTTTCATAAACCGAGAGGCAGTGACCAAAATAGAAAGTCCTTTGGCCGTGATCGGTTGATGGTCGCGAACCGCTTTCAAGTCCTCGGCGAGAGCGGCCGCAGACGGATAGCGTCGTTGTGGTTCCTTGTCCAAACATTTTAGGATAACCAGTTCCAACGGCCTGGAGATCGCAGGATCAACTTGTCTTGGGGGAGTCGGCTCGTCACGCTGGATTTGCGTGAGCAGCTCTAGTGGCGATTGGGACAAAAACGGAGGTCGGCCAGTAGCCATCTCGTAGAGAGTTGCCCCAAGTGAATAGACATCGGTTCGCGCATCGATTTGATCGTCGCGATTGGAAATCTGTTCCGAGCTCATATATCGGGGCGTGCCAAGCATCGCGCCGGTGGCCGTCGCAGTCACATCGACATCTCGCCGGGCCAAACCAAAGTCGGTTAGCCAAACTTTGCCAGAAGTCTCGATCAGTAGATTTCCTGGTTTGACGTCGCGATGGATCACACCTCGACGGTGCGCGTGATCCAGTGCTTCAGCAGCTTCGATGCCAATGCGAACGACTTCGTGGATCGCCTCATTGCGTGTTGCGAATGTGCTTTCCGCGAACCATTGAGAAAGGGGGCATCCGTCGATCTTTTGCATCGCGTACCAGTGCAACCCATTATGAACGCCCACGGCATGAATTGGTACGATCCCGGGATGAGAAAGGGTAGCCACCGTTTCAGCTTCACGCTGAAATCGCGATATGGCTCGCGGATCAATGCTTCCAATCGGAAGTACTTTCAACGCAACGGTGCGATCCAATGAGATTTGTTTGGCCTCATAGACAACCCCCATGCCACCTCGTCCAAGTTCTCGAATTACCTCAAAATCTGGGATTTGTGGGAAATGAGCCTGCGCAATTCCCCCTTCATCCGGCTGGAAACCATCCGTCAGGAACCCGTTCTTTCCGCTTTGGATCAGTTGCAGGCCTCGCAGACATTCCTCGAGGCCAGGGGCTAGATCGGGATGAAGTTGGATCAATTCTGGAATCGTTTTCCGATTTTTTGTAGGCAATTCCATCCAGCTGGCTACTACCACGGCGATGCCGAGATCTATCGTTTCTTGGTTATCTGGTTGCATACTTGTGTCGTCTTTGAATCGAAACGCGAATGGAAGCATCATCCTAGACGCAGGCTCCTCCTATGCGCAACGGCAATTATTCTGGAATATTGTCAAACGAGGAAATAGAAAACGCTCGTGCTCGAAAGGCTCCTGTTAATGGACGACTAAGGTCCTAACCACCGAGACTCTTGGCGAGTTCCGCTAACCGCAAATTTAGCATGGAAGAAGCACTAGTGCTTTGTCAAGTTGATAACCGAGGGTAGCCACGGTCGCGGAGACCGTGGGGAGCGAGACCGTGGGGAGCGAGATCGTGGGGAGCGAGATCGTGGGGAGCGAGATCGTGGGGAGCGAGATCGTGGGGAGCGAGATCGTTTCTCGCAGTTCACCCACGCTTTGGCAAGCGTGGCTACCCACGTTTTCCTGTTTGACAAAGCACTAGCTCAAAGCACCATGGTTATGGACAGGGAGCGCCTTACCGTCGATAATGGCGGGCCTGCAACTCGTCCATTAGCAATTCGACTTTGGTCTAGGAGAATAGCATGCCCGATACGTTCCCCTCGCATGAAACCATGGCGGTCGTTATTGATGGCGATCTCGTCCGCGTTTTTTCACCGCTCAACGACGCCGATGCGCTGGCGCTGCAGGGATGTTCGGCGGAGGATCCAGCAACATGGGAAGACGTCGCCTTAATTTGGCCTCGTTATAAGTTTGATCCCGAGAACGCAGAATTTGCGGATGGACTTCCTATTCGTCTGGTCAGTCTCACCGAGGCCGGAAGACTTCTCCAGGATGCACCGGCTTGGTTTGTTTTGGATTTGAATGGGCGTCGCGTTCTCACTGGCGGCCAGTTTCCCTTGCTGCGACTGCGTCACACGCCGAGCGGAGAGGGGGACAAGACGACTCACATCACCGTGATTCCGCCGTGGTGGGAATTGCTGCAGCATGTGGCTCCAGATACGATCCTCCATCCCCGTTCTACACCGCTCATCATTCCTGTTCCGCGCCGGGATGTTCTTTGGGGTTCTTTGCCTTGTTCCTTTTTTGCTGACCGAATGCTTGCGTTTATTCACAACGGCGAGGAGTGGATCGGCAAGAACTGGGAGGACGAGCCGTGCGGGCGTCGCGAGTTAACTTTAAGCGTTCATCGTGACTGGCTCATGACGCCGCGGGCGGAACTGAACGGTGGCATCCCGCGCGACTGTCTGCATATTGGAAAAGAATGGATCTCAGACTTAGTGGACGGCCAGACATTTCGAGTCTATCGGAATGAAGAGCCAGTGCCCATTCCGGAAGAGTTATCGACCTTCGAATCCGCGGCGATGGGTCGAAACGAAGTGGTCCTGTATTTCGATGCCTGCCGGGAAACGATCCAAGCTGGATGGTTGTGGCTGCTCGAAGACGAAACCCGAATCAAAAGTCTCGACGCACCCAAGCAGTTGGCCATTGCGATGGAGGATTTTCTGTCTGGGTGGCGAGTGAGCCCGTTCGAGGGGGAGGAGTCGCCGGACGAAATCATCCGATGCGAGCGGGTTCGAATTCCAATGGTAAGCGTCGGCGGCCCCATGATTGACTGCGACTGCCCGATTTGCCAGATGATGGCCAGCGAGAGTTTCGGACCCAGCATTCGTTCCTTCGATGGGCATTCGCTCGATATGGACAACGATTTTGCGTTTTCCATTCACTCCACTCGCGAAGCCTGGGAGGCTCAGCAAAGCGAGTATGAAGAGATGGACGCCCAAATCAAAGCCGATCTTAAGCTGCGAGAGGAACTGGGGGACGATGCGGAGGATCCGTTCGATTCGTCGTGGAAAAGTACATTTATCGGGGAAGAGAATATTCCTGGAGACAATTTCGGCCATCTCAGTACCGCGTTTCAGGTCGCAGAGTTGGTTGGTTGGCTGAAAATGGCCAAGGCGGACCAATCCGAAGTCGACATGCTTAACGCAGCCTTTCGAGATTATCGAATGGCTTGCCTTCCCAGCCAGCGGATTCCGTCCGCGGAGAGTTTCAAGAATGTTTTGGAACAACTGGCGGCAAAGTACCAGGAACTCACTGGTCGCGCGGCAGATCTTCAAAGCCGCATCGATGAACGCCAGCGAGCCTCTGCGGTTGGCGAAGACGACTTCGACGACTCTGATATGCCGTTTTGAACTTCGGACTTCTGGCGGTGCACTCCTGTCGCAAGGTACCTATTACTTATATACTCGAGTCGATTTCCAGGATTCATTGGTCCGATTCTTGATTCACTAGAATTTTCTATGGAGGATCGTGTCTTGAAGGAAACACTTAACGACCATGCGCTGCGAGAGCTGGCAGTAGCGGCCTTACAGAATAATGCAGCCCTTCCGCGGGAGAGTTTGGAAACGCTGTCGCCTGACACCGTTAGGCGGATGCTAAACGAACAAGAGGCCCGTCGTTTTGAGCTTGAGATACAGAACAAGGAGCTGCTCCGCGCACAGTCGGAGGTAGATGGTTGGAGGGCGAGCTATTTCGACCTCTTTGACCTTGCGCCGGTGGGCTACGTCACGGTTAGCGAATCGGGTTTGATTCTGCAAGCCAACCGGGCCGCAGCTACTCTTTTGGGAGTGCGGCAGGTTGATCTTGTCAGGAAACCATTCCCCCGATTCATGCACCATGAAGATGCCGACAATTACTACTTGCTGAGCAAACAGGTCCTCGGAACCAACGGATCAAAAGCATGTGAAGTGCGTATGGTCAAGAGCGACGGCACGTCGTTCTGGGTTCATCTGGCGGCCACCGGTGCGCCGAACGAGGACGGCCTCCCTAGACTTCGCGTCGCGTTGAGCGACATCTCTGCGCTCAAGCAGGCAGAGCAAGCATTGCGGGAAAGCGAAGAACGCCACCGCCGCCTCGTGCAATCCGCTGTGGAAGGAATCTGGACCATCGATGCCGCGTCACGAACGGACTATGTGAATCCTAAAATGGCGGAGATGATGGGATACTCAGCCGAGGAAATGCTTGGACGCCCGCTCGACGACTTCATGGACGACGAGGGACGTGCCATGTTGGTAGATCTATTGAATCGCCGCAAAGGGGGAGTTTCTGAGCAGTTTGAATTCAAATACGTGCGCAAGAATGGCACCAAATTGTGGGCCTTTGTTTCTACTAATCCCTTATTCGATGTTAACAGCAAGTATGTTGGGGCGCAGGCACTGCTGACAGATATAAGCGCACACAGGGAAGCGGAGGCTGCCTTACGCGCGAGCGAAGATCGCTATCGCCGTATTGTGCAAACGGCTGAGGAAGGGATCTGGACGATCGACTCCGAGTCGCGAACGGACTACGTCAACCCTAAGATGGCGCAGATGCTTGGATATACGGTTGAAGAGATGATCGGACGTTTACTCGAAGACTTCATGGACGAGGAAGGGCGGGCCATTTCAGCAAATAACGTGAAACGCCGCCAGCAAGGGATCGCCGAGCAGCATGAATTCAAATTCTTGCGCAAGAATGGTTCTGAATTGTGGTCATTCCTCTCCACCAACCCCATCTTCAATGCCAGCGGTGCCTACGTGGGTGCGCTGGCGATGGTGACTGACATCACCGAAAGACGGCATGCGTCACAGCTGTTGGCATGGGAAAAGGAGGCTCTGGAAATGGTCGGCAGCGCTGCCTCGTTGTATGACCTGCTAGGCCAGTTGATGCTCGGATTGGAAAAGCAGTTGCAGGGTGCGGTCTGTTCGGTACTTTTGCTGGACGCCAGTGGCAAATGCGTTAGGCATGGTGCGGCGCCTAGTCTACCCGAAACTTACAACGACCTTATCGACGGCCTGATGATCGGTCCTGCGGTCGGCTCCTGCGGAACCGCGGCCTATACGGGCCGGCAGGTGATTGTTTCGGATATTAGCAACGACCCGCTTTGGAGCGATTACCGCGAATTGGCTTTGGCGCACAATCTCCATGCCTGTTGGTCCACGCCGATTTGCAGTGTTGAGGGAAAAGTCCTGGGCACCTTCGCTATTTACTACCGTACTCCCCGTCATCCAGTTCAATCAGAACTGGACCTGATTGCCAGGGCGGTTCATATAACGCGGATTGCCATTGAGCGGAGTTACGTAGAGGAAGCGCTTCGTGGTAGCGAAAAGAAATTTCGCACGCTCTTTGAAAATGCGGGTGATGCACTCTTACTCGTGCGCGGTGACAAGTTTATCGATTGCAACGCTCGTACCCTTGAGATGTTTGGCTGCACGACGCATGACCAGATCGTTGGTCATCCACCTTACGCTTTTTCGCCGCCACTGCAACCCAACGGCCGTGAATCGTACGAGTTTGCAATCGAAAAAATCAACGCTGCCTATGCTGGGCAAACTCAGTACTTCGAGTGGACACACTCGAAGATCGACGGTACTTCGTTCCTGGCCGAAGTCCGCCTGGATGTCGTGTATTTAGGAGAGGAGGTGTTGCTTCAAGCGAGCGTGCGCGACATTACAGAACTTAGGCAGCACCAAATCGAGCGTGAGCAGTTTGAACGGAATATGCAGGAGGCGCAAAAGCTCGAGAGCCTCGGCGTGCTGGCCGGCGGCATCGCGCACGATTTCAATAATATCCTCGCGGCAATCCTCGGAAACGCGGAACTGCTCCGCCTCGACGTGATGAGCACGAGCTATATGAAACTGGAAAGGCTTGAGGAAATCCGCAAGGCCGGGTCGCGAGCACGTGACCTAGTGCAGCAGATTCTTTCCTTCAGCCGTCGACAGCCGGCCGAACTTAAGTTGATCGCGGTTGAGCGGGTCATTGCAGGTTCCCTACGACTGTTGCGAGCTGGTTTACCAGCCCGTTTGAACCTCGCGTTCAAGTGCGAAGCCGACATGCCGCTTGTCCGGGCCGATGCGACGCAGATGGAACAGGTCGTAATCAATCTTGTAACCAATGCTATGCAAGCGATTCAAGACGGACCTGGGCAGATCGATGTCCAGCTGGATACTGTGTCATTCAATTCGGCTCTTCTACAATCGCATCCAGTTCTAGCACGATTCGACAAAGCGTCGTCCAATCGTATCGTACGGCTCACCGTCATAGACAATGGTCCAGGCATAGAAGCCAACACGATAAAGAGGGTTTTCGAGCCGTTCTTCACAACGAAGCCGGTGGGCGAAGGTACCGGTTTGGGGCTATCGGTGGTGCACGGCATCGTACAAGGGCACCAAGGTGCGATTGAGGTCGAAAGCCATCTGGGCCGCGGATCGACTTTCACGGTCTATCTGCCAATCGCTCCAGAGCAGGATGGTGCAATCGTAGTCAACCCCAACCCTGTGCCAAGCACCGCATCGACGGACAAAGGCGCCGCCTCGCATATTCTGTTCCTGGATGACGATGAATCGGTAACCCGTATGGTTAAGCAACTGCTTCAACTGCGTGGTTACCACGTCGATGCCTATACGGATCAACGTCAAGCGCTCGAGGCGATTAGTGCCGATCCGGCCCACTTCGATGTGGTGGTAACGGACTACAATATGCCGGGCATGCAAGGGTTGGAGGTAGCTCGCGAAGTACGTGCGATCCGGGCTGACCTGCCAGTGGCCGTCACCTCAGGCTACATTGACGAGGAGTTGCGCTCGGGTGCGGCGGCGGCAGGAGTCCGGGAGCTGATTCCCAAACCCTTCGCGATGCAAGATTTTTTTGCAGTCGTTGAGCGGCTAGTGCAAACAACGAAAAAAAATTGCGAACGGTAACAAACTCTCGAGCGTAGGGCACTCAGCCGCTGAACACCACCTGGAACAGTTTAATCGACCAAGCGAGCGCCAAGACGACAACCCAAGCCAGCCCAATGCTTCTTGGCAAACGAACCTGGCGGCGGCGGTACGCCTGCTCCACTGTCGACAAGGCACAACCGATTGCCATAATTGTCATGGGAATGGCCAATGCATTGTGTTGCAATGAACCTAGCAAATCGCCGCGAAGCAGACAGCCCACGCTACGTACTCCGCCTGTCGTCGGGGCTGGCAAGCCGGTGACAGCTAGGAAAAGTGCGGGAGGAAATTGGCCCATGCCGAGCCAGTAGACTTGCCACGCACCATAGACCGAAATCATGGCGATGGCAAAACATCGCAAAGATGTGTTGAGGAGTGAGCTCACTCCTCAAATCCTTTGCACGAATCAATTAAAAATGGAATCCAGCAGAGAGGCAAACACAAGAACAGCAGCAGAATGAATGCAATCAGTCCTGTTTGATTCAGTCCAATAAAAATTGCTTTACCTTGGGGCATGATTAATCCTTGGTTTTCGTAAAATCAAAATAGAAACAAATTTTCTCATTACATCCAACTATTAGCGAAAGGTAACGGTCCGGCGGACCGGATGCAAGTCGCCTACTGGAGAACTCGAAGTGACAGGCGGGTCAACCACACATGAGCTATCGGGTTGTTGATTTAGTGATTACTCGGACGCATTTCGTTCAACCGTTAGCCATAGGCGTACGTTAATGCTACCAAGTACGCCTACGGCTGACTGTTAAACGATTAAATCAAATGCCCGGTAGCCAACCAGAGGGCGTTTTCTAGTTGAAAAGTGCAACTGCCAGTATTATACTCAGTTGGTCCCTTTTGTGGGGTTCTGCTTTCGCGTTAGTCGCTCTTCTAGGAAAACAGGAATGAAGGACAACCCTCAAACGAACGTACCAACGTCTCGCGAGTACAAAGTAATGCTCGATTCCAGGATGTTTGAGAAAAAGGCTGCGCTCGGCACTTTTCAAGGCGAGCTTCAAGAAACTCTTGGTTCGTTTCTTGGAAGGAAAAAATCGAAGAAGGTTTTTGAAGTGGAATCGCAACACGAAATTTCCTTCTTGGACACGAAGGACTACGAAATAAATTCGCATCGACTATTGCTTCGTCAACGAGTGCTTTTCGGAAAGAAAAGGGAGACCCAGCTAACGCTGAAATGCCGATCGCCGGATTGCTGTTTTGCGTTAGGCTCCGATCTTAGGACCGAAACAGGATTGAAATCGCGTTCCAAGCTGGAGGAAGATATATGCCCTCCTTTCGTTTCAAGGTTTTCAAAGTCGAGCACAGTAACGCTTGATGGTCCACCGCCTACCGACCTCAAACAGGCATCAAAAGTCTTTGCAGTATTGGCTGAACTAGATCGCGGAGGGCGTGAATCCGACCTGGTTACCGTCAACGGAATTAGGATGTTCGAAGAGGTTCTAGTCGGACCGGTGGTTGAAATCGAAACGACCGAAGCTGGGTTTGCGTTGATTGTCTGGAGTCGTGGACGGAAAGGGCGGAAGGCCGCGGTCGAGTTGTCTTTCCGATACGATTTGGTTAACGGCAGCGTTTCTCAATCAACAGCGTTAGCGTTCATGGAGCTTTTCGAAAGCATCCAGCGAATGGATTGGTGTTTACCAAGTGCAATGACGAAGACTGCATACATCTATCGTGCTTAACTCAGGCTAGCAGTTCCCAAACGCATCCTAGATTGAATCATCCCGCTTTTAAGAAAAGGATTATCATGTCCGCGCCCGAAAACGTTTTTGCATTGGACTTCGATGCCGCCGAATCGGCGGCTGAGAGATGGGAAAGCCGAAAGAGTTACCACGCCAAGTTCGAGGCTGCCGCAAGAAACAAGCAGTTCACGAAAGTCGAAAGTCGAGAGCGCTGCGCGGCGCGAGCCAACCGATTGTTAGCCAATCGAAACACCATGACTCCATCGCTAACGGAGTCGATCGCTGCTGGTTTTACTAGTGACATTGGCGCGCAAATCGGGGCCGCCTCCCTCACTGCTGCGGATGTCAGTGATGCTATTTTGGAAAGGGTCATCAACGAAACACGCGACTTTCAGTTCGTTGAATTCTTGGAGATGGCAATCTGGGTTGCTAAGTCTGTTGGACGCATCGTAACGCGACTCAAAGACGGCAGGAAGAGCTTCGGAACTGGGTTTATGGTCTCGCCGGAGCTCTTGATAACGAATCATCACGTTTTTCCCTCAATTGATCTGGCTGGCAGGAGTGCCATCGAATTCAATTTTCAACGAGATCGCTTTGGCAATCAACTGGCCGTCAAATCGTTTCAACTCGACCCGGCGAAATTCTTTCTGAATGACAAGACTCTGGATTTTGCTTTGGTCGCAGTGAAGCAAGACGAAAATTCAAAGTTGGATCTATTTGGTTGGTGTCCATTGATCAAAGATCCCGGCAAGATTATCGCGACCGAGAACATCAATATTATTCAGCACCCACTGGGCGAATTAAAACAAATTGTTATACGAGAGAATCGATTGATCGATACCTTTCAGGGAGAGGAGAACGTCTTGCAGTACGAAGCGGATACCGAACCGGGTTCGTCAGGCTCCCCTGTCTTTAACGACCAATGGGAAGTTGTTGCGTTACATCACAGTGGCGTGCCACGACGCAACACCAACGGAGATTGGTTGGATGTCAAAGGGGATGTTTGGAAAAAAGGGGATGATCCATCACGAATCGATTGGATTGCCAACGAAGGGATCCGCGTTTCCAAAATCGTAGAGCATGTCAGCAACATCTCCCTTCGTGGGGAAGCTAAAGCTCTGCAACAGACGTTCCTGGCCGCTCCTCCATCCACAGAAAACAAAGTGCCCTTACCGACAGATTCTCCTCCTCCATTTCAATCGACGACTCAACCCAAGGATTCAAAAATGCAAAGCGAAAAGAAACCAACTGGCACCAGCGTTACTTTGACAATACCACTCCATATCACGTTCACTTTGGGCAATCTGGCCGAAGCGGGGATTCACACCAACGTAGGTCCAGCCCCCGTTGATATTCCTGACGACGAAGAAGCGAAAGAGAAAATCACGCCCGGTCGTGACTATGAAAATCGCACTGGCTACGATTCAGGTTTCCTTGGTTTCAGCGCTCCATTCCCCAGACTTACGCCCGCTATTCGAAAGAACGCCTACGCAATCAAGGGAATGGAAGGCGACGCACGTTTTCTCCTTCATTATTACCATTACAGTTTGCTATTCAATCAAGCGAGGAACTTAGCGTTTGTGGCCGGCGTGAATTTCGATCCGTTGGCGAAAGTTAAACATCCGCGTGACAAAGACGGAGACAAGTGGTTCTATGACCCACGCGTCCAACCAAAAAATCTTCAAGCGGGAGAGGTGTTATACGCACAGAATCCATTAGATCGAGGGCACTTGGTGCGTCGAGCGGACAGCGCATGGGGAAAAACGGCCTCCGAAGCCAAACTGGCCAACGATGATACGTTCCACTTTACCAACTGCTCACCGCAGCACGAAATTACCAACCAGGGGATTGATAGTCGCGCACCAGAGGGCTTGAAACTATGGGGGAATTTGGAGGAGCATATCGCTTCCCAAGGCAAAACGAACAAGCGAAAGCTTTGCATTTTCAACGGACCTGTTTTTCGACAAAACGACAAAAAGTATCGCGACGTTCAGATTCCTAAAGAATTCTGGAAGGTGGTGGTTTTCGAGTCGGACGACGGAGAACCCTCTGCTGTTGCGTTTATTCTCTCGCAGGCAGCCCTCATCGAGGAACTCAAGGAAGAATTCGAAGTGGGCGAATACAAGACGGTTCAAGTCTCGATGAGAGATATGGAAACCAAGACCAAGCTAGACTTTGGCGACATTCGAAAATGGGACGTTTTGGATAGGGAGGGAGCGGACGAAAGCCTGACGGATGATTCCGGAATGAAGGTACTCAATTCGCTCGACGACATGATTCTGTAGCTGAGCGAAAGTGTGTAGCTGAGCGAGGCCCTCGCTCAGATTTGCGTAGAAAGGCGAAGCCAGGGCTTCGCGACAAATTGCAGTTTCGATATTTCTTTCTGCTTTACGCGGAACGGTAATACCGACACTGCCGCATTGGCTGGGCTGGGTATTTTGGCCAATCGCTCGAGGTCTCGTCCGATTGGCATAACATAAAGACCGATCCTTTGCCCGTTACAATGGTTCTGTGACTTGAACACTTCAAGCAAATCGAACACGCTAGCAACGGTTGCTCTGCCGCCCTTTCGTCAGCGATTCTAGCTCGCTCAGAATTCATCCTTTCGGCTGGATCATTCGATTCGTTCATAGCGTTTGGAACCATTCTATTTCCTGCCTGGAGCGGCTGTTGTCGGATCGTCCGGCCACGAGTGTTTTGGGTAACGACGCTTGAGTTCTTTCTTTACGACCGGATAACCATTGGCCCAAAACGATGCGAGGTCATCCGTGATCTGCTGAGGACGCATATTTGGCGAAAGCAGATGCAATAAGATCGGCACTCGTCCCATGGCGATTCGGGGCGTAGTTTTCATGGAAAACACCTCTTGTATCTTGACTGCCATCGTAGGTGGTTTTCCAAGTGCATATTGAACCTTGATCCAACTGCCACTGGGAACTTGAATCTTTGCAGGGGCTTCTTTTTCAATTGCCTGCCACTGTTCACTGGTGAATCGAGCTTGAATCCATTCGATCCAAGGTGCTTCCTTGAGCTCCGACAAAGAGCGGCGATTCCGACAAAGCTCTTTGGCTACGTCTTGAATAGATGCTTCGTCCAATTCCGGTAGTTCCAAACTTGGCAGCCACAATCGAAGGCAGTTGACACGTTCAACTAACCCTTGGACCCGTTCGTCCCCAACCGGAAACACCTGCTCCCAGTTCTTGACAGCCGATTGCCAGAGAATCGCGGCGCATTGCTCTGCGTCACCAATTGAGGTCGGTGTCTCGTTGAGAACCAGGTCCAACCAGAGTACTTGCCGTCTAGCTACCACTTGTTTTTGGCTTGGATGAAAAAACAACTCGTCTCGCGTAACGATTTGATCTTTGGACAGCCAATCCAAATCGATTCGACTCGCTTGCCGTACGATTGCATCCCCCGCTCCTGCATCGATATCGATACACAAAAAAAGTTCCGCTTCGGTAACCCCGCTTTGTGATGAGATGGCTACGCCTTTACCTCCGACCATCAATCCGTGTGCTTTCCCAATACTTCGACGTTTTGCGAGTCGATCTGGGTAGCCCGATAACAGGACTTGCATCATGGCTTCTGGTTGATCGGTTCGTTGACGTTCACGCAGGATGCTTGAGCCCTTGAGAATAGAAATGCACTGCTCTTGCAGTTGCTGAGCCGCGTTGACAATGGTTCGAACGCCATTGCGATGGAGCGTTCCAAAGGGTGACTCGTCCGAGCGCCCGTCCAAAAAGTCTTCCAGCACAACCAGCCGCTCAATGCAATCGCTATCCCAGCGTTTGGCTGCTCGTGTTTGTTGGGATCGGCTTTGCTGGAAGGGGTCACGTTCGGAAAGCATGGCCGACAGCAAACACGTCCGTTCGAAACATCCGGATTCGAATCCCGCGATGACCATGCGTGCGAGTCGAGGGTGGGTCGGCAGTCTCGACATGGCCTTTCCGATTTCTGTAATCTTCCCATGATGAATCGCACCTAATTGTTCTAGTAGACCACGCGCCCGGGACACCGAGTCCGGTCTGGGTTGTTCTAGCCATGGAAAATCATCGCTTTCGCCTTCGCCCCAAGCGTACAATTGCAGGATTGCAGAGACGATGTCCACACGCCGAATCTCAGGCTCCAAAAAAGGGGCTCGGGCGCGTTCCGAGGCCTCCGTCCATAGACGACAACAGATGCCGGGAGCAACGCGACCAGCCCGCCCCGCCCGTTGAGTCGCCGAAGCTTGGCTGATATTTTCAAGCGAGAGGCGATCCAGACCAACGTCCGGTGAAAATCGCATGACGCGAGCCAATCCACTATCAACCACAATGCGTATGCCTTCGATCGTCAGCGACGTCTCTGCTACGTTGGTCGAAAGCACGATTCTTCGTCGGTTGCTCGGTTCAATCGCTTTGGCTTGTTCATCGAGTTGCATACCTCCAAAGAGCTTGACCACCTCCACATCACGGCTCAATCGAGTCTGCAAGAGCGAATCATAACATCGCTGTATCTCGCCAATGCCTGGGAAGAAGGCCAAGATATCTCCAGCGTTGTTCTCCGCGACATCTTGAATCGTATTGACCATACGATCCACGAGGTTGTCGTCTGGTTTCGAAGTACCATAACGGATCTTAACCGGGAAGTTGGGGGATTCGACCCTTATGATCGGTGCGCCGCCAAGTTGCGATTGGATCAGGTTTGCGTCGATGGTGGCCGACATGATCACAATTCTCAAATCGTCTCGCAACGCCTGTTGAACGCGACGGAGCATGCCCAACAATAAATCCGAATCTAGGGAGCGCTCGTGGAATTCATCCAGCAAAACAATGTTGGTGTCGGAAAGACCCGCGTCATCTTGCAATCGTCGCAGCAATACACCTTCGGTTGCAACAATGATCTGTGTTTCTTTGGAGACCTGGGAGTCGAATCGCACTTGATAACCAATGCGTTGCCCGATGCGACTGCCGTGCTCCCATGCAATTCTCTCGCCGACGGATTTTGCGGCGATGCGTCTCGGCTGAAGCAAATAGATTCTTTGCGAGTTGGCAAACGGCATGTTCATGAGCGCCGGCGCTACGCGAGTCGTCTTGCCTGATCCAGGGGGCGCTTCGACAATCGTGATTGGATTGTCTCGGACATAATTGCATATGGCCGATAGATGAGGATCGATCGGTAGCGGCTTAAGCATATCCGTACTTGGTCGCATAGCTTTGCCATGCAGTCATGATTTCGGCTTCTTCAATAGGATCCGTTCCAAAGCGGTTGGTTTTGTATTCTTTTTCCTGTAGTGTTCGATTTTGAAGCAAAGGCTCAATTTTTTCGAAGCCGGTCAACTCAAGTTGGTTGTAGATATTCTTGCAAACCGACACAGGGTCTTTGGCCAAATCTTCGTAGTGAACATCGATGAGTGAATTCTTTGCCATTCCTACACGATCGATTTCAAAAGATCGGTACATGGTTGTTAACGATTTCAGGACAAAATCTTTTAGCTGCGATTGATACTCACCTATTTGTATCGATTGAACTTGATCCAGTGAATTCCACATTTTCATTGTGGAAGGAAATAGTTTTCGAGGGTCGCGCACGATGTGCACGAATTTGGCGTCCGGGTACATCGATTTGAGGATACCCAGCCGTCCGGTATGGGGAGGGCTTTTGAGAATCAGCGGCTTCTTTGTTTTGAATGTGAGGGCTTTTAGAAACCAATCGAACAAGGTTTTCCATCTTTCCAAATCCTTTGCGCTAAAACCATCGGATGCGAGTGTGCTTTGGAACGGGTAGTCATGGCACGGAAAAACGAGCCTCAAGTACGGCGTCGGAGCTCCTAAATTCATGAGCGCAAATTCGTCTTCCTGCGGCAAAGCCCAACCGGCCTTCATGTTGTCCATAGGCCGTCGATTTGGAATTAGCCAATTAAAGTATTTGGCAACCATCGACTCAGTTAGCAAAAAATGTGACGGAGCAAAACATTGGAAGGTTGTAGGGGAAGCAAACCGTTCATCCAAGCCTAAGAGCTCGTGGAGTAAGGTGGTACCACTCCGCCAATGCCCGAGAATAAATAGAGGTGGGCCAGCGAGTTTTGTGGCTGCAATTCGGCGACCGTAAATGGCGTGTTGGGTTAGTCCCAGAAGATCGGAAACGGGCATGAACGCGGTTACACCTGCGGCGATGTGCAACCGAGATAGAGAAACGCGAAAAGAGTTCTTGATTAGTAAGGGCAACCAGACACGCGAGGGCATTCCGTGCCAGAATCTTGGTGAAAGAACTGGGTACTGGATCGTTTGGGGCGATTCGTTAGAAGCCATTCGCCGAATTCGTCGTTAAAGCTAATGCCATCAATTGGATGGGTGCAAATTCCAAATCCGTTTTGGGCACCTAGAGTTCGTACATTATCGTTCGCATTCGGAAAACGATATAGACATCAACCAGGAAACCCAAGTAGTTTTCCAAATACTTGTCGGATTTTCTAAAGTTCTCGCATCAGGACAAACCTGGATGGATTTTTGGACCAAACTTTTCTTACGGCACCGACACGCAATTGTTCCGATTGGAATTATCGCATGCCTGGTCGTAATTCTGGTTCCACTTCCCCCGGCTTTGCTCGACGTGCTTCTATCGGCAAATATTGCGATCGCGGTAGTCATTCTTCTGACCACGATTTACATCGAATCGCCGCTGGAATTCAACATTTTTCCGGCGATGCTGGTGGCAACGACACTCTCACGGCTGGTGCTAAACCTGGCGACGACGCGCTTGATCTTAACACGGACAGGAACCGAAGGAATCGACGCTGCTGGCCACGTCATTCAAGCCTTTGGAGAATTCGTTTCCGGTGACTCCCTCGAAGTTGGGATCGTCCTTTTCATAATTATCTTCTTAATTAACTTCATCGTGATCACCAAAGGTGCCTCGCGAATCGGCGAGGTTGCGGCACGATTTGCTTTGGACGGTATGCCGGGACGCCAAATGGCGATCGATGCCGACTTGAGTGCGGGGGCGATTGATGAAAAGGAAGCGCAACGCCGTCGCGAGGAGATCACAAAACAAGCGGACTTCTATGGCTCCATGGACGGTGCCAGCAAGTTCGTTCGCGGCGACGCCATTGCAGGTATCGCGATCACGCTACTCAACATCGTTGGTGGCCTGTACATGGGCTATATGTACTCGGGAATGACGCTCGCCCAAGCAGCCAATGTCTACACGAAGTTAACCATTGGCGACGGATTGGTAAGCCAAGTGCCCGCGTTTTTGATCTCCCTGGCTGCCGCCTTATTAACGACTCGAAGCACGCAGAAATCCGATTTTTCCGGCGAGTTCCTAAAGCAAATCTTTTCTCGGCCTCAAGCGCTGATTATCTCAGGCGTCTTCTTGCTTTTGATGACCTTCACACAGCTTCCTGCTGTTCCCATGGTGACCATGGGGGGCGGTTGCATTGGGCTTGCCCTCATTATGCAGCGTCAGAAAAAACAAGATGCCCAAGTCATTGAAAAGAAGGGAAGAGAGGCCGACACCGCTAAAAAGGCTCCCCCTGAAAAGAAAGTTGAGGACTACTTAGAAGTCGACCCACTCCGCCTGGAACTCGGCGCCAAGCTCATCGTTTTGGCGGATCCGAATCGCGGCGGTGATCTGATGAAGCGGATCTCGACAGTGCGTGCAACGCTTGCGACTGAGATGGGTGTCCTACTTCCAATGGTACGCATTAAGGACCGGATGAGCCTGCCCGAGTATACCTACGAACTCGAGATGGCTGGAAACCGAATCGCCACCGGCATGCTTCGTCCGGATCGATTGCTGGCTATTGATACGGGGCTCACCAAGGGTGCTATCATGGGCGACGAAACCACCGACCCTGCCTTTGGAAAACGAGCGGTGTGGATCGATCCGCGAAATCGTCAACAAGCTGAAATCTATGGCTACCAAGTGGTTGAGTGCGGTGCCGTCCTAGCTACCCATGTCCAAGAAACCGCCCGAAAACATGCGGATGAGCTGCTCACTCGCGAAGTTACGAAGCAGCTTGTCGACCAACTCAAGAAGACATCAGCGACGGTGGTCGATGAGCTGATACCTGGGCAAATGAAACTAGCAGAAGTCCAACAAGTGCTTCAAAACCTCCTACGCGAGGATATCCCCATTCGCCAACTCAGTATCATTCTCGAAACACTCGGCGACTACGCACACCGGATCAAAGATCCAATCTGGCTAACGGAATACGTTCGCCATCGATTAGCAAGAACCATTTCGCATCGATATCGCGACAGTGCAGGAGTGCTCCGAGTGGTAACGCTTGATCCAGCCATGGAAGATCGTATCGCGGCTGGTACAGAACAAACGGACCGCGGTATCTTTATCCGTATGTCGCCCGACTCGATCTCGAAAACCTGCAATCGCATCGCCGATCAAATCAAGAAACTCGACCAACTTGGCAAACCGAGATGCGTTGTGGTCAGTCCAAAGATCCGCGTTCCGTTGCGGCAAATAACGCAAGAAGCATTGCCCGATCTTCGCGTGCTGAGCTACAACGAAATATCGAGAGATACGAGCGTAGAATCCATTGCCATGGTCAGTGACCAGTAACCCATGTGATTGAGGTGTAAGCCGATGAACTCGCCGATTCGTATCAAGACCTTTCGATCCAAGACACTGCAGGACGCCTTTCAACAGATCCGGGCAGAATTTGGGTCAGACGCATCCATTTTAGAAACGAGGGCTGCACGCTTCGGAATCTTTGGACGTTCACGAATCGAAGTGACTGCTAGTTCCAACAGCATGGATCCTCGTCTAGATGACGCACAAAGTAACGAGCATGATCCAGTTGAACCAACCCAACAAAGCCAGATTACATCCTCGGAAGACCCGCCGGTCGACTTTACCGATCATTCAGATCCAAAGATAGAAATTGCGAAGTCCTATCGCGAGAGAAATGTTGATTCGAAAGAACCATCCATTGAGTTTGTAAGGCCTGACCGCGTTCTGGAACAGATCCATCAAGAGCTCATCGACGCAGGTATCGACCCAGGCATCGCAAGCCAATGGGTCGAGGCAATTCGGTTTTCCAACAATCCCAACATGATGCAAGACGTCTGGACAGTACGCTCGGAACTGCTCGGATGGATTCGCGATATGGTCCATGCTGCACCACCTATCAATCTGGAGGACGATCGCCAGCAAGTCCTCGCATTTGTTGGACCACCTGGTTCGGGCAAGACGACCTCTCTTGCTAAAATCGCAGCCAATCTTTCGATGGAACGGGGTCTTTCCGTCGGGATTCTATCGACAGACTGCTTACGGTTAGGATCAAATCACCTCTTGCAAAAATACGCAGAAGTTCTTGGTTGGCATTTTGATGTCGCCAATTCCGTCGAACAAGTTGCTTCCTGCCTGGACGGTTTCGCTAGCTGCCGCTTTGTTTTCCTCGATACCAGTGGGTGCTCTCCGAACGATACGGAATCGCTCGACAATTTAAGCCAATTGATAAAGTTGACGAAGCCTACAGAAACGCATCTCGTCCTCTCTAGCACTTGCAACGCTCGATCTTTTCTCAGGTACGAGCAAGCCTTCGAACGGCTCAATCCAAACAGAATGCTCCTGACTAGACTCGATGAATCGGGCGGCCTAGGTGCCATGTTCCCATGCATACAAAGTAGTAGCTTACCCATCAGTTATTTAACGAACGGGCAACAAATCCCTGCCGATCTCATTCAAGCGACTGAGATCCGACTGGCACAGCATATCATGGCTCTCACATGATTTTGGGGTAGCGGAACTCGCCAAGAGTTTCGGATATCCGTGTTTCATCTGTGTTCCATCCGTGGCTAAATGGATTTTACAGCACCGAAGAATTCAGAAGACTGAGCCACGGATCAAACACGGATTGAACACG
>JAYTVM010000198.1:0-23162 GCA_043743995.1 Pirellula sp. | reverse complement strand
AACGGGCGCGGCAAAGCAGTTTTCCGTTTCCAGCGTCGAGGAAGCAACTGTTGTACTGCACCGTGTGGACATAAATGGGAACAGTAAACATTACTGCGTGCAACGATAGGTAGCGAGAGTGCTGCTGCCGCTAAGACAACCAATCCAATCGCATTTTTCCATGGAAGGCCGCTTTGTGCCCAGCCCGCGAACATACCCATGGATAGAAGGTCACCATTGACTAGACCGAGATACGCAATCACGACGACTTGAAATGCAACTCGCACTTGGCTGTTGCCCCTGAGTGAGCTAAGGCCGATCGCTATCCCAAACGCCACGATTGCAAAAGTGCTAAGGTTGCGCAACATGCCTTTCCAATTCGACGTTTGTGACGACTGCTTTTCGGCAAGCTTCGACTCGTACGAAGAAGCCGTCGCGATGATCCCATGCGCAATTGCCATGCTTGTCATCGTCGCACCAGAAACACCTTCGATTTGTTCTTGTTTGAGATCGAGGTGACTCCACTGGTGCAGACTGTACTTTTTTAGGAGTTTTTCGAACCCAGCGTCACCTTTCACATAGCCGACGTAGGGTTCGTTATCGAAACTGGTTGCGATCGTGACGCCTACGATTGTTCCGTCTGGCACAAACGCGATACGACACTCCGACGGACCTTGATATCCAATGATTTCATCGGCAGCAGGAGTTGTGCGAAGGACCGCTCCACATATCTCTGACGTGTTGTCGTAGACGTGCCAAAGAGATCGGACCGAGGTGTCTTGTTTGACACGTGTGGCATGTGGGAAAAACCCGCTGACCGCAGCTAGGTCAAGAGGTTCAGGGAATTTGCCCAATATCTCGATCGCCCCCAGTCGTTTTTGTATCCCCTGAATCATCGCCAGGCTTGTTAACGTTGCTCCAGCAACACCGTCCACATCCCTTCGCGAAGCAGCCTCTGACCATGACAGTCCTATCCATTTTTGAAAGAACGACGGATGCTTGAGGATGAGATTGACGTGATCGCGGGTGTCTCGACTGGCCAACAACTGCAAACCCAGAATGCGATCGCTATTGTCGAACGCAATGAGAAGATTCGTGGGACCGGAGAAGCCGATAAAAGGATCGCTCTCTGGAGTCGTTTGGAGGACGTAGCCGAGGGTGTTTCCATCCGCTGCCAGTACGTCTCGGCCTCCATGTTTTTCTGGCTCACCCAGTTTGGAAGAATTCGGATAAAACGCAAGACTGCTACTCCAGTCCACCTGCGAGAGCAATTGCCCCCGTTGGCTTGCTAACATGCGGTCATGCTGGAGATGCATTACCAAAAGAATGGAGCACAGCAGCGTAACACGAGCGAGGTGGACGCTCCATTGTCGAGTGATTTTCATAACGGCATTCTGTATGACGCCAATCTAACGGAGACAGGCCTACGGTGCCGGCAGGATCTGAACGGCATCTGAATGAACGATACCGCCAGCTTTCTCGGTGGACTGGATGATTGAAACCGTATCACCTGCTTTGATGCTGAAGGTTCCTAAAGACACGAACGTGTTATCTATCGCTGCTTTTTCTTTCATGTTGACACGGACTTCTTTTCGGGCTGTACCAATCGCAATCGTAACAGGAACACTTTTACCGCGATTCTCATGTGGCTGGAAAGCTAGTCGGATCTCGACGTTCATGTCTTTGTCCGCTTTCCATTCGTAGGTTATCGATGCTCCTGAGTCCGCAGGTGCGTAAACATAGTCGTAGCCGACGTAACCGTTTAGGCCCGTTCCGGAAGTCCAACTTCCAACCGATTTGGCTTGTCGATTATCAATCACAACGCCCAGCAAGTTAGCCGGATCCAAACCGGTCGGCGGACCGTACGAACTCGCCAATGGCAAGGAATCGTTTGGAATGGTCATCGAGTCGGTTGGCTTGAGACGAAATGCTTTTCCTGGCAACTGCAACAGCTTATCCATCTCAGACCAATAGCGGTCATAAACAGCCGACGGAGGGCAATCGTGATTGATGCAGACCGATGCTGCCTTGCCGACCACCTCACCCATCATGCCGCAGGTCTTCATCACCCGAACGGTGCCGAGCGCCTCGTGAGTCACGCTAATGCATCGACCAGCCATGAACATGTTTTCGATGTTGCGAGAATAGAAGCAGCGATAAGGGACTGGATATCCATAGTCGCGATCGATTCGCCTATCGTGTTCGGCGATCGAGATGAACGGATTGTCAGGAAACTTCTCCGCGTATTGTTTTTTGGGATAGTGCAAGTCAATACTCCAGGTGCTTGGTACGCATCCGTCGGTAAACTCTTTTTTGTTGACGATATCGTCTTGGGTTAAAACGTAGTCGCCGAGCAATTGTCTAGATTCGCGAGGGCCACCGATAAAAGCAACCCATGTCAAGAATGCGGTCTTGTGCTTTTCTGCGCCGTCCCGATTCTTCATCGCATTGAATGCACCAAAGACCGCTCGCAAGTTCCAATCGCGAATCCCCTCCGCATCACCGATCGCATCTTTGTCAAAGCCACTTTCCCAGAACCATTGGCCATGGTGGTCAACTGGGTAGGGGAAATCAGCCATACTCAAATCGAGAGCCCAAGGCGTTTTGGGAAACGCGACGCTATTGTCCCCCTCGTCCCAAGCCCACATATTGCTCATTCCCATGCGTCCTTTGTCCGTCATCGTCCAATCGGCACCAGCCAATGATCCGAGCGTGCCGTGTCCAGTTGCGTCGCAAAAGAGCTTGCCCTTAAACTGAATGTGTTCACTGGTCTTGGTATCGAACGCATAGACAGCGGCAATACGACTCTGATCCATATCGACTTGAAACGCGTGGTGATTCAAGAACAAATCGATGTTGGCTTCGGCCCGAACAAGTTCTTCCTTTTTCGCATCGCCGAATTCTTCAAAGGTCCCTGGCGATTTTTTGGCTTTGTCGGAAAATTCCTCAACGATTTCTCCGATGCGAGGATACTTGCCGCGACGAATGAGTCCCATTGCCCAAACGCGGACTTCACTCGATCCGTTGCCACCCAACACAGGTCGATCTTGGATGAGTGCTACTTTGCAGCCCATGCGAGCGGCCGAAATCGCAGCCCCCATTCCCGAGTACCCGCCCCCAACGACGATCAAGTCATAACCGTTCTTCGGTGTCGGTGTCTCTTGCAAACCAAGCATCCTTCGACGCCATGCAGGCAGAATGTCATTCATTTCCGGAGGCGGTGTCGTCCCCTTGGTAAACACGATCGCATCGCATCGGCCATCGAAACCCGTCAGGTCATGCAGCGCGATGGTAATGGACTTGCTCTTGATCTCAACGGTACCGCCATCCTGCCAATTCCATTCGGCTCCCTTTGTTCCGAAAGTCTCCTTGAGTGGCGTGCCGTCGATGAGCAACTGAAACTTTCCCGGTTGGCCATCTGCGTTCCATCGGGCGACCCAGTCCTTGGTCCGGACAAACACGCGGTAAGTCCCCGTTTCGGTAAAAGTGCCCTTGGCCGTCGCATCGGCAACAGGTTTGCCCAGTCCGTGTGCAATCAAATAGGGCGAACCCATTTGACGGATAAACTGTGTATCGAGTGACCAGCCGCCATGCTGCTCAAAACTCTCGGCTTCCAGCAACAAGCTGGCTGTCCTTTCCTGTCCAAAACAGGTAGACGAAATGAGAAAGGCGGCAATCAAACAAAGCGATCTTTGAAGCAACATGGTCATGGTTGGTTTTGGAATAGGGGATTTCATCGATCCAATAGGGGATGCGACTACTTCGATGGGTTTTTGCGATTCGCCCGAATGGGGCAGCAATCGTTTAGCCCAGGGCAGAGCGGAACGCCGCGCTGGGTACGGTTTTGCCCTGGGCTGCTATGTTTAAGCCCGTTGGGAAAAACGCAAAAACGCAACGTCGCTCACAATTCAGTCTACTATTTGTCGCACAGCCCAGGCAGAGCCTTGGAACCAGTTCGTGGCGTTTGCCGAGAACTATGCGTTTTTACTTTATCATTTCTGGGATACTTTGAAATCCTTGGCTCCGTTCTTGGCCGGTAGGTCGATCTTTTCTACATAGGGAGTCTTAACAAGAGGCTTGCCCTGTAGTGACTCTCCGAATGGCACACCGTCAAACGGAGTGATCGTCACGATGTACTTTCCACCGACCACACCTTGATCCTTCGGCAAACTGTACTTCCCTTTTGTAATTTGAACCATGGAGCCTGGCCCTGAATTACCGGCAGAGCTATCCGGTTCGAAATGGATCTCACCCGCCGGCGCCGGCTTTCCATCCGGCATTGTGATGGACCCGTTCAAGCCATATCGAACCGGCCCATCCTGCCCACCGCAACCCGAGAGGGTAACGGCCAGCGCGAGGAAGCTCAAAGCCGAAGTCTTTAAATGATGTGAAATCAAAACAGTCATATCTTCTCACTGCCGCGGATAAATCAAATGGAAATCAGCTTAGAAAACGGGCCTATTTGGACGGCTTACTCAAGTGAACCACCGATGGGTAAACCGTCGTTGCGAACGGCCATTTGCCGGTATATTGTGATATCGATGCTTTGGCTAACAAACTGCACCGAACCGTCGCAAAGTCCAAACTGACAACCGCCGGGATGCCTGCTGCCGAAAAGCCGACTCACAAAATTGAAGCAATCCGCTACACCGACTGCGCATTCCTTTTGGGCATTGATTTGCAGTAGCGCACCTGCAAAGGTAAGAGGAACGGCGAACGTGCTATCGGCTTTGAGCGACGAAGCCCAACCAGCGTGAATGCCATCCGCTCTCATTTTCGGAACCGGCATGTAGCGGCTTTCTCCGACTAGGAATACATTTGTCGTGCCATCGGTGACGTCTGCAAAACGTGTTTTGGAATTTGCATAAAGCACGCCATTTTGGAAGAACACTCGCTGTCCTGCCTGGGTCGAACAGGGAGGAGCGCCAACGCCTGTAGGCGGGCCGCCACCTTGAACGCCCAAGTAATTGCTGTTGTTAATGCTGGATTCCGAATTTGGATCCGATGGGCACTGAAACTTCGCCATCCTCACTGTGAACAACGCGGCATTCGGTGCATCTCCAGCGATGTTGGACGAGCCAGTAAACCGCTTATTAAAGTCAAACTGCTGATAAAGATTTGTTTCTTCCACAAAGGGCAGCATCAGGACTGTCCACGGGGCTTGTGTTCGGTCCAATCCGCTGGTGCAAAAATTGCTCGCGGTTAACGCAGCAGCGGCCGCCGGCGTGTAGCTTACGATCCCTCCAGCCGGAAGGCTCCTAAATGCACTTTCGTAATTGTGACACGCTAGCGATATTTGCTTAACGTTATTGGAACACTGCATTCGGCGAGCTGCTTCGCGGGCAGCTTGAACTGCCGGCAGCAGAAGACCAACCAAGATGCCAATAATTGCAATCACAACTAACAACTCAACCAATGTAAAACCCCGCCTGATTTTCATCATGTCACCCCAAAATACTAAAATAAAAGCGAGTCAGAAACCCTGTTCGCAGAGCACAAAGGCACTTCCTGACGCTTTAAAGAGCCCTAACGGAAGAGTTCGGACATCTTTTTTTAGAAATTGTGGAAATTTTCGAACGCAAACGTCCGAAATCGCCATCATCTGCTCTCTCGAAATATAGTGCAAGAATCGATCCTCGCGAATAGCAGAATCTTGTAGCTGACTAAACCCCTTCTAACGAACTTTAGGGCGTTGCCGATATGGCTGAACCCATCAGCTCCCACCATGACAGCCGAATCGAAGAGTTCGTGCGATTGTTGGGTGAGAATCAACACAGAATCTTCGTTTATTTAATGAGCATGATGCGAGATCGTGCTGCGGTGGAAGATGTGCAACAAGAGACGAATCTGGTTTTGTGGCGCGAGTTTGGGTCTTTTGAGCCCAGTAGCAACTTTGCAGCTTGGTCCTGCCGAGTTGCCTTCAATCAGATGAGGGCGTGGCGAAAGAAACAACAGCGGGATCGCCTCGTTTTTTCCGATTCCTTCTTAGAATCCCTGTCAGCTGAATTGGATTCTCAGGCAGAGGATTTGGATCGTCGGCTTATCGCGTTGGAGAAGTGCTTGGAAAGATTGCCGGAACATCACAGGACCTTAATTCGCTACCGATACAATTTTGGAAACGCCATTGATGAGATTGCCGAACGGATGAACCGAGGCCCTGACGCGGTTTATCGGCTTCTAAGCAGGGTACGTTGCAATCTGTCGGAGTGCATACGGGGATCGTTAAAGAGTGAGGGATTGAGATGAGCGAGAAATCCCAGTTGCAAGAGTTTCAAGAGCTTGCCAACTCTTGGATTGATGGTCGAGCAACGGAGGCTCAAACGCTACTTTTGGAGCAAATGGCGAGTTCGTCACCTGAGATGATGCGACATTTTGTTGAACTTAGCTTGCTCAACGCATCCCTCGCGTACATAGGGGACCAATCGCCTGCTTCGCCGAGACCGTTGACCATTGATGGACCAGTAAATGGAGTGAATAGAATCCAAGGGTGGTTCTCGCCAGTCAACACTGCTTCCGCGTTGGCTGCAATGTTTTTGGTGGCCATGTTTGTTTTCGCAATTATGTGGAGAACGGCGCCTGCGACCAAGACCTTTGCCAGGCTAGATACCAAAGCGGGTGCTCGGTGGGTCTCAGCTTCGGTACCGACTGACGCAGGATCGCAAATCGGGTGCGGCCGTTTGAAGCTGGCTGCTGGGTTGGTTTCCATACAATTCGAAATAGGCGCATTACTGGAATTGGAGGGGCCGGCAGATTTCGAAATACTGAACCCAACACGCTGTCGACTGAACTCGGGCAAGCTCCTTGCAACGGTTCACAGCAATTTCAAGGGGTTCGTCGTCGAAACTCCAAACGCAATTCTAACAGACCAAGGGACAAGCTTTTGTGTAAGCGTACAGACAGATGGCGAATCCAAAATGCAAGTTCTGGATGGGCGCGTTGACGTTGAGGACAGAAGGACGGGTGTCGAGAAAAAAGTATTCGGCAATAGCAGCGTGCGTTTGACTCTGGGCGGTATCTCAGATTCTTTCGATGTTGAGCAAGGTTCCACTGAAAAACCATCGGTTTCTTCTACTGAAAAAACCGTCGTTTATCTCTCAACTTTGTTAGGGCGTGGGACGGACTTTTGGGTTCAACGCGATGATTTAAAGCCAAGTTCCGGGGTTCCCAAATCAGCTCCGATCCTTCTTGTAAAATGGTCGATGAATGAGTACCGACGCTACGATCGAAAAGCCTATCTGCGATTTGATCTAACTGGCGTTTCTAGAAACAATCTTTCGACAGCAGCGTTGACCCTGAATGCGGTCCCAAGCGGATTGGGATTCGCATCGATGACCATCGATTCTACGTTTGCAATCTATGGAGTCACCGAGGACAACCTAGACGTTGCACCGAGTGGATCGGTGTGGAACGACGCTCCAGCGAGTACGCAATCAGGAGGAACGGTCAATCTGAGTTACGCCCAATTGTTAGGTAAGTTCGTGATTCCTCAAGGGGTACAGGAAGGTACGTTTTCGATTCAAAGCCCTGCGCTCGTGACCTATCTAACGAACGATCGAAATCGGATTGCGACCATGATAGTTGTATGCGAGACACAATCTGTTGCTTCAGCCTCGATTGTGTTTGGCTTTGCAGCAAGCAACAACAGCCAACACTCGCCACCAAACCTGCGATTGGAATACGACAAGTAGCAAAGCTTAGGCCGAAGCTGCTTGGCAAGATTTGCATGATTGCAATCGAGTTATGGAAAGAGGATCAACTTGACGCACGAACACAACAAACCTGCCGCAATTCTTCGACCGCGAAATAGTCGGAGGCCACTTCTGTTGAAAGCACTCGGACTCTTTTCTCTATTCGCATGTGCATGGATTGGTTGGCGAATGATCGAACACGGTTGGGTTTGGAACATCAAGTAACCTGCTTTGGATGTGATGATCTGGTTGCGTCTTCGCTCGTCTACTTGCTAGGCATTCTCACCGAGTCCATCTCAAGCAATCCATGGTGAGCAAATCGCGACAATTGGTCGCGAACTAGCGTTTCCCATTCGGCGTCGCTTATCGGCTTATCGACTGTTAGGCGTTCGCGGAGCATGGCTGTTATTTCCGATACGGTACGAGAGCCATTTAGCAGCGACAGAAGCTGCTGGTCAAAAGGGTTGTCGATTCGAATGGTGCTGTGAGCGGAACTTGTCGCGAATCCTTGTTCCGCTTGATAACGCACAAGACGGGAGCTAAAGGGGCGCTCGTCAACAGTTCGACTGCAGTGATTGGCATCCGCGATGAACTCAATTGCGGAACCATTGAGCAGGTCTTCAAGCATCTCGACTACCTGATCGTCAGTAACGCTTGCTCCGAGTAGATCGAACACTTCGCCCACAGGAACCGATTCGGGATAAGCATCGATTAGCCGTTTCAGTAAAAGCTTCAGTCCAGAATGCTCTAACTTAAACCTGCGTCCCGATTTCGTCTTGAAGTGACAATCACTGTCTTCCGCTTCGTCGAATTGGCAGCGTGTCATCACATGGAGCGAACGCATGTGATCTATTGACAGCTTTCGTTCGAGAGACAGGGAACTATGACAGACTAAGCTGCGACGAAACGAAGCGTTGCCGATAATATCAACATATTGTTGCTGTTCCAAGAAGTCAAGTTGGCGACCGCGGACCCAATTTTGAGCCTTAGGCGTCAGCGAATCTAGGGAACTGTTTCCTGGACGCACATCATCCAAATACTGCAATCCAAAGGAGCCGATTTGCTTTAGAAATTCGGAAAAATAAAAGGGTTCGTTGACGTCAACAAGATATTCGTGGAGCAAATAGGTTGCTGCATCCTCGGTCACATCCAGCTTTTCTCGCAATTGTTTAACGAGCAATGCAGCAGATGAATGAGGCGATGAATCCGGCAAAGGCAGAATGCTCAGCAATTCGAACGCCGCCTCCACTTTCTTGCGCAAGTCAACTATGTTCCGAGTGTGATACCGCAATATCTCACGGAGGGACTGCTTACCCCGCCAACCAGGGTAAGTATTGAAGCTAATGTACGCGATCCCACTCTGCGTGAGATGATTTTGACATGTCTGGAGAATGCGTTCTCGAACTTCAACCGGGACCCAAGAATAAACACCATGCAAAATGATGTAATCAAATTGACCAAGGTTTTTTTCGTTGAGCTCCAAGATGTCCGCCAAACGAATTTCAAGATTCGTCAATGCAAGCTCTTGGACGCGTTGACAGCCTATTTTCACCTGCACAGGTGAAAGGTCGATTCCCACAAACTGACTTTCAGAATATTGGAAAGCCATGGGCAACAGATTACCGCCATCGGAACAACCGAGTTCTAGCACTCGACAACGTGAAGGGGGTGGCGACATTACGCCTCGAAGTTGTCCAATCGCGGCAATCCGAGAAATGTGTGTAAAGGGCTGAGGCGGACTCAGATAGGGTATCTCATCATATGATTTCCGTAAGTCGTCTGTCGAAGGCGGCTCATTCCTAGTTGATTCGTCCATTATCGACCCTACTGTGTGCTTCTTAGATTAGTCATTTCTACGCGCACTGCCATACGACAATTGCGATGAAGTAGTTCCTCGAATTGTATGGGATGTTGTGGACTAATTCCAGCGTCGGCAAGTCTTTGGACTGCTGGATCAATATATTGTTGAAGCGAAACTCATCGAGAGTGTCGGTTGCTAACAGTTCAGAAAGTGTTGGCGACTTTCGCTACGGTCAAATCGGATACTTAACTATCGAACGGTCGTTCGTTTTGGGTGTGCTCTTCGTGGTTCGACGCACATCATCGCAGGAATCCCGACAGCAGAGCGTCGTGCAATCGAACCATCCACTGGTCAGCGCGGACAGCAGTAGAAGGGTAGTCGAAAACATGTTACTCTATTTAATCGCTTGGTTTCCGTTTCGACGAAGCCAACCCTGTCGAATCCAGAGATTGCTTCCGTCGTTCGATGATTGACGCGGGCAACGATCCGCTAGTTGGAAAAAAATCCTTGTTCGTCCGCGAGGTTGTTGTCACACAATCGGAAGAATTCCAATTAAAATTGCGAAAATCGGATTGATGGTTCGAGTGCTGTTGAATGCAAATCACACTTTAGAAAGAAGTCGAAATGAGGCATATAATTCTATTCTCGGTGGCTATTGTTTTAGCTACATCGGTCGCAAGAGTTGCCCGTTCCAGGGACGATACAACGCAGTCCAAGCGGCCGAACATCGTACTGGTCATGGCAGATGATCAAGGCTGGGGTGATACGAGTTACAACGGACATCCAGAACTCAAAACGCCAAACCTCGACTCGCTCGCCAGCAGCGGCTTGCGTATGAATCGTTTCTATACGGCTCACTTTAATTGCTCGCCAACCCGTGCCAGTATCATGACTGGGCGGCATCCAGCCCGCATGGCCACCTTCAGTCCAGGAGCGCCAATCCGAGCTCAGGAGATGACTGTGGCGAGAGTCCTTCAAGGGGCCGGTTACACCACTGGCCATTTCGGCAAATGGCATCTCAATGGCAAGAATGGGGACAAGAATACTACCACACTGCCAGGTCGCGCCATCCTCGTCGACGATCCACTCTCCCCTGGCAAGCTCGGGTTTGACGAATGGGTCTCCGCCGATAACTTTTTTGATCTCGACCCGGTCCTTGGCCGCAATGGAGTTGCAGAAAAGTTTCACGGCGACAGCTCCGATGTTACCACGGACGAAGCGATCAAGTTCATCCAAAGGGGAGTCAGTTCCAATAAACCGTTCCTGGCAGTCGTTTGGTTTGGATCTCCTCATTCGCCACACCAAGCCCTCCCAGCGGACAAAGAACTTTACGCAGGACTCCCCGCCAAGGATCAAGAATACTTTGGAGAGATCACGGCGGTCGACCGAAGTGTTGGTCGACTCCGTACTAAACTGCGAGAACTGAAGGTCGCTGACAACACTATCCTTTGGTACAACAGCGACAATGGGGGTATCGCAGGACCCAAGTCCACTGGCAACCTTCGAGGATCCAAAGGGACGTTGTGGGAAGGTGGAGTCAGGGTACCCGGGATTATTGAATGGCCCGCTCGCATTACCAAACCTTTCATTACCGACATGCCATGCTCGACTCTCGACATTTACCCCACTCTGCTCGAGGCTACGGGTGCGATAGCGCGGGATCAAATTCAACCGCTTGATGGTGTCAGCTTGATCCCTTTGATCGATCGCAAGTCGGAAGTACGAAGCAGAACGATCCCATTTTGGGCTTATGCAAAAGACGGAGGAGGTCATGCGGTCCTTCTCGATTGGCCCTACAAGCTTCATACAAACCCAGGTAAGAAAGGGAGGAACGAAAAAGAGGATATCCCGACCGTACTCCTCTACGATGTTTCCAAAGATCCAGTGGAAACAACGGACTTGGTTTCACAGGAGCCCGATCGCGTCGCCAAAATGAGCGCTACCTTGGAAACCTGGAAAGGATCGGTCCAGAAGAGCCTTGAAGGCTCGGACTATATTCCAAACGCCAAGTGAACGGGCCCCTCGTCACCAGGGACGTTGGGCCGCGGGACATGGCCATTCAAATTGTCGGACCCCGTTGGGGTCACGCGCACCGATGGGTTGTGGACCCAGGGTGCTCCGCCTTCGCGGCGACCCTGGGCTTTGTTGTTAAACCGCTTCGCGGTGATAACCTCTCGGCAGTTTGTCGACGAACACTCTGGCGACGGCACTCTTTACGCCACGCCAAGTGAATTCGTTCGTGACCTCCTTCGGAAACGAAAACTGGAACTTGAAGCTCAAAAGCTCCGAGAGGGTATCCTTGAGGGGCTTCAGGACGTGATCGATAATAGACTTCATGAATTCAAAGGTGACCTAACATCGATCATGCAAGTCGAGACTTACCCAAAATTCTCCATGAACTCACTCCATCTCTAACGGAGGAAGTCGCTTTCCTCCGCAGCACATTGGGAGAATAGCCTTCAACCTCCAAGCCTGTGGAATCCCCGCCTATTTTGCGTTGCAAGTTCAGTTATTTCGCATTGCGAATGCAATACAACTTCTGATCGACGCGAATCAGCAATCGATCACCGGCGATCGAGGGAGTGGACAAGCAAATGTCACCCTCCTCAAGTTTGTTCGAGTGCAGAATTTCTAACTTATCGCCGGCTCGAATCACCGTACATTCACCATCTTCATTCAAACAGAAAATCTTCCCATCGTAGCTCCAAGGGGAAGCCGTAAAAGATGCCCCGCGATTCAAACGTTGACGTTCGTAAAAGGCCTCACCGCTCTTAGCATCGAAGCAACTAACTACACCGCCATCATAGAGAACGAATAATCGGCCATTGCTTACAAGCGTGCTTGGATTGTAGGGCGCAATTTTTTTGCTCGACCACACGATGTATTCGTTGCTGGATTGATCTTTCGGCAAGGTTAGATCCCCCTTAGCACCGGGCTTGATCGCGTACAAAGCCTTGGTCGGATCCATGACATAACCCGAACTAACGTAGAGCAGGCCGTCCGCAACGTAAGGTGTCGCAATGGTGATGCTGGACATGCCTTTCAATGACCATAGTAAATTGCCTTTGAGATCGTAGCTGCGAACAGCCCTCGTGCCAGCCGTTACGACTTCCGTTCCACCAGAATGTGTCCAAATAAAAGGGGTCGACCAGTTGCTCTTCTCATCCCGATCTATGGACCAAAGTGTCTCACCCGTCAATTTGTTAAGTGCCGTTAGCGTCGACTGCTTGTCGTTGTCGTTTTGATAATAAAGGACATCGCCATGAAGCACCGGCGAACCCGCCGTCCCCCAACCCATTCTCATTGGTTGGACTGGCAATTCATGACTCCACACCAAATAGCCGCTCAAGTCGAAACAATAGATGCCAACGCTGCCGAAGCTCACAAACAGATGCTGCCCATCCGTTACCGGCGTTTCGGAAGCATAGCTATTTTTGATGTGGATCGGGGCGGTCGGCGTGCCTGTGCGGACCGTCTTTTCCCATCGCAGTTTGCCACTGGACAGATCCAAGCACAAGACCTTCCACTCGTGTGTCGTCTTGGGGATATCGAGTCTATCGCCACCAAAGTAAAGGCCTTTTCTAAGCGGCTCGGTGACGCCGGAGTTGATAACCGCCGAAAGGAAGACGTTGTCACCCCAAACAATAGGCGAACCCCACCCGCGACCGGGGATCTCACTTTTCCACTCGACGTTCTCGGTCGCCGACCAATGATCTGGCAAATCGGTATTATGAGAGACGCCAGTCGCATCCGCCCCTCGAAACTGAGGCCAATTCTTCTCGTTCGTATCTTCGGCGAGCGATAAAGTCGCGGTTAAAGTGAGGAGGAAAAGGCTCCAAAACCCAAGGTGAGTACTAAGCTGAGTGTTAAGGTGAGTGTTCTTGAATAGTTGCATCGCTGACCTGAATTATGATGGAAACGATCGTCGTTATTGTCGCCTTTTGCTCCTAGTCTGTGAATTTATGAGTGTCGCCTTTTGCTCCGCAAAAGTGTGCGTCGTTAACGCTACTTTTGCGGAGCAAAAGGCGACAATGTTTTACACTAGGCAAACAGTTCAGGTACGGCCAACGCTTTGACCAATTCTCTTGGCTGATTGAGATGATTGTACACAATCGTTTCTGGGTCGATACCAAACGAATGGTAAATCGATGCCAGTAATTGAGCTGGATGCAACGGTGACTCAATGGGAGCACTGGCGGTTTTGTCGCTTTTGCCATGCACGTAGCCGCGTTTGGTTCCAGCCCCAGCCATCACGGCTGTATAGCAATATGGCCAGTGGTCTCGACCATCGTCGGTGTTGCCGTTGCCGCTGGTGCTCACGCCTCGTTCTGGTGAACGTCCGAACTCGCCGACAGCGACCACCAACGTATCCTCAAGCATCCCCCGCTGATCCAAGTCTTCGATGAGCGTAGACAAGCCAGCGTCGAGCATCGGTGCCGATTGGTTTTTCATCCGCTTGGACAAGTCGACGTGATGATCCCAGGAATGGTTATCGCTGTTTGCAACCTTTGGCCAAATGACCTCGACGACTCGTGTACCGGCGTCGACCAACCGTCTGGCCAGCAAGCAACTCTGGCCGAACGCATTGCGGCCATACGCATCGCGAAGCACGTCCGCCTCTTGGCTCAAATCAAACGCTTCTCGTGCCTTGCCCGATACGACCAACGAAAGGGCTTGCGAGAAATATTCGTCGAGCTGTTGATTTTCAACCGCTGCGTTAATAATCGGCATCTGGGCATTGATTAGGTCTCGCAGCGCAGCGCGACGTTGGAGTCGAACAGCGAAGACTTCAGGCCGCAACTGCAAATCGCTAACGTTGATTTTATCCATTTTGTTAACATCCAAATCGTCGCCGTCAGGAAACAAAGTGTATGGATCGTAGGCCTTGCCAAGGAATCCAGCGTAACCACCTTTACCAACAACATTGGACTCTTGAAGGGGTCGAGGAAGGGTCACGAAAGGGAGCATCGGTTCGTCGGCCGGCCGCAATCGGACGATGTTGGAACCGAAATTGGGGAAGTCTTTTGGGGACGGAGGTTCGAGTTGTCCGGACGCACTCACTTTATCCGTCGTGTAACCTGTCATCATCTGGTAGATTGCGGCTGTATGATTGAACAACCCGTTTGGCGTGTAGCTCATCGAACGAATCATGGTGAATCGATCGTTGATCGTACTCAGCCGCGGCAAGTTTTCAGTGAACTGGATACCGGGTATTTTGGTGGAAATATTACTGAAGACGCTTTTGACTTTATCGGGAACGTTTTCCTTGGGGTCCCAAAGGTCCAGATGGCTTGGTCCACCTTGGAGATAGACCATGATCATCCGTTTAGCTTTGTTCCAACCAGGAGCTTTGCCGTTTTCGGTCGCTTGAACCGATTGCAGTTTGAGTAGATTCGCCAAACTCAATCCAAACAATCCCGAGCCACCGACTCTTAGAACGTCGCGGCGCGAGACGTTGAGATGGGGGTCGCAAAGGTCTTTGCCAGCACTGCCGATCAATCGAAACATTTTTGTCAGGTCCCTGGTTGTTGATAGTGGCTGATCGCTGGGCGATCGTTGTTGTCGGTTGTTCGACTTGGGAGCTGAATTCGTGAGAATTCAGTTTTTGTACTATTGTCGCCTTTCGCTCCGCGAAAGTGCGTGCCTCAGGCGTACTTTTGCGGAGCAAAAGGCGACAATGTTATTAATGATTGAACAAAAATGCGGGGCTATTGATCAAGGCCCAGGCGATATCCTCGGCGGCTGTTAACCGCGTGTGGCTTCGTTGGGTCTCACTTTCTTTCACGTCATTTCTCAATCTTACCAACCTGCTGTCGTCCGTGAGCGGTACCGCAAGGCGTTCTATCCGTTTTTTCAACGTTACAACCTGCTCGTCTTCGGCCAAGGGCTTGTTTTCCTTGTCCAATGTCTCTTTCAGTTTTCTAAGGTCTGAAGAGGAGACTCGGAAGTACCCTAACGATTCCTTGGTGACCAGTTCCGTCCAAGCAGACTTTGGCACCTGCGCAACTGCGTTCAAGGATTCAGGAAGGCCTAGTGCCAACTCACCGTCACGATTGGCCACGCTCAATCGGAAACGTCCAAGTCGGTGATCCACCGCATCGTGGAACTGATGGATTCGCCATTGAATAATCTCACCGGGTTGCAATTTAACCGGCTCTTCTGTTGCAAATACGGCCCAGTGTTCCGTTCCATCGGCACCGTTGATTGCCCAACCCCCTTGGTCTTTCAGTTTGTTGTCGATAACCGCGGCAGCCGAGAAGCTGGGTTGATCGAAGTCGGTTAAGCCTTTGGTCAATTTCACTTTCCGCATCTCCTTGGGCTTGTCGGCCATTCCAACGAAGACTTCCAGCTCCGTGACAACGAAGTTGCCGTTTGCCGACAAACCAGGTCCAGCCGTCTTAAACTCGGTGCCAGTGAGTGCTTCCAATCGAACCGTATTGAATTCCGATGGATCCGAGGGAGTATCAACCGTGTAAAGTCCTTTGTCGGCAGCTCCACGTGCGATCAGAGATCGATCGCTTTGCGGTACCAACGTGGCTTTGCTGGACGCTTCGGCCTTGTTAGTCATGAGTGTTCGCCAAATCGTTGCGGTTTTTCGTTGCTTCAAGAATTCTTCCAGCTTGTCGGGCAAAGCGGCGTCAAAAGCATCCAACGCGGCTTTGGCTGCCACGCTTCGCTCGACTCGCAGCTTCTCGGCCGCGTCCCGTTCGGGTTGAATCATCTCAATCCGCGATGCCAACTTGACTTGCACATCAACACGATCAGCGTCTAGCTGTGCTTGACGTTTCGGTTTCTCCTCGAGCCACCAAGTTTCGCGTTCGGCCAGCGACTTGGCCAGCGATTCGTGGTCTTTTGCAATCAGGCTGGCCACCGTCGATGCAGACGCGATTTCCGCCTCCGTGGCAGGTCGACTGAGTACACGCAGGAACAACTCATTGATCAATTCAGCATCGTTGGGAAACTGCTTGACGAGTTGGCCGATTGAGTTCGCTTCATCCGAGATAGCGGAGCCAAGCGTTGGACCACTTACCAGCGCCATGACCGACCCAAGCCGCAATTCACTCGATCGTTCGCACTCGCAAGCGCTTTCACGTGGCGGTCTGCCAAGATTGGTCAGAAACCCATCTTTCAAACCAGATTCGGCATCGGAAAGGGACGCAGCACGAGCGCCAGGCGCCATCCCAGGCAACTTCGAAACGGAACCAGTGACCTGGTGGATGGCGTCATACAAAACTTCGGCAGGCAAACGTCGTGGTAAGGCATGCGAGTAATTGCGGTCATCGTCCGAATTCCATTTGTTGGATTCCATCGAAAGCTGATAGATCTTCGAACGGCAAATCGTTCTCACCAGATGGCGCACGTCAAAATTATGCCCTACAAAGTCTTTTTCTAAGTACTCCACCAATTCGGGAATGCTTGCCGGATTTCCAGCACGGATATCATCGATCGGTTCAATGAGTCCTTTACCCAACAAATAGCCCCACATTCGGTTGACGTAGCTGCGGGCGAAATAGGGGTTTTTAGGACTGGTAAGCCAAGCCCCAAACTGCTTGCGGCGTGAGGCATCTGCCTCAACCGTATTCTCGGCCTGGAAAGGAAACTTCGGTGCAACAACCTGTTGCGTCTTTTGATGTTTCATTTCAGCGGTGCCTGCATCGGACACTTCTTCGTACAGCGGTTTGGCGCCTTCGACGGCCGTTCCACCGATGGTCTTGTCGCCCGATTCACTGTCCTTTTTCAACGAGACTTGCGAAAAGAAGGCGGCGGTTTGGTAATACTGATCCTGGGTCCATCGTTCAAAAGGATGGTCATGGCACTTGTTGCAGTTGAACCGAACTCCGAGAAACAGGTGGGTGGTATTTTCAAGGGTATCTTCTGGGGTTCGCAAGATCTTGTAATACGAAGCAGCCGGGTTTTCGCGATTGGAGCCGGATGCCGTAACGATCTCGTGAACGAACTTGTCATAGGGCTTGTTGCTAGCCACACTTTCACGGATCCATTCTCGGAATTTGGTCGCCCCTTCTTTGCCCAAGAACTTGGAGTTCACCTGCAGTAAGTCAGACCACTTGCTGGTCCAGTGGTCAACGAACGCATCGCTGGCGATCAATTGGTCGATGAGTTTTTCGCGTTTTTCTTGTGTAGGCGTAGGGTCGGCTAGAAACGCTTTGACTTGATCTGTTGTGGGAGGTAACCCTGAAAGGTCGAGGGTCACGCGTCTCAAGAAGTCGGCGTCACTGCAAATCGTCGAAGGCTTTATTTTCATGCGATCCCATTTCGCGGCAACGATAGAATCGATCGGGTTTTCCGAGTTCGTCGGCTGCCAGTCGAAACCGGATCGGTCCCCCATAACGGTGAGCATGGTGGCAGAATAGGCTCCTTCGTAGCGGGCCAAAATCGGGGCTTCACCTCGGCGCAGGGCTTGGATACGCCCACCTTCGATCACGGCTGCAACTTCGGCATTGCCAGTTTCGATGTAGGCTTCCCGAGTCACATCGCGTGTTTTGCCGTCTGGATAAGTGGCCACAACGCGAAGTTGTTGAATCGCGCCTGGCATGGGCGCAATTGGATTCAATGGTGAAAGTTCAATGCGAGCAACTTTGGCATTGGTTGCATCTATTTTGGCTCCCTCTGCAATCCACTGACGAATGACGAGCGCATGGTTATCGCCAGCCTCGAACAATTTGCCCCCTACGTGCGCCACCAAACCCAATGGCTTGGTCATGATGAGGCTATCGGTTGGTGAGGACGGATTGATGCGGCGGCCAGCCAAGTCGTCGGCCAATGCCCTAACGTCGTAGATTGGGTCGTATCCACGCAGAGACAACTTAAAACCGCCCTTGCCAGCTTGAGCTCCGTGACAAGTACCCGAATTGCAGCCTACGCGCGAGAGGACTGGGTTGACATCACGAACGAAGTCCATGGGTTTCTTAGCATCCATCGCGACGGAAACCGGCAGCGTCTTTTTGTGGCCGCCGATTTGGATCTCGATGCTGCAAATTCCATTTTCAAGTGGTTGAACCCATCCGCGTTTCGAAAGCCATACATTCGGCGAGGAAGCCGTGAGCGAGGCGACACGCGTGGCATCGCGCACTTCGCCATTCTCCAACGTTGCTGAAACCGTTATCTGCGCCGAAGCGTTCCAAGCATCTAGCTCGAGCGATGCGGGCTGGACATCGATGGAAACAACACGGGAGATTAAAAAGCTGTCAACTTCCTTAAGGAATTCAGTGGAAGCTCTCTCCGTAGAATGTGATGCGGCAAGCTCCGTCAGGCGTTTCGTTCGAAGCTCGGCAATCAAGCCAGCATCGGCGGCGACGGTAGTCGAGCTGGGTGTCGCATCGATATCGAAGACGGACTCACTATTTGCGCAGTTCCAGAGCCGAATTCGTCCATCGGAACCGCCAGCGGCCAGCCGGCCGTTGGAATCCAAGGCAATCGCGTAAATGGCCGCTGTGGGTATTGTCCAGGTGGCGATGACCTTGGGTTGTGCTGTAACGTAGTCTGCCAGTTTCTTTTTTTCGTCCGGTTTGAGGGAGGCAACCCGCTTGGCTTGGATGGCTTTGATCTCCGCTGGAAGCTCCGCATCCACATCGTAGGACCAGACTTTGATGGTGCTTTGGTTATCTAAAGTTGAGGCGGCAGCCAGATACCGACCATCTGGACTGATCGACACGCTGAAAATGCGTCCGGGCAACGTATCCAATTGTCGGATCAAATTGGCATCGTCTCCAATCACTCGAGCCGTCTGCCGAAAGACGCGATAGATCTTGGGCGTACCGTCCGCACCGCCTACCATGATTTCGTTCCGCGATGGATGGCTCGCAAGGGCTTGAACGCCACCTCGTAGGGCTCCGGGAGTGATCGAGGTAATGTTGTCAACGAATCGTTCCGTTTCCACCTCGATCAACTTCACCGTCATGTCGCGGCTTGCGGAAATGAGGTGCTTGCCTTCGGGAGTGAACACGGTCGCGCGTGGCCAATCTTCATGTGCTCGCTGATAGAGTTTTTGCTCACCATTTAAGTTGACAGCTCGGACGGTGTTGTCTGACATTCCGAACGAGATCAATGTCGAGTCAGGAGACCAATTCACTCCAAAGAGAGTGTCGCTACCCATTGGCAGACTGAGTTCAAGCTGGTTCGTTTCAACATTCCAAAGTTGCAATTCGCCACTCACACCTTGTTCGCCTGCTCCCACTGCTAGCCATTTGCCGTCGGGAGAATAGTTGATTGACTCAACTCGTGGACTTAGTCCGACCAGTCGATGTTGAAGTTGCCCGTTATCCGCATTAAAAAGAAGCGTTTCGTGGAAGGCTGAGACTGCGATTTGTTTTCCATCCTTGGAAAAATCCAAGCTGCCGATCGTCGGAGCTCTGGCATAAATTGGGGGTTGGTCCAAGGAGAAACGTGGACCGGTTAACTTGGAATCGTTGATGGCACCGGCGTCTACCCAACGCTTGATGATATCGATATCGACGTCACTTAGAGGCTTACCCTTTTTCGGCATCTCTGCTTTGCCATCGACTGGAATGATTTCGCGGATGAGATGACTTTCGGCAGACTTGCCAGGAACAACAGCCGCAGAACCGGTTTCTCCCCCTTTCAGCAACATTGGGAAATCTGTCATCATGTACCCACCAAGCTTTTTGGAGTCTTGATGGCAACCGTAGCAATTCGCTCGGAGAATTGGTAGAACGTCTTTGGCGAAGCTCGGCGAGGACACTTTTGGGGTTTCGTCACCCAACAAGCGGTTCGCCTTTGGATGCACTAGGAAAAAGAGGAGTGCTGCAGTCGAGAAAACAATGCAACGCAGGCCGAGCGACATAGATTCTGAGTCCTTATTTTCCAGTACCCCAATTGAAGCCAATCGGAGAACCGTAGTTTGCGGGGCGCATCTCAAAGCCAACTAAATGAGAGGCTTAGAAACACGTTGTTTTCTATAGGCGGGACGAGTTAAGCCGATGTCAACTCGGGATTTAAGTATAACTGGTTGCACCCTACTAGTCAACAAAGGTGGGGAACATGGCCTTAGCTAGAACCTTCGATTCAGAGATCTTTGATTAAGATAGTGATAATATTTACTGAAAACGATCGTGCACAAAGGTGGATACGCTAAAAATGTACACCGTCTTACGTTGCCTTCACTTTCGAGTTTTTGCTTGCTCCACTCAATCCTAAAAACCATGTTTGATTTGCGATCCATTCCCATCCTGTTGAGTCTCGGTTGGTCTGTAACTATGCTTTCGTGGGCTTCGGCTTATCCCCAAGAAGCCGATGCAACGAAAAGCCCCGTTCAGCTCCCAGGACTTCAAAGCAGTGGGCAGACACTTTTGCCCAACGGTTGGTCGTTGCGGCCCGCTGGAGAACAAGTAGATATGGGGGACTTTCCCAGTCGCATGCAGTTGTCTCCGGATGGTAAGTTCGCCGCGATCCTTCATTCCGGCTGGGGAACGCATGAGGTTCGAATCGTTTCGATCGCTGAAAAGAAAGTGACTTCTTCGGTTGTGGTCGACCAAACTTTTCAGGGTCTTCGATTCAACCAGGACGGCAGCCAATTGTACGTTAGTGGAGCGGAAGATGAGTGCGTCTATGTCTATCGGCATCAGGCAGGTTACCTGACGCTGGTCAGCAAGGTTCAAGTGGTAGACCCAAAGCAAAAGTTTGTTGTTTCCGCACTGGCTCCACTTGAAAACGGCAATAAGCTTCTGGTGTGCGGTATGGTCGCAGGCCAGGTTGTGATCATGGATGTTGCCACGTCGACCAAACTGGCCACGATTCAATTACCTGCCGGCAGTTTCCCGTTTGAAGTCGAAGTCGCACCTGATCAGAAGCGAGCCATGGTCAGTCTTTGGGGCAAGTCCGCGATAGCCGTCATCGACCTCGGTTCCATGAAGTTTGTCGAGCAGTGGCCTGTGCGAAGCCATCCGACCGAGATGGTCTTTGTCGACGATGGCAAATTCTTGTTGGTCGGATGCGCCGACGACAATTCGGTCGTGTTGCTTGAGACGGAGCATGGCACTTCAGCAGAGGTCATTCACACTTCCCTCTTTGCGACAAAAAGGAATGGCAGTACACCTAATAGTCTGACTGTTTCGCCGGATGAAAATGTCCTGATCGTGGCCAATGCGGACAACAACAATCTTGCCATGTTCGATATTCGCGAGCGCGGCAAATCCAAATCGCTAGGGTTTATCCCAGTTGGTTGGTACCCGACGAGTGTTCGATTCGCCGACAATGGCCAAAAGATTCTCGTCACCAATGGCAAAGGACTCGCGTCGCGAGACAACGCGAAGGGCCCAAATCCACTTCGAGAGCCTCATGCCTCTGTTCGCGAATACATCGGTGGATTGTTCAAGGGGACGCTCAGCATCATTCCATCGCCATCGCCTGCACAGATGGTGAAGTGGACCAAGGACGCATATGCGGTTTCGCCGTTACGCGAAGACGAACAACCGAACTTGCAATCTCTCGCAAAAGACTCTGTCATTCCGTCTCGGGTCGGTGACAAGTGCCCGATCCAACATTGCTTCTACGTGATCAAAGAAAACCGAACCTACGACCAAGTTTTTGGTGATTTGAAACAGGGCAATGGCGATCCGAATCTTTGTATTTTCCCTGAAACGGTCACTCCTAATCATCATGCCCTTGCCAAGGAATTTGTGCTCCTCGACAATTTTTATGTCGAAAGCGAAGTGAGTGCGGATGGTCATGAATGGTCCATGGCAGCGTACGCGACAGATTTCGTGGAACGCGTGTGGCCACTCAACTATCGAGGTGGCAAAGGCAAACTGGGATACACTTCGGAAGGTGGCTATGAAATTGCTTTTCCTTCCAGTGGTTATATTTGGGATCAGTGCAAAAAGTCGAACGTTAGCTATTACAGTTTTGGCGAGTTTATACAAAACGGTGCCAAGGGCATGCCGGGTACGGCACGCGTTCCTGCTCTCGAGGGACATTTCGATCCACTTTATCGATCTTACGATTTGGAGTACACGGATGTTGACCGTGCCAAAAGGTTTGCAGAAAAGTTGCTTGAGTTCGAACGGGATGGGAATTTACCTCAGTTCATTGTGCTTCGACTTCCAAACGACCATACCACGGGAACAAAAGTAGGCAAGAGAACTCCGACGGCTATGGTGGCGGACAACGATTTGGCCCTTGGACAGATTGTTGAGACGATCTCCAAAAGCAAATTCTGGTCAGAGTCTGCAATTTTCGTAGTCGAGGACGATGCTCAAAACGGATCCGATCACGTCGATGCGCATCGGACTGTGGCTTTGGCGATTAGCCCATATGTTCGACGTGGAAGCGTTGATTCAACACTTTATTCGACCTCAAGTATGTTGCGATCGATGGAGTTGATTTTAGGTATTGAGCCAATGACACAGTTCGATGCAGCCGCAAACCCAATGTACGCTAGCTTCGGCAAGTCCGGGAATTTCAAATCGTTCCAACACCTACCCGCACAAGCGGATATCGAGGCCATCAATACCGCTTTGGCCTGGGGGGCCGCCGAATCCGAGCAGTTGGATTTCGCGACGGAGGACGCGGCGGACGATCTTTTGCTCGGGGAAATTGTCTGGCGAAGCGTACGCGGGGCAAGTTCACCTATGCCCCCGCCGGTTCGAGCCGCTTTTGTTTTTACCAAAGACTCCGACGACGGACGCTAGCAGCGTCCGCCACGTGGCGGACGCTGC
>JAYTVM010000197.1:0-23242 GCA_043743995.1 Pirellula sp. | reverse complement strand
GCCTTGATTGCCCAAACCGAGTCCTTGCTCCGTACGAAGGATACTGCGGCCCATGCAACGGCAAGAGACCTTACCGCCTGCGACCTCCGGCTGGAGGCCATGCAACTGCGGCGAGAAAAACTCACTGTGGCGTTAGAGTCAAGTCGAACCAATCTACAGAACGCAAAGAATAGGCTTGCGGAAATACATCAACTGATGAGCACCGCCGAAGTTGCGATCCAGCAGTATTCGCACCAATCAAGCGATCTGGACACGCTTCGCGAATCGATTACCCAAGAGTTTTCGCAATGCGAGCGTGCGATGCAATGCGAACAAGCCATCGTCACCGAGAGACGGATCGAACTAGCTCGGTTGGAGCAGCGTGTGGTTGGGCTTCGAATCACGATCGAACAAATGCAACTCGATTCGGCGGAACGAGTCAAAAACGTCGTCCAGTCCGAAGGCACGTTGTTGACGATTGCGAATCGGATCGAAGCCACCAATGTTGCGGCTGCCGACTTTCAAAGTCGGTCCGCTACCGCACACTCCACACTCCAAGCCATCGAGGTCCGACGAGCCGAATCGGTCGAACAAATTCAGTCCCAAAACACTATCCTTCAGCAATCTCTGAGGCAATGCGAAAACGCTCGTCGCAACATCGAAAAAGGACAAGATCGACTCCAGGCTTTCGAACAGCAGCAGTTGCAATTGCAACTGCAATGGGAACAACTGCACGACCACTACGCAAGCGAATACCAACTTAATCTGGATTCACTTGCAACGGTTGCCAGCCAGTTCCTAAGCCACCGGTTTCCCGAAGGAAAGGAAGACCTAGTCGAGGCGGCGAACATTGAGACTTCTCAAGCCGACCACCGATGGTTGGATGACCTGCTCAGGGACACCAAGCGAATGCCGTTAGCAACCGACTTCGATCGGCCCAGCATCGAAGCCGAAATGATCCAACTGCGGCAGGAGATCGCGTCTGCTGGAAGTGTGAATATGGAAGCGCTGACCGAACTGGACGAACTGCAAACAAGATTCGATCGACTCTCGAACCAGTATCAGGATCTACACGATGCGAAAGCCACGTTGGTTGGAACGATGGCCAAGATTGACGAGGACTCTCGACACCTATTCGTCGAAACATTGACGACGATTCGAAAGAATTTTCAAGAACTGTATCGCCGCTCTTTCGGTGGCGGCTTTGCGGACATCGTGTTGGAGGACGAAAACGACCCGGACAGCGGCATCGAGATTATCGCCACACCACCAGGTAAGACAACACTTAGCAACTCGCTGCTCAGTGGGGGAGAAAAAGCCTTGACGGCGGTGGCCCTGATCATGGCTTTCTTCCAATATCGCCCAAGTCCCTTCTGTATATTGGACGAAGTCGATGCACCCTTTGACGAGGCCAACATCGGACGGTTCGTCACCGTCCTAAAAGAGTTTTTGGCCACGACCAAGTTTATTGTGGTGACGCACAGCAAAAAGACAATGACCGCTGCCAATATGATCTATGGCATCACCATGCAGGAGAGCGGTGTTTCACGGCAAGTAGCCGTTCGATTTGAAGAAGTAAACGACAAAGGCGAAATCATCGCCGATCAAAAGCGCGCCGCGTAATGGCAATACTGTTCAATTATTTGTTTAACGGTCAGCCGAAGGCGTACGATAATGGTATCGAGTACGCCTACGGCTAACCGTTAAACGCCGTTAAACGAGCATCCGCTATTTCTTCGTCTCTTCCCGGACCTTCTCGGCTTCTACGCGGGGAGCATCAGGCAACAGTCGCTCAAGCGCCTTCCCAAGTAACAATCCTCTGGCTTCGATCGTGATCACTTTGCCCTCCCTATCCAGCAGAAACACCGTGGGAATGGCGCTGACACCATAGGTTTCCATCACTTTCGAAACACCATTTTTTCGGGACTCCCAGAGATTGTTCCATGGTATGTCGAGTTTCTTAATGAACGCTAAGGCCTCGTCCTTCTTTTCGTCCAATCCGATACCGACAATCTCGAATCCTCGGTCCTTGTACTTCTGGTACACCGAAAGCATGTAAGGATGTTCTTGCTCGCATGCCCGTGTGGCCGATGACCAGAAATAGATGAGCACAAATTTGTCCCTTAACGACCTTACGTCGAAGTCCTCTCCAGAAAAATCGGTGCCCACTAACTTGAATTCTTTGCCGGGTAAATCCAGGCGCCGACCGTTCGCTTCAAGCAACAAGACGACGTCGATTAAGCTTGGATCTTTCTTTTGTCGAAAGATCTCGGCAAAGGATTTATACGCCTCTTTAGCCAGGCTGTAGTCAGTCAGCTGTTCCAAGTTATGTCCGGCAAGGATGGCCATTTGAATATCCTGAAATTCGATCTTGTCCCGCTTTTGTAAGTAGTCTTGGAATTTTTCAAATGTCTTGCGTTGTGCGTCTGCTCCCTCATTTCCCAACAACATTACAGATGCGCTGACGAATTCCGCTTCGGCCTTCCGAAATAACGGAGACTTACGGTCGGCAACCGTTTCGACAATCCTCTTCGCGGCCTCCCGCAATACGCGTTGCATTTCGATGTATTGCTCAAGCTTGAGAGGTTGCCGTTTTTTGGTTTCATCAATGAATAGTTCCAGTTTCGCAACATCCTTCGTATCTGGAATCAAAAGAGGTTGCCACTCAAGGTCTGTTCGCGGGGGAGTCGAGTCCGTTCGCGGTGGAGTGGACTGTTGTGCAAAGACCACAATGCGATTTTCTATCGCGATAAGTGCCGTTGCAAAAACGAACAACGATACAAATACCAATTTGCGTTTGGCCATACCGACCTCAAACCATTTCAAAACTAAAGCCGTTCACACGATACAAGCAGCTAGCGGGGGGCTGACGTCAACCACAATGGCGGACTCCGCCATTGTCACTCAAAAAAAGAACAAAAGGTGACAAATTCGCCCCCAAAAATCGCGTTGAGGACTAAACCCTACACGTAATTATAGGGTACATTAGGGAAGAGTAGATTTAAAGTATTCGACTCAAAAAGAGTTCGAACAGCCGATCCAAGTCTAATTTTGAACAAACTTGCCCCACTTGACCCAAGATTGGATATCGGGCGTGACCAATCTAAGTTAGGTGGGGCTTTTTCGTTTTTCATGCGTGGCCCGGCGGTCCCCTCCGCGATCCGTTTTCGCAATTCTGTTCAATTATTTGTTTAACAGTCAGCCGAAGGCGTACTCGATTCAACAAACGTACGCTTACAACTAACGGTTAAACGAGATTTTTGCGAATTTGGGCTTCATTGAACGGTATCGAACCGTTATCGACGCAGGTTGAGCAACTCATCAAAGAGTTGCTGAGTTGCGGTAATCACTCTCGCGTTGCTCCGATACATCGTGCTGGCTAGCACGAGCGTTACCAAGTCGCCGCCCACATCGGTGTTAGAAAGCTCGAGCGCGCCTGCCGACAATGTTCCCAAACCGTTTTCCGACGGTCGTGCTTCGATCGGCAGTCCCGTGTTGATACCTTGAGCATAGAGGTTCTGGCCTCTCTGCTCTAGGCCGCCAGGGTTTGAAAACCGCGCCAGTCGAATTTGTCCGAGGTCACGCGTAATACCATTGCTAAACACCCCTCGAATCGTCCCTTCCTCGCCAATGACGTAGCTCGTCAAAACACCCGGTGGGGAACCGTCTTGACGCGAGGCCGCCAGTGTCGCCTTTTCAGCCGCCAAACCGGATAGCTGCTTGAAATCCAATTCGAATTGCAGTGGTTTAGTACTCGGTAAACCACTTCGATCCACAGCCACGGTCGAGCTTGTCGACGAAACGTAATTGCCATTCCCATCAAAATAAATCAGCCCAGTGCCAACCGCAATCTCCGTGCTTCCCTTTACGGCGTTGTCGGAACTGTCGGCATACCATCGATAGACCAATTGCTGATCCGTACGCTCCTCAAGCGTTGCGGTTAACCTCATTCGAATCGGCAGCCCGAGAGAGTCGTACGCAATGAAGTCGGTTACTGCGCTCTGCCCCTTGGCTTCTTGCAGAGTACCAAAGCCAAGATTGGGAGTTGAGACCGTCCCGTTCGCTTCTCGAATTCGAAAGCTCGTGAGATCGATCCCAAGTGCATTATCGGTTCCCGTATTGCCAACCAGTCTAATGGATCCGGACGTTAGGTAACTGTTTGGTTGCAGAACTCCGCTTTCGCCTGGAATAACATTCTTGGAAGCCACAACCGGGTGGGTAACGTCACCGCTGTCGGTCACAATGCCAACCGAGTTCTTCATGAAACCCATCAAGTCCTGGACAGTGGATGTGGCAGTGATGGTGAAGGATTTTTCATCCAGCAGTCTTCCACCTTTTCTCGCCTTGAAAGATAACTCTCCAACCACAAAGGGCTTTTCGTATTCAAAACCGTCGCGACGAGTGATGTTTACCAACAACGTATTGCTGTCGACAGTAGGTCCGTCGAGGTTGACCGATTTGTTCCCTACGGTGTTTAGATTGCTAATCTCGGCATCGGTTTTACCATCGGTATACTTTGCCGTGGGTGCAACCGTGTCGACAAGATAGTAGGAATTGGGATCGTTCGCCAGATTGCGATAAATTCGAACTTGATCGTAAGCGGGAAAGCCTCCAGTGGGTGGCGGAACTGGAAGGGCTGGGAAATTACCCAACAAGATGCGTCCATCGACGACGTTTTGCGGTCCAAGCAAAGGGGAAGGTCGAGATTCCGGTTCACCTGATTTGTAATAAGTAATCATGTAGGAGTAGTTGCCATTCAACCCGGTGGCCTGCAACGGCGTCGACAATACCGCTGAGTTATTGTCCACAAAAGTCGATCCACTTGCACCGGAACCGACTTGAAAAAAGTTGCTTCCGTTAGGTGCGGTTCGATAGACTCGAACCTGCGAATACTGAGTATTGGAAACGGGGAGATTGAGAGAAATGGTGTTGTCTGCATTTCCGTTTCCGGCCGGGACGATGACGCTTAAGGAGGCAGTTGGCAAGCTTTCTTTTCCGCTGCTGTCCACGTAGGTGAATCGGTATTGAAACACCGAACCCTCGATATGGGTCCCGCCTCCTCCCTCTGTATGGCTCGCAGCAACGCCAGTCAGGGTTGGTACCGTCGAGCTATCGACGGTAATTCCCGTCCCGGTTGGGCGGGGTACGATTCCATCTCCCAATATGGAACTTTGAATTACCCGCGACGTGTCAGCGATATCCCCCTTGGCCGTAAGGGTCCCCTCAAGTGAAACTTTGTTCGTTGCTTTGGCGACCGCTGCGGTCCCAAGTGGGATCGTCAGCGACGAGAGCTGAGTCGTCTGGATGTTGAATTGATCGTCGATTCCAAAACCGAGCAGCCGGTTTCCAGAGGAGGTAACCAATTCATTGGCGCTGTTGAGTTTAAAAATACCGTTTCGCGTGAAGAGTTTTTCCCCTTGCCCGCCAGCCACTTGAAAGAACCCGTCCCCCTGGATCGCCAAGTCGGATGGCGACGAACTGATTTCGATCGTGCCCTGTGTGAAGTTCGGGTTGATGGCTGCAACTTGAACCCCAAGCCCGGTTTGACGCGGATTGGTTCCGCCATTGCCGGTGGTCGGGGAAGAACCCAGAGAGAGTGTTTGCAAAAACTGATTGGCGAACACCACTTCCGAAGATTTGAAGCCGACGGTTTGGGAATTGGCAAGGTTATTTCCCAAAACGTCGATCTGCTTTTCAGCACCGCTCATTCCGGTTAATGCTGTACTGAGAGCTGATGCCAAGCCCATAAATCACCTGCCTTCGCGAACTCGTTGAACAATGATGGAATCGAAGTTCGTTGAAGTCGAAAGGAGGTTTTCTTGAGTTACCTAATGCATGCATTAGGATGCCGTGGGTGGCACCGCCTTGTTATCGATCTCACGAACATTTTTGATATCGACAATTTGATCCCCTACATGCACTTGGACCTGTCGCTTGTTGCGATCTTTTTCGTCAATCTTGACCGAAACACTCGTAACCTCGCCGCTTACCTCGTTTGCCGCAACGTCTATGCCCTTCACAGTCTTCCCAATCAAACTGCTGGCAGTAGTCAGTTCTTGAGTATTCGAGAACCCTTTTAGAGTGGTAACTAGTTGATCGTTGGAACTAATGCCTCGCAATTCGCCGACTTGCTGGAGCAGAGCGGCATTGTCGGTTGGGTTCAAAGGATCCTGATTCTGAAGTTCGGTAATCATCAGGTTGAGGAATTCGCTCAGGTCGATGTCGTTGAGCCCGTTTCCTTTCAAGGAGTTGGCAGCTGTACTTGCCGATGAAGTCGTTGGAGAAATGGCATTGTTAACTCGCGTCATTTGGGAAATTCCTGTTTGGATAAGCTAGCGTATTGCGAAGCGGTACGACTTCCAATCGCTCGATGATTACAATAGCCGCGTCGTAAAGCATCGTAGTGAGATAGGTCAAGCTAAGGAAATAGCAATCGTATGGCAGGTGTTCAAGTGGGTGCTCGGTCCAATGCAACACAGTGGATCGCTGTCGCCGCGTTGGTCGGTGTCAACGCACTTTGGGGACTCTCTTTTCCGATTATGAAATCGCTGAATTTGCAGATGGAGCAGTTCTTTGGTCTGGAAAACGACTCGGTCCCAAGTACGCTCAGTGTTGCGTTTTCGGCAGGAATGATTGGATTGCGATTTCTTATGTCGCTGGGTGTTCTTTATCTGTTCTGTCCAAATTTGGTTCGGGGGGCAAGCCGATCGGAGTGGCATGCGGGCGTCCTGGTAGGACTCTTGTTTTATGTAGGGCTTGTCTTACAGGTCATGGGGTTGGCAACCATCCCTGCTTCGAGAAGCGGGTTTCTGACAAGCTTAACGGCGGTCTTTACACCGGTCTTTTCGGCGATTCTTTTTCGCAAATCCATCTCCTACAGCGTCCTATTTGGAGTCGCCATTGCATTGCTGGGAGTTTCCATCCTTACGGGCTTAATCGTTTTGGATGCAGGGGGAATCGGAATCGCTCCCGACGCTATCAGCAAATGGACCGTTGGAGATTCGTTAACCACGCTGGGTGCAGTTCTGTTTACAGGCCAGCTTTTGCTCGTCGATTACTACGGAAAAAAACTCAACCCAACGGCGATTACACCAGGCATGTTCTTGGCTGTCACTTTGGCCGCTGCGTTGACGTTTGCTGCACTCCACTCGGTCGCTCTGACTTCGATGCCAGTTCACGCTGTTCACGCCTGGCAGTCGTGGTCAAAACTGTTCTTTTCTCCGCTCTTCCTCATCATCATTCTCTTTCTCGCCGTGATTTGCTCCGTTCTGGCGTTCCTTGGGATGAACACCTTCCAACCTCGGATTACCGCGGTTCAAGCCTCCATCATCTACAGCAGCGAGCCGGTCTTCGCATCGTTTTGGGCACTTTTCTTGCCTGGACTTCTGGGTACCCTCGCAAATAGAATTGGGTATTCGAACGAGATTATTTCGGTCCCTCTAATCCTTGGTGGGGCTTTCGTATTGGTTGCAAACATCGTTTCCCTTTGGCCGAAGAGGTAGTCCAGCCAAAAAGCCCATCGCAAACGCTTTGGAGTGCGCCATACGGATCATTTTGTAGAGAGCCGGTGACTTTCCCATATGGGTGGGGGTGGGCGTCCGTGTATACTTCGTCGCAACTCCACGTCGCTCTCGCAATTTCCGACAGGATTGGGAGGCTTCAATGACAGGATATGGTATGGGACATTGGGAAAGTGCAGGAATTCCAGATGACTTTGATGGAATCGTGCGCCTTTTTCCGCTGCCAAACATGGTTTTGTTCCCTCACGTGATTCAAGCCTTACACATCTTCGAACCGCGTTACTGCGAGATGCTTACCGAAGCCCTGGAATCCGATCATTTGATTACCATGGCACTTTTGATTCCTGGTTGGGAGACACAATTTCAAGGGAAACCGAATCTCGGAAACACAGTCTGCATCGGAAGAATCATTTCGCATACACCGACTGACGATGGACGTCACAACATCCTGATGGCGGGCCTCCAGCGGGCCAGGATTATCGAGGAGCTCGACGTGACAACCAGTTTTCGCCAAGCCCGAGTCGAATTGATTCCAGACATTGTCCCAGATGATTTCCTGCATTCTGCCGACGAACATCGCAAGACGCTTTTGGGTGTCTTCCGATCGATGATTCCACACGACGCGGCCAATTCAAAAACATTCACCGACTTGCTGACTCAACAACTGCCACTAGGAATTTTAACCGACATTATCGCGTACGCCGTGAACCTGCCGGTGGCGATTAAGCAGCTGCTGCTGGGAGAAGCGAACGTTAAAATTCGTTTTGAAACTCTAATGGAACGCTTAGAGCCGTTCTTGGAAAACAATCCGAACAGCCCTTTCGATCCGACTCAAAAGGCACCTACGTCGACGCCGAACAAAAACTTCCCGCCCCCCTTCAGTGACAACTGAGTTTTCGATCGACGAATAGTGATCACTTGCAAATCCGGCTCTCATTCTTGCAGGGGCCATGCAATTGGTAGTCGTTTTCGGCTTTTCCAGTTCTAACGATTAAAGTGGTGCTCCGAAGAAATTGAAATGGTTTTCCGTAGAACCGTGTGGGGGCTCGCCAATCTCGGACCTACATAAATCTATTGAAGATTTCGACCGACCTATTCTGTGCAGCCCATCCCATGACTAGTCTTTCGTTCATTCCGATCAGTCCTTTAACCTTATCCAGCTTATTCCCTGTTGGAGTAGACGTCTATTCTTGGCAGACAGGTGCGAAAGATCAGATTCTCTTTTTGGCTTCGGACCAAATTGCCACCGACGATGCGTTGAAGCGAATTGCGTCTGCCCCTGAACTGAAACTCTTTATCTGCCAAAACAATGCTGCGGAGTTCCAAAAGTACTTGCGGAGCCATTTTGATGAATGGTTTGAGGACGATTCCATACCGATCCGCAATAAAACGGCCATGCTGTCCGAGGTCGTTCGCAACGTTCTCTCCGACGAATTTGGCCGCAACGACAGCAATAGCATCGTAGCAGCCGCAAAAACACTCGGCTCCCAAGTCGCCAATTTGGCCATCCAGAAATCATTGACTGGATCCGAACTTTGTCACATTCTGCACCATGACTATGGGACGTTTACTCATTCCGCCAACGTTGGTTTCTATTGCTCACTCCTTGCGGCTCAATTGGGTTACTCCGGTAATGAACTGGAAGACATCACAACCGGAGGCCTTTTGCACGATCTGGGGAAGCTTGAAATTGATGAGCGCATTCTCAACAAGCCTGGCAAGCTAGACGAATTCGAATTCAAAACAATCAAAGAGCACCCTCTGACCGGTTTCCGACGATTGACCAAAGTCAAGGAAGCCACACCAACACAAATGTTGATGACCTACCAACACCATGAACGACTTGACGGAAAAGGTTATCCAGTTGGAATCGGCGGTGACGAAATTGATATGGTGAGCCGCATCTGCACCGTGGCGGATGTTTTCGAAGCAATGACTAGCAATCGTCCCTATCGCCGGTCGCTATCGCACAAACAGACTCTTGAAATCATGAACGCAGGTGTTAACGCATCATTCGATAAGGAGATATTCCAATGTTGGTCGAGCATCGTTTGCCGACGTTTGAGCAAATGAGCGAATCGCTCAGCATGCTCATTCAACTCACGGATGGACTCCGCCTGACACTTGACTCAGAGCGTGGTCCAACCAAAACCAACCTATTCGAGTTGAGAGGCTCTTCTCGCTTCCGTTGCTGTGGGAAATGCGTTGTTACGCTTTCCCCCAATTCCTTCCAGATGCCAGGACAGGCTGCTCAGTCGTTGGCCATAGTAAGAGACGTATCTCGAAAAGGAATCGGGCTCATCGCGCATCAACAATGGTATCCAGAACAATTGCTGAATTTATTGCTCGAGAACGCAACGGTGGAGGCTCGCGTTGCTCGCGTTCGACGAGCAGGTCCATGCTGCTTCGAAGTCGGACTGATTATCGTAAAACACGAACTGGACCGGGTAGACGACTTGCCGTGAAGAAAAAGGCGAGAGGCAGATAGAGCGTGCCACCCAATTAACGGGTAGAATTCAAACTGCCCCTAGTGCTTTGTCAAGTTGATAACCGAGGGTAGCTACGGTCGCGGAGACCGTGGGGAGCGAGATCGGTTCTCGCAGTTCACCCACGCTTTGGCAAGCGTGGCTACCCACGTTTTCCTGTTTGACAAAGCACTAGCCTAGGAATAAAACTCCAAATACCAAGTGAATTCGTACATGAGTCGCACTTCTGCCACTGAAACAAAGACGAGTATTCGCCTTTTCCTCCTGTCCGCCATCCTCGCTTTAGGAAGTTTAGCCTGGTTCCTTCGGGAAAGTATTGGTGTTCGCGGTCAAGCCTGTTTCGGAGTCGTGTTTTTCCTGGGGCTGGCTGCCGCTTGCTCGGACAATTTGAGCCAAGTGAATTGGCGGACGGTCGCTACTGGGCTCGGATTGCAATTCTTGCTCGGTGTCTTGATCCTTAAGGTGGACGTTGTGTACTCTGGATTCGAGGTCATGGGGGCCATGGTTGCCAAGTTCCTCGACTTTGCCAACATGGGCTCGGAGTTTGTATTTGGACCACTCGCAAAACATGTCCCCTCAGAGAACGCATTCGGGGCAGGAAATGGTTTCATCTTTGCTGTTCGCGCACTGCCGACCGTCATTTTCGTGTCTGCAGTGTTTACCGTGATGTACCATCTGCGAATTCTTCAAGCGATCGTTTGGTTCTTTGCCAAGGCAATGTTATTGGTGTTCGGAAGCAAAGGGGTAAGCGGTGCCGAAACGCTGGCTGCAACCGCCAACGTGTTTATGGGACAAACAGAAGCTCCCTTGATCATCAAACCCTATGTCGCCACGATGACGCGGTCGGAATTGTTGGCGCTCATGATTGGCGGCATGGCAACCGTTTCCGGCGGCATCATGGCCGTCTTTATCGGGATGGGAGCCGATCCGGTTGCCATCCTGGCGACCAGTGTCATGGCTGCCCCATGCGGATTGTACCTATCGAAGTTATTGATCCCCGAAACCATGGATCCCGTCACGCGTGGTGAAATCAAAATCGCGGATGAGCGGACACACATCAACGTAGTCGATGCGGCAGCCGGAGGTGCCTCCGACGGCATGATGCTCGTCATCAACATCATCGCCATGCTCATCGCCTTTATCGCTGGTATCGCGTTGATCAATCACCTACTCATGCTCAGCGGACAGGGAATCAACTACTTGATCGCAAGAGTGGGTCTTGCTTTTCAAATGCCAACGCTCTCGATGGAGTTGATCTTCTCGAAGCTCTTTTCTCCAATCGCGTTTCTAACTGGAGTGGCTGCGGAGGATTCGCCCCGCATCGGCGAATTGCTGGGAAAGAAACTGGTCCTGAATGAGTTTGTAGCTTTCACCGATTTGACCGAACTCAACACGATCAAAGAAAACGACAAGTTTGTCGGTGTGAAAGGTATCCAAGAACGTTCCTATCGGTTGGCCATCTATGCACTGACGGGCTTTGCCAATATTTCGTCGATCGGAATTCAACTGGGTGGCATCGGCGCCATGGCCCCCAATCGCAGATCGGACCTCGCCAGCTTAGGCACGCGAGCGCTGTTGGGTGGATTCCTCGCGACCTTGATCAACGCAGCGATCGCAGGAATTCTGATGGAGTGATCGTGGCCGACGCTGCTAGCCTCGGTTCAGATCCTGGCAGTAGCCTTGGTTCGGATGCTGGCAGCATCCGCCACTATTTGCTCTTAAATCGCTCTGGCTTGATCAGGAGATTCCCAAGATCGTTGGCACCTTCCTTGAGAGTCAACTTGACGGAGCCCTTGGTCCATTTGTCCTTCTTGCCGCCGAGCGAGATTTCTTCGATCGACTTGTCCTGCGATTCATGCCAAAGCTTGAAGTCCAGTTCAACTCCAGCAGGTAGCTTTTCGATTTTGATCTTGCCGGCCGCATCGCTGATCCCAACGTACGGGTGGCCTGCCACGATCACATAGCCATTCATCCATCCGTGGATACTGCACTCGACTTTAACAACCCCTGGTTCCTCAACCGTGGTAACAATCTCCTTGCTGCCACCGGCAGGAATCATCGGGTTGACTTCTTCATTCTTGAAGAAATTAAACTTGGCGTTGTGTCCCGTTTCATCGGAATTTTTCATCATAAGATGCTGTCCGGCACGGATCGCCATGACGCGCGGCACGAATGCGCACTTCACGTTGTCCATGACGGGCACGCCGGAGGGTAATTTTTGCAAGTCTGGATGCAACTGTTTGGTTTCAAGCTTCGTTTTTTTTGAATCAATCATGAAGACAATGTTGGCAATCGCTTTGGTCGCTGGGTCGACTACCAAGTCTTCGGACATTATTTTCTGTTTCAGACAAAACTCATCTGCTAAGACCTTAATCTCCTTGGGTTGCGGAACCTCTCCGTCCAAGAGTACAGTCATGGTCAAGTCGGCCCATTTTTGGGCATGTGCCGTGTCGGCGATTCCAAAACCAAGCGAAGCGAAGGACGCAGCCGCAACCAATACAGATTTTTTCATTGAAAGACAAACTCCAGAGAATTTGAAAGGTGGTGGGGAGTCGGATGCCGAGCCAGCTCAGCCAAATCAAACTCCGACTGCCTCAATCCTATACTTGATCCTCAATTTTTCAATCGCAACCACCCTCGTTTTGGATATCATCAAGGTTTTTCCGACAGGATTCGTAAGGCCTGTCGAATTCCAGCGTTTTTCGGCAATACCGTTCAATTCTTTGTTTAACAGTGTTTAACAGTCAGCCGAAGGCGAACTCGATACGACTAACGTACGCCTACGGCTAACGGTTAAACGAAATTTTTGCGAGATCGGGCTTCATTGAACGGTGTGCCAAATCAGTTCCAAGTGTTGACAACTTAAATTGGACAAGCGATTTTGATGGCGATTGATCCTTTCCTCGGCAATCGACGGGACTATCCAAAAACAAAGTACATTGAAACCCTCTTTTTGATCGCAGGTATCGAAGTCCTATTCTCATGGACTTTTTTGGTTTTAGCAGGATTGCTTCCTAGTCGCGCCATCAGCTCGATCGCGCCCGCTTCCACGGCGGTCGGCTTCGCGATCCTTGGACTCGGCATGCTTGAGTATGGTGTAGTTGTTCTCAATGTCCAGTTGGCCTGGCTATTGCCCGACGACCATGACGAATCAGGGGTAGCGCCGTTTTTGTGCGGCTACTGCTTGCTGGCACAAGTACTGCTGATGTTTCCACCGCTCATTATTGTTGCGATCGTGGTTGTACCTTTGCTCTTAATCAGTATTGCAGTTGTCGGTTGGTACTTTCAGAAGTTCACATCGCTAAGGCTTGCCAAGGCTGGGCAAGTGGTATTTCAATACCCGCTTTCCATGAGGTCGCTACTTTGGATGCCGGTATGGCTGATAGGCTTGGGAGCAATACCGCTCATACTTTTTTTGTTTTGCGGGCCCAACCTTTTCGAACTGGCGGTTGCCAAAGGCCGGTACTTCGGAGTCGCCGTCATCTGCTCTGCAATGGGGATGGTGGCTGTCTCATTCCTGCCTTTGCTGATTTGCTATTCATTCTTATTCATCAGTCAAAGTACGCGTTCCTTCCAAATCGTTTCGACCACGGGTGCTGTATTGAGTCTCGGGCTTGCAATAGCGATAGAGGCCTTGGCCAGCAATTTCACGTCCGCCATCATGCCCTTGGTATCGCTTGCGATAGCCATGTTTGTGGCTGGATTGTGGATGGGACTGATGCCATGGCGGAAAGATGGTTTGCAAGTTGTGTTTGCGAAACCGTCATCGGAGGGATTCGCGACCGTGGACGTGAAATTTGATGATCTGCAATAAAGTTGTACCATTGTGCTTAGGGCCGAAGGCCCGTCGGTTTGTCAAATTGCCGGGCTTTCAGCCCTATCTAGTCTCGTGTTTGCGTGTCACCCAGGCCCTTGGCCTGGGCTAGGTAAATGATTGGGCCTTTGGCCCGAAATACAACCATCTAAGCGTGCAACTTCAAAACTAACGCATTGGGTTACCAAAAGCAGTCTGCTTGGTTGTAAATCGACACAACACGATACGCTAGAGAGACTTACTTGACATAAAGCCGGCGGCTTTACCGTTCCTTCAGGACTTTGACCGAACGACTCGCCCGATTAAGAAAATCGACTTTCGACTCGCCGGATTCCAAGTAAATTGGGCTGCCAATGGTTATGGAACTCAATAGCGGGACAGGCATGAACTCGCCACGTGGCAAAATGCGATTGAGATTGTCCATGTAGACTGGAATCATTTCCAGATCCGGACGTTTCTTGGCTAGATAATATAATCCGCTCTTGAACTCACCCATTTCTCCGTCGAAGGCACGGCTTCCTTCGGGAAACACAATCAGAGAATAGACATCCCCAATTTCACGCAACATGAGCTCGACCGGGCTCTGATGCACCTTGATCTGCTTTCGGTCGATCAAGATTGCATTAAACGACTTAGCTAAGAAGCGTCGCAGTCGCGAGCCTCCCCAATAGTCCTGAGCGGCCACGGGACGAGTCAACAATCGAAGGTCCTTTGGCAAACAGGACCATAAGACCACCGCGTCTAAGTGACTGGTATGGTTGGCAAAGTACACCCGTTGGCAAGTCTCAGGCTGAGACCCAAGCCACCGGACGGTAAAGCCGCTAACCAACTTGGCTAAGAATGCTAGCGTGTGCCCCGTTGCTTTGCAAAGAGGCGTCAGCGGCTCACGGTCTAGCAAACCAAGGTTCACTGGCTGGTTGGTTTTGGAATGAGGCGAAGGGATGGCTGCCAAGGGAAAAAGCTCGTTGTGGGTAGGCAAAATGGCTTGGTTGCTCAATCGTTGCCGAATCGACGGAAATTACAAGGGTTTACTCAAGAAATACTAATATTCTCCAATCTATCTTGCGTTCTCGCGGCCTAGGCTCCTAAACTTCCAGGCAACTCACTCATCCGATTGACTCAACCTTATTGATTGTGGTGTTTCTTCCGATTGCAAATGAAACAGCAAATGCCTGAAAACACAACTCTGAAACAAAGCACTCCCTATTCTCGGTTGCCCGTGATCATCATTCTCGTCATTGCAGTTTCCGCTCAGATTGGCTGCATTCGGAAACGAATGACAGTTCGAACGTCGCCCCCAGGAGCCATGGCTTACATTGACAAGAACCCGATTGGACTGACGCCCGTCTCGACGAGCTTCACGTACTACGGAACCAGGAACATCGAACTGGTTCGGGACGGCTACCGGACCGAAAAATTCTTGCGCAGAATCAGTCCCCCCTGGTACGCTATTCCGCCTCTCGATTTTTTTAGTGAAACGTTGTGGCCATTCGAAACGCGGGATGAAAGAATCATTGATGTTCAACTGTCCCCTGACCCGGTCGTGCCGACAGAAGCGTTGATCGCGAGCGGGGAACAGTTGAGATTGCAGTCGAGTCAGGGAATGGCCGTCTCGGCACCGCCGACCAGAACCAATCCAGGACCCTTCGTGCTTCAACCCCAACTCAATGCAGCACCTAACGGATTTGGGCAACCAAACCCACCGATACTCGGGCCGGTGATGAACCAATAAGGCGAGGTGCAATTTGAAATCTACATATAACTGGGTGGCACGCTCTGAGGTACGAAGGGCGTGGTGAATCGCCCGAGTCATTTGCCACACTTCTCACGCCCATCGCTAATCGCTTTGAGCGTGCCACACGGTGGCCTGGCCCGGTAGTCTTTTGTCTGCCGCTCGCCTAAAATTGGTGTGTGGTGCCCCCAAGGTGGGCGATTGGTCACGAAATGAGTGCACTCAATTTGCCTATCACTTCGGCGAGCACTTCTTCGCTTACTTTACTTTTGCGTTTTGCCTTTCGGGCTCGCCAATCTAGGCTTTTGACTTGATCCGCAAGCACCACTCCCAAGCCCTCCCCAGGAATCTGAACTTCAAACGGGTAACCTTTTATTTGGCTCGTAATGGGACAAACAACGCACAGAGAAGTCTTCGAGTTGTAAGCCTTGGGTGAAAGGACCAAGGCTGGACGATGTCGAGCTTGCTCGCGACCAACTTGCGGATCGAAATCGATCCAAATCACCTCGCCTCGATCAGGAACAAATGCCATCTAATCACATACCTCCGCGCCAACGGACTCACCCGTCGAGACTTCCTGATGGACGTTTTCTGGTGTGATTCCAGCCAACAAATCCTCCAATCGATAAGTATGCCAGCGTGGCGTTATTACCAACCGATCTTTGCGGATTTCTAAATCCGCGATGCTACCTGGTGCGATCCCCAGTTCCTCCGCAACCTTTGCCGGTACCCGCAGTCCAACGCTGTTCCCCCACTTCGCAAACTGAACTTCCATGAAAACTCCCTAAGGCGTGAAGACCAATGGCACTCACTTTGTAAATTTTGAGCCTCAATGCGCTAGCATGAGGGCCGGATTTGCAAGTGATTACTCGCCCGCCGGCCCGCACGCTAACGCGTTGCGGCTCAAAGCGAGTACCATTTGGCATTAAGACTGCACTCATCCGAACGAATGGATATACAATGAGTATACAATGATGCCTTTTTCAAGTCAACTTGTGAGTCCATTGATCGCATCGCGAAAACTGGAAACGCAAAGGAGTTGCGAGGGCCTCGCTCAGCTACGATTAACGGAATCCATTCTCTATCGTTTCGGGGGCTCGGATTCGCGGACGCTGGTGCCGTGCTGTGGATGCAAAACAAGCAATGAGAATCGCTGCGTGGTATCCAAGTCGTTCGTGCTCAACGATGTGTAGTCAAACTGCCCACGCAAATCCGTGTACCCATCTTTGTAAAATTTGACCGCGCCGGATTTGTCGCGTGCGTAGACTTTGACATAAGCCCCCTCGAGGGGCTGAAGCCCCTGTTTGGTCAAGACCTGCAATCGCCCCATGTTTGGCGAATGGTTGACGACCAACGAATTGGCGTACAAAACCGAGTTTCGGGTAAGTCCACCGCCGGACACTTCGATAACCAAATTCTTGTTCTTGAGCTTGTCTGGAATCGCCAAATTCAGGTCTTTTGCTGAGACCGATTTCTCGATCTTCATCGCTTCGGCAAAGTTCGGTTCGATCATGTTCAGCCGACCACCATCCTGTTGTGCAAACGGACTGCGACTGAAGAGCAACTCGACATCCATCAAATAAAACTTCACGTCAATGTTTTCAAGATTGCGATGACGAAGAACGATTTTGTCTCCGTCTTGGATCAAGTCCAACACGGGTAGGCTAGCGGATTCGTTGATATTCTGTTGCTCACGGGCCCCCGTAAGCAATCGGTTGGCCGGATCGGTTTTCCAGTCTTCGGTCTTGGCGATGTCTGCGGTCTTGCCAGCTTGAATCGCTTTGCGTTCTGCAACTTGGGATCGCACTTGGCCAAACCAATCTCGCCAACGTGGATTCGGATAGTTAACGTACTTCAGCGATCGAGCGTCCGCTTCTTCGAACTTGCCCTGTGTCATATCGAGGTAGGCAGCGAAGTAGTCATGTTGCAATTTACTTTCCAGTGTCGCCGGGTCTATCTTTGCAAAGTGAGCCATCGCCTCCTCGATACGGTTTTGAAGCAGCATGTAATAAACCAAGGCAAGCCGCTGTTCCGATTCGATGGCTTTTTGTTGGGCGAGAATTCCCATCATGCGTTCGTACTGCAACGCTAGCCCGTCATTGAGAATGACTCGTTTCGGACCCAACTGGTGCATGCGAGCCACCACCAATGGACGGAAATCCAAATGTTCGAATTGCAAGCGATCGACCGGTTCGATTTTCATCACTTCCGTGTCGAAGACGGGTCCGACGCGGCCAACGATGTTCGCGTTGTTCTCCAGGAACTCTCGCAATCTAGGTGCATCATTGTGTTTGAAGGCATAGGCCCATAGAGTTGGATTGTAAATACCGTATTCGGTCAGTCGAGCCAGGCATGGTTCAAAGAATTTTTTATTAGCCATCCGCCAAGCGATGGCGTCGAGGTTGATCTTAAACAGGTTCGCAGTTTTCAAATGGCCAAACACTTGATCCTCGGAGCCCCATAAAGAAACATACGACCAAGAGGTCTCGTCGATGGCGTCGGGAGCATCGAGAACCTTCAAGGTCGATGAAGGTGCTGCAATCGCGATCTTGCCTCCGATTGCGATTTGGGCGCCATAGTGTTCGAATGTGCCGGACTGTGGAAAATAGAATTTGGTACTGAGTTCTTGGGTCGCAAAGGGAGCCAGGTCCAGCTTTTGTCCGGCCACGACCTTGGCGTTTTCCAACGCGATGGCACCTTGCGGGATCTGTTGCAGAACGCTCACTCGGACCATCGCTGCGCTCGGGTTGGTCAAAACAATTCGCAAGCGATAGACGGTTCCCTTGATCAGCGATTGCTCTTGGACCGGTTTGGCATCTTCGCCAGTGTCGCTGGCCAAGAAAATACTTTGGCTGGCCAAAACGGTGGCTGGATCGGTGCTCTGCTCGATGTTTTGCAAACCTTGAACGAATGCGATTGAGTCACTATTCGTGGCGGCAACCAATCGACCTTGTTCGACGCTGATCGTGGCCAGCTTGGATTCGAGGGGCAGACCGAGTACTGCGATCGCTAGGAGGGCTTCGTGGACATTGCTGGCCGCAAGTTCAAGGTGCTTGGACAAGAATGGGGCGTCGCCGGAATGGTTGAGGAAGTCAAGCCAGAACGCGTTGGGCCGCACGAGTTCCCCATTTTGAGTTGCCAAAGGCAGGCGGAAGTAATTGCTTTCCGCCCATTTTCGCGTGGCCTCAAGAGACTGATAAAGCCGACCTAGTTGGCCTTCGGTGCCCCTCGCTCGCCTCGAAAGCATTGCTCGACTCGCATCGGCAGCTTCTTTTTTAGCGCCCGTTTTGCGATCCATCGAATCCAACTTGTCTTTGCTAAGATTTAACCACTCCGCTTCTTCCCTGAAAAATCGGTCCGTAGGTTGGTCGCTTAAAACCACAGCCGAAAGTTCACTCAATTGCTTAAGTTCGCGTCGTTCCAATCCCAGTGACAAACGCCCATTAACAACGCCATCTGCATCGCTGTCGTCCCACAAAGCGGAGCTCATAAGCCCCCGTGCAAACAAAACCGATTGGGCAGCGGAATTAATTGGAACCGAATTTACTAAGTCTCCCATCCATCGCTTAGTACTACCGGATTGACTAGCAATTCGTTTGGCCAACAGCACCCGTTCGACCGCGTTGAGTTGGGCGAGTTTCCATGGCTGAACGTATTTGGAAAGATCCGAACTAAGCACGTAGTCATCCATGAACTGCTTTTGCATCTTGTTGGCCAAATAAGGTCGAACCACGCGATCGAAGAAGGGCAGATCGTGGACCAACAAGAACAAATTCAGTTCGTGGCAAGCCAAGTCGGAATAGTGCCTTTCCTTCTCTTCTGGCTTGAGTGACGGCCATCGCGTAAGGCACTCGAATTTATCGCAATCTACATGGTTATTTAGGAGCGTTCGATAAAGTTGAAAAACGTCCGGAATCGAGCTGTAGATCTTGACTCGCGTTGACGCGGCATCTCCGAGGTCGCTCTTGTCGGATTTGGGCAAAACCCGAACGCTTTGAATTTCGGTCAGCCGATCTGTGGCTGGAAATGCTTTGGCAAGCCGGCGATCGGTAAGTTCTCGCGGTTCGTTGAGAGGGAGGTGGACGGTCCGATAAGTTGTTCCGCTGGGGTGAACGACAACCACCGTCACGCATGTCAAACCAGCAAAAGCTTTGCGATCGATAGCGAACACGCCCTTGTCGTCGCAGCGGCCATTGGCGAGCAGGATGCAACCGCGTTTAAGAAACTCGTATTCAGGGGATCCATCGGCAGCCATACGGAAGGAGTCTTCTGCTAACCGGCCAGCCGCGCCGGGGGCTGCCATCTTGGGCGCCATGGCCGCCATGGGATCGCCGCCTGCTGCGGTTTGAGCGGCATTTTGGGTAACCGCCAACTCCCAGGGGTTTAATATCGCACTCGGTTGAGGCAGTAAACTGCCAAGATATTTCTTTTGAAACTGCCGATTAAGTACGTACTGGTATTCTTCGTCCAGCTTGAGCGAGTTGATATAGAAGCTTGGGATTCGCGTGCGTGGAAAGGACAGGATTGGAAACTCGGCAGCTGGCAGGCTTACACCTGGATTGGTTTGCGGTTCGTATGCGTCGGCAACAATATGAACCCGAGTGAATTTATCGTGATTGCCCACCTGGACTTGCAACTTGTCTTCGGTCCATTTCACGTCTTGGACATGGACAGTGCGAACTCGATTTGTTTCAAGGAACTTCGATTGGCCGACTAGCGTGTCTCCTTGCTGTTCCCCCTTGACGACAGAGATTTGCATGGAGCGACCGGACCAATGATCGGTGAGTCGATAGGTTCCAGGCTCGAGTCCTTTGACTTTAATAAGGCCAGCGTCCATGTTCACATTGTCCGGGTGGTTTGCGGAAACAACTCCGCCGCGAAACTCGATGAGGCTGACACGCGAAAAGGGCTTGTCGTTTGGACCGAGTTTTTGCGGTCCTTGTTCCGCCCCGTCGGTAGTATTCCAAACCGCTTCGATGGCTTGGCCGCTGAGTGCGTGGTAAGTGGCTGGCCAAGTTGGCCTTAAGCTGGCAAGCTGGAAGTCACGAGGATTCATCGAATCCGCAGTTGCCTTGAATCGCTCGACGCTTGGAAGCCGACCAAGGTCGAGAATGCCATTGGCGTCCGTGGCCAATCGAAGGCTTACATTTGGCGTTAGCCCGAACAGTTTGAATTCCAGTTGGACAGGGATACGGGATGCAGGCTCGCCATTGCGGCCTCGTACCTCGAGCAAATAGCCATCGTTGGTTTGCGTCAAATAAAAGTCGCGTACCTGGGCCGTTTTGGCCATGCCGTTCATGGCGATCGAATGCGAGGAGGCAACTGGAACGCGGGAGTCGTTGCTCAATTTGAGCACTTGGCCACTCAAAGTGATCGCGATACTTGCTAGGCGTTGTGGCACTAAGAATGAGTGAACCAATTCACCGTTATCCGCTAGCTTGAGGTCCGGAACGGTTTGGGTTGCAGCGATTCCATCCAAATCGGTGGAGGTAATTGTCAGCATAGGTTTTTCAAGCTGGGCGAGCGAGACGAGTTGTCCATTGCACAGCAAGTTTGGCCGCACGATGACGCTAGCCCTGGCACCTGCTAAGAGCGATTGCGGGTCCAGCAAGAAGCCGGCTTGCAACTGGTAGTTTTCGTTATTATGAACAAACATTTGCACCGAAGCGATGGGGCCATCGAGCAGGATCAATGCATCCGTTTTGACTTCGCTACCAAATGGAATAACGATATCCCCTTTGTCGTCTGGTTCGAATTCACGAGTTCCAAAGAGGGCCTTGGCGGTGGGAACGTGTTTTCCTTCGGCGTCGAAGACACGGAAGGTGTCACCGACGTCGGACATGCGTTGCATCGCATGCAGATGTCCTTTGTGGATGAGGGTTCGGCTGCGTTGACCGCCGGCCAGGACATCGACGACCCATACTCCACCCCCTTCGAGTTCAGGCAATTCGAGCACTTCGCGATGTCGTAGGTCTGCGGGTTGTGCGTAGGCGATGCGTTTTTCGATATTCGCAACCAAGCCGTCCAAATCGAGGTTTGTACCGATGGGCTGCTTTTGTTGGATGAGAATATTGCGGGCGTTGAGGCGGTAGACTTTGACCAGTAATTCTTGAACATTCTTGATGTCCAAGGTAAGTCGGACCGTATCGGAGGGACGGTAGTAGGTCGGATTGCTGAGCGAAAACTTGAGTTCGATGCGAGCTTGCAGTTCACGTTGTTCGTCTGGGGTTAGCTGAGCGTAGTAGGTTTTCGCATCGCCGATACCGTAAAGGATTTTGGTCGAGGCGAATACACGTCGCAGGTAGTCGCGATCGATGATGGTTGAAAAAGAGTCGACATTGGTATCGGTTTTGAAGAAGTGTTCCAGGTAACGAAGCACTAGCGGTGCGTCGTCGCCGATCATGTCGAGGAGTGTTTCGCCCTTGTAGTTGGCACCTAGATTGACCTGCGGTCGACGATTTTGTCGTGCGACGTATTCCGGGTTGAAGAATGGGCGATTGCTTGGCAGTTTGATATAGCGAAGGAATCGTTCGCGATCCATGTTGCCATCGCGTTCATCGAATTGAAGCCGGTTGTAGAGCACCGAAGCGATGAGGCTGTTTTGGGATTCAGGGAGACCGGTGACAAATGTTTCGAGTGCGATGAGGTGCTCTCGGAGAACAGTTCGGTCTTCGAATGAGGAGTCGTCGTTGGGTCGAATGCGACGCAGGCGGGCTTGAACGAACGCGTTGGACTCGATCAATTTTGGAATGCGTTTTTGGAGGTCAAGCAACTGAGCCGTGGTCAATTGATTGTGAATTGCGGCCCAACCGAAACCGCGGGAGTCGGGCATGTTGAGTTCACGTTCGATGATTTCGATCAGACCAGGCGTGTCGATTCGATCGATGCGTTCCAACCAAGTGCGGGTGGTGGCGGGTTGATCGAGGTAGGGTCCAAGATGAGCTAGGGCGACGGTTTCGACGGCGCCTGGATTGTTCGAATGGGTTCGGAGTATAGCCTTCCAGTCGAGAGCATTGGGGGCGAGTTTGGTTGGCAGTTCTGCGGCTTCGTCTTTTCGGGGCGCTGCATGGTCGATGTTGATACCGAAATCGGAGCGAAGGTGGTCGAGTGTGGCTTGCGCGTTCGTTTTGTATTCCAGGATGAATTGTCGAGTTTGCATCCGTTTGGTTTGCTCGTTCAAACCAACTTTTGCGATCCAAGCGTCGAGATGCGCGCGTGCCTCGGCGACTTTTCCTACGGTTTGGCAATGCAAGCAATGGTAGTAGAAATAGGTATCCGTCCCCGGTATCAGCTCTGCCAGGGCAGCCTCCCGGTTTTCGGCTAGGGCGTACCGCTCGCTAAATCCAATTTCCTGAGCTGTAGCCATGTGGGCACTCGAGAATCCGAGGAACGAAACACAAAAGAGACCAATCACACGAAGGATAGGGTTCATTGTTTTACTCGAAACTAGGGTCGCGAAGGAAATCGGATCAATTCAATAGACGAACTGGAAAAAGGTCCAGTTCCTAGAAATAAGGCGAATCAGTAAAAGAATGGAGTGGCAGACTGCAATCTACTTGCTGATTCTTCCTGTGGGAGAGCCAAGCCCCAGCCGAGCCTAGCTTTGGCACGTGTGGCACGCTCTGAGGCTGTGATTTTTTCGAATCTGAAGAAAGTACCCATCACGCTCCGCGTGATGTTTCCTCAGAAACCAAAGGTTTTTGAACTGCGA
>JAYTVM010000196.1:0-6072 GCA_043743995.1 Pirellula sp. | reverse complement strand
CCGGTACTCACGGCTGATGAGGCCCGGCAGCTTCTCGACAGTATCGACATTTCAACAGCAATCGGGCTTCGCGACCGTGCCCTCATTGCTGTCATGCTTTTTACATTTGCTCGAATTAGCGCCGTTGTTGGTATGACTGTTGATGACTACTACCAAATGGGAAAGCGATCATGGATCCGGCTTCACGAGAAAGGCGGGAAGCATCATGAAGTTCCCACGCACCATACTGCGGAAGAATACCTCGACGCATATCTCAAAGCGGCGTCGATTGAAAACGCAAAAGACTCTCCCCTATTCCTCACTGCAATCGGAAAAACAGGACTGCTGACAGGGAACCGTCTATCTCGACATGACGCACTTCGAATGATCAAAAGACGATCGATCGCCGCAGGACTATCCCACAAGGTTTGTTGCCACACGTTTCGAGCAACAGGCATTACGGCATATTTGGAGAACGGCGGAACGGTGGAGAATGCACAAGTGATTGCGGCGCATGAGAGTCCAAGAACAACCAAGCTCTACGATCGAACGAGCGATGAGATTACGCTGGACGAGATCGAGAGGATAAGAATTTGAACGCACTTGGCATGCTTGGAAATTGGTAGAATGTACCTTCCGGCTCCGGTTGAATATGCCAATTTAGTCCGCTTAGTTTGATAGGAAGAAATCCATGGTTGAACATTGTGAGATAAGAAGTATTCTGCCGGTGTCGGGCGATTGGTATTGCGTTTATGGATGCGAGGAAAATCGATGGTTTATCGAACGTGTAGTGGCTTGGGCTCTCGTTCGGAAAAAAGACGAAGTCGACCACGTCCGCGCAATTGCCTCCCAAGGAATTCCGCATGAAAGCGAAGGCTATGACTCGTATTTCGTGCTTGGCTCGGATACCAGTCCTATTGGTCCAACTTGGAGCGAAGTCTTTCAGACCACGCCACCGAGCAGTTGCATGGTGCGAGAGATTACTGTTGCAGCCGAAGGTCATCTATAGACGATTGATAGGCGAAACCTGGATCCAAACAGGTGAAATCCGTTGGGTTTTCCGGTTGGTGTGACTTTATGGCTCTGGTAGGTCCTTGAGGATCTGGGTAATCTTCAGTTCCTCGACTTAGCAGTCGATACACTGATATGAATACACTAATGGCACAATCGACGGATCGACCCGCCCTCACCGTACTCGTTTGACTCGAAGGAGGCTAAGGATGGCAACCGCAGAGCAAATCAAATCCCTTTTGCGTAGCTACAGCGACGCTGACGGAGATACGTTCGTTTCTGTTGCTTTGCAAATCGCTGCGCATGAAGCTAAGAACGGCAAAGGTTCCTTGGCTGCCGAACTAAAGGGACTCGTTAACGACATTCGCGAGAAGCAGCGGTCGGCAAAAATCGGCGGTGCTGTCCCAATCAGCCGACCAAGTGGCGAACTAGCGAATTTACTCTCGGCTTCTTACCCCAAAACTCGATTTTCCGAGATGGTCCTCGATCAGGATCAGCGTGCAATCCTCTCGCAAGTTTTGTTGGAATACAAACAGCAGGCGAAGTTGAAGGAGCACGGATTATCGGCAAAGCGAAAACTCTTGTTGGTTGGACCGCCAGGAGTTGGTAAAACCATGACTTCGTGGGCGCTTGCAGGCGAGCTTCGGCTTCCTCTCTTTTCCGTCCAGTTTCACTCGCTCATCACAAAGTACATGGGTGAAACGGCGTCGAAGCTGCACACGATATTTGAAGCGATTCAGGCAACGCGAGGCGTTTATCTTTTTGATGAATTCGATGCCATCGGATCAATGCGATCAGACAAGAACGACGTAGGCGAGATTAGACGTGTGCTCAACTCGTTCCTGCAATTCTTAGAGCAAGACGAAAGCGACAGCATCATCGTTGCGGCAACTAACCTTGAGCAAATGCTAGATGAAGCGTTATTCCGTAGGTTCGATGATATCGTTCGATACCATCTGCCAACCGACGACGAGATTGTTCCACTCATTGCCAATAGGCTTTCGGCTTTTGCGATTGACGCGAGTGTACTACCGACTGTCGCAAAATTAGCGATTGGCCTTAGTCACGCAGAGATCTGTCGCGCGTGTGATGAGTCAGCCAAAAACGCAGTCCTAAATGACCTCGATTCTGTGAGGGTCGATGTTCTTAAAGCGAACATTTCTGGTAAATTGAATCAAAAGCTTGGCAGGTAACAGCAAATTCTTGATTCACTTTCCAGATGACACAACCCTTCAAACATATTCGACTTACCGGGACCAGAACATCCGTTCCATACACGTCGACAAATAGCGGTGGTTCATCGGCTCACAACACCCCACCTCGGCCTGCTTCGTCGCAACATGGCGAGAAAATCTTAGATCGATTGGCAAAGGCAAAAGCCAAAGTTGAAAGCGACTTGGCAAATTGCCCTGCGGGTTCAGGGCTAACGTTTGTGCCGATGGAATTTGAGCAATCAAGCCATTTTGCAATGATGATGACACAACTTGAGAACGAAAAACTCGGTATCAAGATCGTCAATGTCCGGACCATAGGCACCAAAACTCAGTACACAGTTGCATTGCCAAACGACAGGGTTGCAGTCTTCGAGGAGCGGGTTCGAGAGTACATGACTTCGGTTAGCAGTACTGATCGGCCAAAGAGCGAAAATCTAATGACGGGCATCGAAGACATTGTGCCCTTCTCATGGGCTCAGTACTGGACCGACGAAGCGACACTTCCTGCCGTCGATGAATTATTTTGGTGGGAAGTATGGCTCCAAACGGACTCGCAAGATAAATCGACCGTCTTGAAATGGTTTAGGGACGTTGCAAAGAGTCAGAAAATTCTCGTAAGCGATCGCGACTCTTCGTTCCCTGAGCGTGTTGTCGTGCTTGCCTTCGCTACATTGGAGCAATGGCTTGCGTTCCCTGGAATCATTCAATACCTGGCTGAATTAAGACGTGCGAGAATTGTTGCCGGAGAATTTCTTTCCTTGACGCCTGAGTTTCAAGGCGAGCTTGTTAGGGATCTCAAACGAAGGCTGATTCCGGCCAGCGTCAGTTCGCCAGCGGTATGTGTTCTGGATACAGGCGTTAATCGCGGTCATCCGCTGTTAGAAGGTAGTCTTGTCGAAAGCGATGCTCAAGCTTGGCGGTTGGAATGGGGTGCAAGCGATGACAAGGGTCATGGCACGGAGATGGCAGGCCTAGCTCTTTTTGGCGATAAACTCGGTGCATTGCTCTTGCAGAAGGAATCGTATTCCCTGGTACACCGATTGGAATCCGTGAAGATTTTGCCGCCAACCGGCGAGAACGAGCCACCCGATTACGGTCCAATCACAATCGGTGCGATGCTGATTGCAGAGAATGAGAATCCGGCTCGAAAGAGGGTTTTCTCAATGGCAGTGACTGCAACAGGAAGTATCCTAGGCGGTCCGTCGCTTTGGTCCGCGTCGTTGGACCAAATAACATCGGGGGCGATTGACGGCGTACAGCGACTCGCGATTGTGTCAGGTGGTAATCTCCTTGAAGAAGGCATCAAGAATTATCCAAACGAGAACTACACCGAGAGCATCGAAGAACCTGCACAGTCATGGAATGCTCTCACAATTGGTGCCTTCACCAACTTGGTATGGGACGGCGATCCTGCAACTGTTGGTTACAAAGCTCTAGCGCCGCGAGGCTCGTTAGGACCAGCAAGCCGCACTTCCCTTACTTGGTCCGACACCGACTGGCCCTATAAGCCTGACGTTGTTTTCGAAGGCGGCAACCGGTTGGTTGCGCCCAATGGATTCATTACCAACACGGACGACATGTCCCTTCTCACGGTCTCAATGGATCCAAAGAGCGATGCTCTTTTGGCCGCTTCCAAAGACACATCAGCAGCGACGGCAATAGCTGCACGAATGGCAGCGATTCTTCAAGCGGATTATCCAGATTATTGGCCGGAATCGATTCGAGCACTAATGGTTCATTCTGCGGAATGGACTGAGCAGATGAGAACCGAGTTCCCAAAAGCAAAACGAGAAGAACGTCTTCGCGTGTATGGCATGGGTTTACCAAATTTGCAGCGAGCTCGCGATACTGTCGAAAGCTACACAACGATGATCATCGAAGACTACATCCAACCTTATCGGCAAGAGGGTTCTAAATCACTGTCGAATGAAATGCATATTCATCGGTTACCAATTCCGGTTGAAGTATTGCAGGATCTTGGCAGTACGCCAGTGCGAATGAAGGTTACTCTCTCCTACTTCATCGAACCAAATCCTCCCAGACGAGGATACGTTGCACAGTTTCGCTATGCGTCGCACGGACTCCGATACTCGCTTATTCGCTCCGGTGAGAGCCTTCCCGTTTTCCAAGATCGCCTAACGCGTCATGACTGGCCTGAAAATGACGAAGGAACGCGTGTTCGACCTAGAAAGGCAGTTGGTGATGAACGAGCTTGGGAGTTAGGCGAGACAGTTACGACCAAGGGTTCTATACACTCCGATGCTTGGACTGGAACCGCAGCCGTACTTGCTCAATCAGGTTATGTAGCGGTCTATCCCGTAACCGGCTGGTGGCGGGAGCGAATGAAGCTAGGGCTGGCAAATAAGAAAACAAGGTACTCGCTGATCGTCTCGATCTCAACGGAAGCCAAAGATGTCGAGCTCTACACGGCGGTTCAGAACCAGATAAGAACGCTCACGGCAATCACGACTTAATTTGGTTGGTAGTTGATGTATCCCATTCCCCCGAGTGTCAACGAAACGATGCATCCAGAAGTTCAAAGCCAAATCGATCTCTTCATTCAGTCAGGTGATTACGATCCATTATTTTCAGCCTTTGACGGCTCGAACTTAATAGACCGATGCAAGCGCGGCCATGCGGCAATGGTGGACGCACTCAAGCGTAAGATAGCGACATCAGAAAGCCACGTTCGGATACGCATTCCCGAAGGAATCCCAACGGACCTCAGGAAATTCACGCGATCCAAGGTCGAACCAATGGTGCGAGGGCTTTTTAGGAAGGTTGAGCAAGAGGCGGTGCTTTTGCTAATGGATGGATGCCTGATTGTTTTGCTACCCAGTACAATCCAAACGATCATTGATTCAGCGGATCTGGGAACTGCTTGGAAACTTGCGAATCTCTACTTGCTGAGCATCGATGCAGAACCAATCTCAAGCGAAGCACCTTCTATTGTTGGCATGTCCGTTGGCACGAAATGCTATGTTTCGATGTCCTATTTCGACCAGACCCAACCCTTTGATGATTACGTCGTTCATGAGGCTGCACATCTGTTTCACAACTCAAAACGGGAGCTGATCGGGCTCCCGTTTTCAAGAAAAACGGAATGGCTGCTTCCGATTGCATTCAGTAAGCGAGAGCTGTTCGCATATTCCTGCGAAGTTTACAGCCGCATTTTGGTCATAAGCAAAGACAAACGTGAACGTCTGTTGGAATTTGAGAAAGCCAAAGACTCTTTCCGTCCCGACGATGAGCGAGTTGATCCAGATCAACTTTTCTTTATTCTCAGAGAAGCAGTTGAAGCGCGAGCTGGTTGGAAAACTATCTTGTCACATTGCGCGACGAGCTAGCTAACGTCGATATGTCGAATCAGCTTAGCCGTCATGGCGCGCTTCGAATGATCAAACGGCGATCGATTGCAGCCGGACTTTCCCACAAGGTCTGTTGCCACACTTTCGAACCACAGGCATCACAGCTTACTTGAGAACGACGGTACCGTAGAAAATGCACAAGCCATCGCTGCACATTTGAGCCCCAGAACTACAAAGCTTTCCGACCGAGCAAGTGCCGAAATAAATTTGGACGAGATTGAACGCATCCGGATCTAGCAAATCGCGAAGCTCAAATGCGTGGCTCCTGCTCGTAAGTTAGCTCACTGACCTTCTACGGCTAAGCTGCATCGTGCAATTTGTAGTTGTTAAAGGTCCTATCCTGTCAGGATCTTAATCAGACAGGCCAGTAACCACGCGACTAAAGTTGAGTAGCATTGAAATTCTGGCATTATTTTGCTCCTAGAGATCGCGATCAAATTGGCAACCAGAAAATCCCCTGGAGAAGGATGATACAGTTAAAGTTCAGTTTTGAGAGTTTG
>JAYTVM010000195.1:0-23274 GCA_043743995.1 Pirellula sp. | reverse complement strand
TCTATAGAACCAACTTATTCAAAAAGATAACGCCTTACTTTACCGAAGCCCCGGAAGGAGTTCACATCCGCTTGATTGTGGAGGAGCGCCCGATCATCAAAGCGGTCATTTTTCGCGGCAACCAACGGCTCGAAGACCGGCAGTTGAGCAAGCATGCAGGTATTCAAAAAGGGGATCCACTCGACCCGATCTCCCTCAATTCTGCCAAGTCTCGTCTCATCGAACTGTACCAAGACAAGGGGATGAATCAAGTCGATATCCAAATCGCTCAAGGGCTCAAACCGGGGCAACGCGAAGTCGAGTTCATTGTGAATGAAGGGCCCGTCGAGAGGCTCAATAGCATTCGATTTATTGGCAATCAGGCTTTCTCCACCGAGATTCTAAAAACCAAGATCAGTAGCCGAGATGCTCGCCACGGGCTGACCTCGTACATGTTCAACAAAGCTTCTGATTACAAGATCGAAGCGGACCGTGATGCATTGATGGGATACTATCGAACACTGGGTTATTTCGATGCTCGAGTTGAATTTCGAAAAGACTACAATACGCGAGGTGATTTCATCGATTTGACCTTCGTCGTTTCGGAAGGCCAACGTTATAAGATCAAATCGGTTTCCATTGTTGGTACCAAGCGTTATCAACCCAGCGAACTGTTGCCCTACATGAAACTGAAAGCCGGCGAGCCATTCCATCAACCCAACAAGCAAAACGACGAAAAGTTTTTGCGGGATGTGTACGGCGCACAAGGTCACATCTTCTGTGAGGTGATCGGAGAATTGGTATATCAACCCAACAACGAGGTGGAGGTCGTCTACAACGTTGGCGAGGGGGACGTTTACCGAGTGAGCGAAGTACGGGTGCATATCGATGGTGACCACACCAAGGAACGTGTTGTGATGCAGCCGCTGGGCAAAATTCGTCCGGGCAGCATTGCAAATGGTCCCGAAATTGACAATGCAGAACGACGCTTAAAGTACCTCAATATTTTCAACAATGACCCTAGTCAGGGAACCGTCCCTAACATTCGAATCGAACCGCCAGTCGGCGTGGACCGAGAATTTGGTTCCAATCGTTAATTTATCGCCTGTAGGACTTACTAGTGAGGCTCGTTCCTGTTGCGAGCATTGAAGTCGAAGCCATCCGTTGACTAGATCCAAACTATGCCAAGCCCAATCCAACCAATCAACCCTGCCATGAAGCAACGCGATCGCCGTAGGATTAGCATTGTTGCAGCGTTGTTTGCAACGATTGGATCGTGGGCTGTTCCTTGTTCGCCGATTCTTGGACAAGCGATTGGCCCTGGCTACGGCTATGGCCCTCAACCTAACGTTGGGAATGGCCCAGCCTCTGGCTATAACGTCGGTTCACCCTATGGTTCGGGTCCCGCGTACGGTTCCGGTCCAGCTTATTCGGGCCAACCAAGCCCAAATCCGAACCTTCCGAACTACGGCAATGCCCCCAACATTAACGGGCAGCAGCAGGTTGGCCAGCCGATGTTTGGACAACCCACGGGCAACGCGCCGTTCGTGGCCCAGCCACCCACCAATCAGCCTTACTACGGCAATCAACAATCGGTTGCGCCGCCAACCTACAACAATCAGCCGTTGCCTCCGCCAGGCATGCCCCTCCAGACGGCACCTCCATTGGAAGAGCCTTGGCAATTGGGCTCCACGTCTCCGTTCCTGGACAACTCACCCTACGGTTACAACCCTAGAATCCGGGACATTCCGGTCGACGTGTATGTTCAAGAAGGCCAAACCGGACGATTTTCCGTAGGCGGTTCGGTCAACAGCGATTTAGGCGTCGCGGGAAATTTTGTTTTGGAGGAACGCAATTTTGACATTCGCAAATTTCCAAGTCGCCCGAGCGATTTATTAAACGGCGCATTTCGAGGTGCCGGTCAGAATTTCCGGGCCGAGCTCGTGCCTGGGAATCAAGTACAACGGTACACGCTCAATTGGACCGAGCCCAATTTGTTTGGCTACTCACCATTCAGTCTTTCGGTCGGTGGATTTTATTTTACTCGGATATATCGCGACTGGACGGAAAAACGGATTGGAGCACGCGTCGCGATCGGTTACGAAGTGACCCCCGACTTGTCTTTGACAACCGAGTTGCGAGGTGAGGACGTCAAGATTTCCAATCTTCGCGTGGCTGGTTTACCTGCGTTGGATCGCGTGGCTGGAAGCAACGACATGTATACGGGTCGCGTCCGATTAGCGCACAACACTCGAGACAGCCCGTTCCTACCGACCGAAGGTCACTTGCTAGAATTGATCTACGATCAGACTTTTGGTGAATTCGATTTCCCGAGAGGTCAAGTCAACTTCAGTCGCTACTTTTTGGTTCGACAGAGGGCAGACGGCGGCGGTCGACATACTTTTACGAGTTCGATGCGGTTAGGCTTCACAGGCGTTGACACTCCGTTATTTGAAAACTTCTTTGCCGGTGGTTTCTCAACCATGCGAGGCTTTGCTTTCCGAGGAGCAAGTCCGGTGGATAGCGATGTTCAAGTTGGGGGAAGATTTCAAATGCTTGGTACCTTTGAATACATGATGCCAATCACTGCCGACGATATGCTCCGTATGGTTGCCTTCGTAGACTATGGAACTGTCGAGAAGGACATCGAATTGAATGCAAAGAACTTCCGGGTCGCACCAGGTTTTGGAGCTCGTATTGCGGTCCCTGCTCTCGGGCCAGCACCGCTCGCATTCGATTTCGCATTTCCAGTTTCCTATGCGGATACCGACTCTCGACAGATCTTCTCGTTTACGATGGGGCTAACGCGATAACGTTGGATCGAAGCATGGTCTTTGGAGTCGATCTACCCTGTTACCACGGGCCACTAGAACTGCTGTTCTATTTGGTCCGCCGCGAAGAATTGCCGCTCGAGGAGCTGTCGCTCGCCAAAATAACCCGCCAGTACATGGCCTACTTGGAGATTTTGGAGATCTTGGATCTCGACGATGTGGGTGAGTTCATCGACATCACCAGTCAATTGATTGAGCTCAAGGCGAAGTCCGTTTTGCCAGTCTCCGACGCGGATTCCGCGGGTGATCTGGGCTCGATTGGCCAAGACTCGTCCATGCCTCAATTGGTGGAACGACTGGTACAATACAAGCGATTTCGAGACGCGGCCTGCTTGCTCGATGAGCAGAGCCGTCGATGGCAGCTTCGCTATTCTCGACTCTCAAGCGATCTGCCACCGCGAAGGATCGATGCAAACGATCTGCCGATTGCCAAGGTTGAAGTATGGGATTTGGTTAGCGCGTTTGGACGGATATTGAAAGCCAGACAAAAGGCTCCCCAACATAGCATCCAATTCGACGACACGCCGATTCACGTCTACATGCAACGCATTCACCAACGCGTGCAAGAATCAAACCGGGTCGAATTGCAAGATTTGTTCGAGGTAGGGATGCACAAAAGCTCATTGGTTGCCATGTTCCTGGCAACGCTAGAGATGACAAGGCATCATGGCTTGCACGCGATTCAGGAAACGGCAGATGGCCCGCTCTATTTGCAACCTGGACCAGATTTCGCCGCAGAATTGGACGTGGCGCAAGTCGAGAACCTGCGAGTCGGTGACGTCTCGAATTCCAATATGCCAGTCATGCCACGCTAGAGATGAAATAAGTTACCCTCCCTCGGCAACGCGGTGAAGCATTTCCGTCCGATCGGAGCTTGCCTCCGACGGACGCCGTTTTGGCGTACTAATTCCCGGCCGAGCCCATAAATTCGAGCCCTCCGCTCCTGCCTCGACCGCCCAAGGCGGTCGAGGCAGGAGCGGAGGGCGTCAGGTCGCTTTCTTGATAGGACGCCAAAACAAGGTTGAGGGGAGGCAAGCTCCCACACAACCTTAACAATCGTTGGAGGAAATGCTTCACGGAGTGTTGCTCCCAGAGGGAGGGTGACTAAACCGGATGGTCGCTAGTGGGAGGGTTGCTAAATCGAACGACCTTCAAACTCGGGGCATTGTCATGCGTGGGCATGTTCACGCCAACCATTCAACCTTGAATCTTTTTTCAAAAGTTATCATGATTTGAGGCAACTACTTTGGGAACGATTTCCGGGTAGGGGATGAAACACCGGGAGCAAGGAAGCACCCTAATAATGCCTTACATGCCATATTGGTTTGAGTCGTTTGGTCCATGCCTGACTTGGGTCGTTCCCTGTCTTGCCATAACAGGATTATGGATGGCAAAATGCTCGGACAACTTGCAGCTTCAACGAGCGACGGAACGAATCTACTTTGCCGCCATGTTGCTGGTTGCTTGGGTAGCCTTGCGTACGGTAATTGCCAACGAAGGTTGCTGGCTCATTCATTTGGCCAGCATCGGAGGGATGGTCCTGGGAGCGACCTATCCGGCTTCTGAGTATCCAAACGCGGAAGCTGAAAGCGAAGCGGAACTTGAGTACTAAGGCGAGCGGCAAAGTGGTTTTTACCGGGAGGGAGAGGCGGAGAGGCTCCTGCCGAACCCATGCCAAGCTCGGCAGGAGCCTCGCTCTCCCATTCGAATCACGGCCTTCTTGATTCAATGAGTTGTATGTTCGGACGCGGGGGTTCTTGCATCGCGTGGCCGAAAAAGAAGCTCGGATGCGGTGGTTGATTGTAAGAAACATTCTGCCATGCGATGGCCATTCGATACTGGGGATCGTGCATCAACGTGAATATCCGACGATTTGTAGGGATTGTCGTCGTGTAGATCCGTCGCCGTCGAGATCGGCGGCAGAGGCATCACCTGGGCTCGTCTCTGCGGGCAACTTAAGCGGAATCTCGATTTAGTTTCGAACGGGAGCGTTGGCAGGCAAAGTGAACTCGTGGCCAGCCGATTGTTATGCGCCATCCACAATAGATCGTACGGAATAGTGTGTCGCGACTGGAAGTTTCACATCGGAATCTAAGAAGTTTGTTGGCCCGGTTATAGGAGCCGGGTTCAATTTTGTCGGCACAGCATCGCCGAGCCTTCGGTAAATAGTGTCGGAATCAAGGTAGTTAGAAATCGAATTCTCATGACCATTGATCTGTCCGCTTTGGGTGAAAGAGTATTTGAGGTTGCGTGTATAGCTTAACGAAGTCAGGGTTATTCGAAATTCCTCGATTTCGAATTGGGTTGTCGAAAACATCAAAATGTATTGAACTTGGCTCTCTTGTTTTGCTTGACTTGTCGTTAAAATAAGAAGGGTCAGCGTCTCGCGTTTTTGCAACGGAGAGACCTCCCGCCTATGGTTTTTTTCTCTCACCGCCGATATGGTCCTTACCTTGAAGACTGTAAACCCTCGTCTTTTGGTTGCATTTCTGCTCATTGCATACCTGATTGCGGGGCCGTTGACCGATGCGCAGGCCGCAGGGACAGTCCAGTTCAACCGCGACATTCGGCCGATTCTGTCGGAAAATTGCTTCGCTTGTCATGGGCCCGATGCAAGCAAGCGAGCTGCGGAGCTTCGGTTGGACCAACGCGAGGACGCTATCGCCAAAGCTGCATTCATCCCGGGCAAACCAGACGAAAGCGAGCTCGTACGCCGCATTTTCTCGACAGATCCGGATATCGTGATGCCGACACCCGATTCTCACAAATCGCTCTCGGCTCAGCAGAAAGAACTTTTGAAGGTATGGATCGCGGAAGGGGCCGAGTATCAAGGGCATTGGGCGTTTCTTCCACCCGTCAAGCCAGAGCTTCCACAAGTTAGAAACAACGCATGGATTCGAAATCCGATCGATCGGTTCGTTCTATCCTCTTTGGAACGCAAAGGGATCGAGACCTCGCCAGAATCGGAACTGCGATCGTTGTTGCGCCGAGTGTGCTTTGACTTAACCGGTTTGCCGCCCTCCCCAGACGAAATGGAACGCGTTTTGGTAGATCCTTCGCCAGAACGATACGAAAACTATGTCGACGAATTGCTGAAACGTCCAGAATGGGGTGAGCATCGAGGTCGCAACTGGCTCGATTACGCTCGCTACGCCGACACGCACGGTATCCACTTTGATAATTTCCGTGAGATGTGGTCTTACCGCGAATGGGTGATCAAAGCCTTCAATCGAAATCTTCCGTTCGATCAGTTTACCATTGAACAGTTGGCAGGCGACTTGCTTCCTGGTGCCGATCTAGACCAACGCATTGCAACTGGGTTTAATCGTTGCAATATAACGACCAACGAAGGGGGAGCTATCGACGAGGAATACCAAGTCCTTTACACGCGCGATCGCGTTGAGACGACAGGCCAAGTTTGGCTTGGTCTGACGGTAGGGTGTGCGGTTTGTCACGATCACAAATTCGATCCGATCAGCCAACAAGAGTTTTATCAGTTGGCCGCATTCTTTAACAACACGACCCAAAAGGCCATGGACGGAAATATCAAGGACACGCCGCCGATCATTCCAGTCCCGCGTAACGAGGATCGAGCCAGATACTTAGAACTCGACCCGTTGACCGAGCAAGCGAATAGCGCTTTGGCGGCACGTCGAAATGGCGCTCGCCAGCCGTTCGACGGCTGGATCGCAAAGCCCGAAGAGCGTGAAAAGATAAGTTGGCAAGCACTCCCCGCAAAAGAGTCTTTGGAGACCCACATTCCGTTGACTGGTAGCGATTCCAAATGGATCGGCGCGATCCATCAAAATCAGTGGTTTACCATCCCATTGCAACCGGATGCAACGCTGATCGCAGGTAAAGTCTCCGACTTGGCATGGAAGGTCAAAGAATGTTTTCCATCGTTGCCCGTCGGTGACTTCGAACGGGATCAACCGGTGACCTTTTCGCTATGGGTCAAACCTGCATCGGATAGTCAAGGTGGCTCATTGATCGCTCGAATGGACGATGCAAACCAACATCGCGGTTGGGATGTTTGGACGGAGAATGGGGCCGTTGGAATGCACATGGTACACAACTGGCCTGAGAACGCGTTGAAGTCCGTTTCGAAGACGAAACTCACCGCTTCCAGATGGCAGCATGTGGCAATTTCGTACGATGGTTCCTCGAATGCCGAAGGGGTTAAGATCTTCATCGATGGCAAGGAATCCAAGAAGGACAGTCCTAGCAACAAACTCACCGAGACAGTGAAAACCAGCGTGCCCCTGACGATCGGTCGCCGAACAACCGGGTCCCCTGCTGCGGGCGCTCAAATCCAAGACATCCGAATTTATCGCAAGGTCCTGGATGAAAAAGAGATTTCGCAACTCGTTGAAATCCCGCGACGGCAATACCTCGTTTCCAAACCGAGTCGCACTCAAGAAGAGACGGAAGAGCTCTACACATGGTATCTAAACACCAATGACCCAGAATTCCCTCAACTCAGCGCATCGGTCCAAGCCTTAATCGCTGAAAAGAACGAAATCAAGAGGCGCGGCACCGTAGCGCATGTGATGAACGAAGCGGCAGAGCCACCGAAAGCCTTTGTCTTGATGCGAGGTGACTATGACAAACGAGGACAAGAAGTGCAGCCAGCAACCCCCAAAGTCTTGCCCCCCATGCAAGTTGGTATACCGCCAAATCGACTTGGACTAGCGCAATGGCTTTTGCAACCGGGGCACCCCCTAACGGCTCGCGTTACGGTCAACCGATTTTGGCAAGAGGTCTTCGGAACAGGCTTGGTAGGCTCGTCCGGGGACTTTGGCGTGACTGGTCAGATGCCGACGCATCCAGAGTTGCTCGACTACCTCGCTACCAGTTTTCGAGATGACGGTTGGAATATCAAGAATCTATTCCGGATGATTGTGACCAGTGCGACCTACCGGCAGTCCGCTACTGTTACGAACGAAAAACTGTCGCTCGATCCAACCAACAGATGGCTGGCACGCGGCCCACGTTTTCGAATGGATGCCGAAATGATTCGCGACACTGCTTTGTTCACCAGCAGCTTGCTTGTGAACAAGATCGGTGGCCCTAGTGTCCGCCCCTACCAACCGCCTGGAGTCTGGGAAGCAGTCGCAATGCCAGAAAGCAATACTAGAAACTACGTTGCCGACAAAGGGGAAGGACTCTACCGACGCAGCCTTTACACTTTCCTGAAGCGAGCGGCACCACCACCGAACATGGAAGTGTTCAACGCGACTGCCCGTGAGGTATGTACCGTCAAACGGGAACGTACCAACACTCCGTTGCAAGCCTTGGTAACACTAAATGATGTTCAGTTTGTCGAAGCCGCCCGGACGCTGGCGGCCCAAACGCTGGCGGACCCTACTTTCGGAACGGATGCGAGCCTTCGGGTTCAATCGATTGCTAACAAGATCCTCTCGAGACCCTTCCGTGCCGAAGAACTCGGGGTCGTTGTGGCGAGTCTGAACGACTTAACCGCCATCTATCAACAACAACCCGAAGAAGCCAAGAAGTTGATTGCAATCGGTGAAAGCAAACCGGAGCCGAGCCTCAATGCGAGTGATCTGGCGGCCTGGACAATGCTCGTAAACGAATTGATGAATCTGGACGAAGTCCTAACCAAATAGAACCAATCATGAAGCCTAACAAAATCCATCCGCTCCTTGAGCAATACGTACAAAGCGAAACGCGACGTCAGTTCTTTCGTCAGGGGGGCAACGCGTTAGGTTTAGCTGCTTTGGCATCGTTAGGGATGCCAACTGCTATGCGTGGAAGCGATTCGAGCTCAACTGTTGGGCCGGCATCTGGCGGCCTGGGGACTTTGCCACATTTCCCAGCCAAGGCCAAGCGGGTCATCTATCTGCATATGGTGGGCGGTCCCTCGCAAATGGACTTGTTCGACTACAAACCGCAGATGAACGACTGGTACGACAAAGATTTGCCGGCGTCGATTCGCAATGGTCAACGACTGACAACCATGACGAGTGGGCAAGCACGTTTTCCCATTGCACCATCGAAATACAAGTTCGCACAGCACGGTCAAACCGGAATGTGGATTTCGGAGTTATTGCCAGAGACGGCCAAAGTCGTCGATGAAATGTGCTTTGTTCGTTCGATGCATACCGAAGCGATCAATCATGAGCCAGCCATCACGTTGATGCAAACGGGCAATATGGTCACAGGACGACCTTGTATCGGCTCGTGGATGTCGTATGGTCTGGGCTCGATGAACAACAACTTGCCGACCTTCGTGGTGTTTGTGGCACAGCCGACGAATACCGAACAGATTCAAGCCATCTCGGCAAGGCTTTGGTCATCGGGCTGTTTGCCTGGCGAACACTCGGGCTGCAGCTTCCGCTCGAGCGGCGATCCAATCATGTACATCAACAACCCTGCGGGCGTATCTGCCGAAGTTCGTCGCAAGACACTCGATGGACTCAAGTCACTGAATGAAATGAATTTCCGGGCGGTCGGCGATCCAGAGATACACACTCGCATTCAACAGTACGAACTGGCTTTCCGTATGCAGTCGAGTGTTCCCGAATTGACGAACATTGCAAGCGAGCCTGAAAGCACCTTTGAGCTCTATGGGGACGAAGCGAAGAAGCCTGGAACGTTTGCCAATTCGGTCTTGCTCGCGCGTCGGATGGTCGAACGCGATGTTCGGTTTATTCAGGTTTATCTCAACAACTGGGACCACCATGGAAACGTCAACGCTCGATTGCCATCGCAGTGCAAAGACATCGATCGTGCGACCTACGGTTTGATCACGGACTTGAAAGCAAAAGGACTTCTCGATTCGACGTTGATTATTTGGGGTGGCGAATTTGGCAGAACCATCTATTCGCAAGGGGGTTTAAGCAAGGACAATTACGGACGGGATCACCATCCACGATGCTTCACGATGTGGATGGCTGGGGGCGGAATCAAGGGTGGCGTCATCCATGGTGAGACGGACGATTTTTCTTACAACATCGTCAAGGACCCTGTGCACATCCGAGACTTTCACGCGACTGTGCTGCATCTGCTTGGCATCGACCACGAACGATTTTCGTTCCGCAATCAAGGGCTGGATCTTAAGCTCACAGGGGTTGAACACGCCAAGGTCGTCCGCGAGCTGCTGGCTTAGCACGCTGAGAAGTGTTGCAACAAGGCGATCGGAAGACTACCAGGCCAGGCCGCCGTGTGGCACGCCCAAAGCGATTAGCGATGGGCGTGGGAAGTGTGGCAAATGACTCTAACGCGGATTATTCACACCAGACGCGTTAGTTTTGAAATTGCACCATTGTGCTTAGGGCCGAAGGCCCGGTGGTTTGCCTAGCCCAGGCCAACGGCCTGGGACCAGGCAAAACGCATTATGTTAGGGCCGACGGCCCGTCCGTTTGTCAAATTGCCGGGCTTTCAGCCCTAACTAGTCTCGTGTTTGTTTGTCACCCAGGCCGTTGGCCTGGGCTAGGTAAATGATTGGGCCTTTGGCCCGAAATACATACATCTAATCTAAGCGTGCAACTTAAAACTAACGCATTGGGCTACCAGAGCGAGCCACCCAATTTCTAGATAGATTTCAAACTGCCCCTCGCCTAAAGGAGTTTTGGAGTAGGGCGCGAACTCCACTTCTCAAAAAAAACCACCAACTGGGAAGTTGGTGGATTTTTGGGTTTTGAAAAGCGTTCGTCGGACCTAATCGTTCAGACAACGACGGTTTCTTTGATTTTTTGTAGGAAGTGGTCGCCGGTAGCCTTGGTCAACTCTTTGACGTGCTTCTCGGCTTTTTTCAAGTCCTCGTACTCAAATACAGCGACGCGTTTCAGGTTCTGATTGAAGACTCCCCAATAGAGCTTGATACGAGGCTCAGCGGCAACTTTGCGTGTTCGTTTTACTTTTGGTGGGGCTGGTGGGGCGTTCGGGTCGACTTCCTTGACGGCCTTCTTCTTGCGTGGGGTTTTCGGCGCGGTTGCCATTGAAATATAGCTCCAGTTGGAAATGAAGAAAGCAATGATGGCTTTAAGCCAATCGCGAACGAAGAATCTTGCAGTGAGCAGTTGAGGCTGTGACAGCTAGGTAAGCTTCGTTCAACTCGACGAAAAACCATTATAAACCATTTGGGGCTGTTTCAGAACTCCTAGCGGCAAAGTTGTTCGAAAAAAGAGGAGTAGCTGCAAAACCCTGCAAAAACGACGATCGATTGGCCCATGGTTACCGGTCTACGATCTTTCGACCACGGATTTTGCCGTTTGCAGTTCGCGGAGGATTGATTCATGTGATCGTCCCGATGTCAACACAGTTAGAATCGGATTGCCGATTTCGACGTTCGTCCCTGCCACGGGTATGTCCGCGAATTGGCTTCGATTACGTGTGGTGTTAACATCGCATTCCCATCGATTTGCCCACCAATAATCCGATTGAGCCTGAGAAACGGTGAATGCATTTGGTGCATAAACAACTAGCTTGCCAATCATGGATTCAATGGATTCTCTGGCTCGCTTGCAAGCGTTCAAGGCAAACTGCTCATATGCCGCTCGACACAAGATTTTGCAGATACTCTCATAGTGCATTTCCACCAACCGAAGGTCCAAGCAAACATCTAGAATGTCCATGCTTGCGCTCCAGCGCGGGTTGATCTCTAGCAGAGTCAATGCTCCATGATGCACGAGAAAGTCCGCTTGCCATAGTCCGAGTAGACCAGACTCTCGTCCGACTATGCCTGCAAAGCGCCGTAGCCTGTCGATCTGTTCGTCCGTCAAACGAAGAGGCCCGTACGAACCACGGTAAACATAACGCGATGTTATCGGTTTCCTATCAGGCGGCCACGCTGCAGCCGCACCAACAAGTGCGCTGCCAAATTCACTGCTAAGAAAAGTAATGCCGATCGCAACCCCAGGCAGTCGCTTTTGAATGTAAGCTTCGGTGGGATTTTGGAGCAATGGGTCGTTTACTAGGACTGCGTTTGTTAGGTCGATCACCCCAATACCGCCAGCACTGTTAAGCGGCTTCAACAGCCAGTCGCTGCCAGCCAGTTGATCCGGAAGCAGGGTGAAGTCTTGGATTTTCCGATAGGTAGCTGGCCAACCGAGTTCGGATGAAACCGCCCATTTCTCCCAGTTGTCCAAGGATCGCATGGCGGAAAGCTGTTTCCCGTCAGGACCACCACGGTTTGCCACCGAGTGGCAATGGTCAACCCATTGTGTTCGATGTTCCATGCCGCCTGTTAATAACAGCGGTACGCCAGGATGTGATGCATTCAAAACGTCAGGCCATTTGGGATCGTCAAGCCGATAGTGCTTTTGGCACTGGCTAGCCAAATCGCGGTCTGCACATGTGTCGACCGCAATAACCTCAAGACCTTGTCGCTTTGCGCACTGAGCCGCCGATCGAGCGCTAAAGCCGACTACGGCAATGGTTCGAGCGACGGGATTGCAGCCATTTCGTGAGTTCATAGTTTACTCAGACATCCCATTTTGCGGGGGCGTTGCGATCCTCAATGTCACACAGTCCAGCATGGTCTCTTTTGGAATCGATGAATATTGCATCGAATCAGTCTAGCAGCCTGCGAGTTGAAATCGATAGCATTGTGGCTGACGAAACTGGAATGGAATCTGCAATCGCAAGACCAACGGAGGGCTGTGTGCGAATCGAACGAAATAGGCTTTATCGGCGCGCTCTTTTGTTAATGATTGCCCTTTCCTTTGCCGGTTGCCAAGGGTCTCAGCTTGGCTCGAAACGCTGGAGTGGCGGCATTTATGGCCAGGGGACAGAGGAGCGTCAGAAATACCGGGCGGCTGCTTTTGATCCCTACCCACTCAACGATATTGGCCCCGAAGTTGTGGGTGGGCGACCTCGTGGTTTCATGAACCCGCTTCCAGAAGCAAAACGAAATCAGATCGAGCCCCTTGCAGCGCAACGGCGTGCAATGGGTAGTGGTTGGTAGCAGATCGGTGTTGAAATTGGAGAAACCTCCCAACGAGTCCAAGTTACTTGTTGACCGAATACGCGAATGGGTTTCGGTCCTTGAACATGGAAGTTTCCAAGAAAAAGTTTCGTATGTGCATGAAGTCAATCGTCGCTACGACGCTTTGCCTAACTCCGTGTGCGCCCAAGACCTAGTCGAACTACGGCTTATCCGATCTCATTGGGCAAAGAAATTAGCTCAGTCGTTGATACTGTCCGTACCGGTCGCAACCCCCCTTGAACTGCAGCAAGCCAGCCACTTGATCGTGGCCTTACGAACACTCCTACGCGCTGAAGCCGTTAGGAGTCTGATTGAAAGGCAGACTCAAATTGGGGATGTTTCAAGCGGCCAAGCGATTGCTTCGCTGCTCGCCGAGCATGCTATCGCAGAAGAGGCCAGGATTGGGCTACATGAATTGGGTGCTCGCTCCGAGATGTTTCGTCGACTGGGCCCGGAACGCATCGCGAAATTCCGGCCTTCTCGAAAGACAGGTGGTTTTGATCCTGCACATTGGCTGATGAAGACGGAAACGACCGAGCTCGATTTGGTGGATGGGAATCCAGATCGTATTCGGGTGCGTGGAATGGAACTTCGATCAGGTGACATCGGCATCGTCGAACTAAATCACCCAGGTGACGGACTTTTGGAAAGCTTTTTACAAGAACCTGGTGTAGCGCCCCATGCCATGCTGTACGTGACGCGCCGGGTAAGGAATCCGAAGACAGATGAAGTGCTTTTTCAGCCATCTGTTCTTGAAATTTATGAAGGTGGTTGGCGATGCGTCCCCATCACGACGGCACTGCATCCCAAATTCTCTTGGTACTCGGAATGGGTCAGGCCCAGGATCAACGGGCAGGGCCTCCCAGATGACGTAGGAGAGTCATTGAGCGCGGCGATTGACACGATGGAGACTTTCGCCTTTGATTTTCAGGCTCGCCGCGCTCCAACCGGCGGATTTTTTTCCGAGGACTTTGGTGGCTCTTGTGCAAGCTGTACGAATTTGTTGCGGGTGCCATTCGAACGTGCAGGCATCGACGGCTTGCCTTATCCGACGACCAGGGTGGTTCCGAATGCAGCTAGAAACTTAGCTATTCTAGGCTTGCCAGAGCTATCGGAAATTCATACGCCGACCAATATCCTCAACGACTCCGGCTTCGAAAAAATTGGCGTTGTCGACAACGGAGCACCGGAGTTCTCGTATGCGCAGGCGCTCGTGATCGGCCGCCCCGATTTGTTGGATACCTTTGGCGGATGGATGTCGCAGAAGGAGTTGCAACTCGAGAATCTTCCCAATTGGAAGAGCGTCATGAATTGGAAAAGCGCATGGGAATCCCTTCGCATTCGAATTGGGCAATCGGAGGGCCCGGTGGGAAACGCCTTTCGAAGGTTGATGAAAGTGGAGGACGATGAAGTCCCCAAGTCGGCTTCGGATACAACGATTGCCTTTTATCTGAGATCCGATATGGAAGCCGGTCACATCACGAACCGCGTGTATTCTGCGATTTCATCCATTCTGGAAAACGCACAGGAGTTGCCGCTGTTGTCTCAACTCCAAATCCACCCAGAAATCGTGGAACTGATTCGATCCGGACTTAAAGATAGTGCACTGATGAAAGAGAATTGGTACCGCGACCTATAGAGCTGCTCGTACTTTTGCGGCCCTTGCTCAAGGGAGTTAGGCTGCCTTAATTGGGGCAAGTCTCGGCTATCTACGAAGGCGGCAGTTTGTTGTGCATTTTGTAAAGTTCCGCAGCGTCGTCGTAGATTTCAGCAGCGGCGTTCAAATGCGGTAGCACATGATAAAACAACGACTGCAAGACCTGGTTCGCCTGATCCTGGTCATAATCGTCTGGACTGCTGAAAAGACGAAGTAACGAGCCAAGTTCTTCTTGCCAATCGGTCATGTGAAAAACAAACTTTCCACGATCTGATTCGTAGTTGTTATTTTCCTTGGCGGTGGCCATGTCTTTGAAAAACGCGAGTAGTTTGCTCTCCAGTGAATTTGTACTAGTAGTCGACATCTGCGATCTCCGAAATTCTTTTACGCCAGTCAGCAATCTTTGCCAGAATATCCGCGCCGGACTTTTCGCCCACGTGCAAAGATAATCGTTCGACTTCCGCAATTCGAGTCGCTAGCTCAGTGCGAATATGCGGGCCGGAACCTGGTCTTATAAGTTTTGCAATATGTGATTCAATTCCCGCGTTCGTACCTTTGCCAATCAATCCTTCAATCCGTTTTAGTGCTTGCTTGCGTGTGATCGCCGTATTCACTATTCCGGAGCTTGGATTCAAACCGCGACTACGAGCCGCGTTCTCCATTATTGTAGCCGCTTCACTAGCAAATGCACCTAGTCCCTTACTTGGGACAACGTCACATCAATTTTAGGGATTTCACTTCTTCGTTCTTCAAATGGACTGCCTGGACTATCGACGCTGGATCTGTCGTTTGACTGCGTTCCAAAAGACCCTCATAGGCAAACTCAACCTCCCACACATCACAGGAAGTCGGGCCAACGGTTCTTGCACCTAGGCACGGACCATGTCGATAACCGTTATCTGTCAAATGTCGTTCGGCAGATTCAACTGCCAGTGCAATTTTCGTGGTCCTAGTCATAATCGATTCCTATTTACTAAGCCTCGTAAACGGGTAGTTCAGTCCAGATATTTGACTAGTGCTAGGATCTTATCCGCCGGATACAAATCCCCGCCCAATTGGCCAGCCGTCATAAGATCTCCTCTAACTGAGGGAGGGCGACATTTAAACCGCTGCGCATAGCTCGGTGTCACTTTGTGTCGATTGGTATTACCCCCAATTTGTGATAATTTCTTTAGCCCGTGCGATCAATTCTCTCGATTGACCGTCGCTGGGTGTTTCGGCGATGAGCCTTACGATGGGCTCGGTATTGCTTCCGCGCAGGAGCAACCAAGAATCGGGCCAGTCCAGTCTGATACCGTCTTCGGTACTGACTGATTCGGCCTTGAGTTCGTCCGAAAGTTTGGCGATGGACGCGGTAAGCTGTTCCTTCGATAGGATCATTTTGTCTTTGATCATGGCCATGCGTGGCAATTCGTCGACAAGTTCCGTTAGGGTCGATTTCGTAGCCGCCATCAAATCGAGCACTTGGGCCATGCCGACAAAGCTATCGCGAATGAATCCAACCCGCGGGTCGATCGGGCCGCCGCTTCCCTCGCCACCGTAGAGGGCATTGTGTCGTTGCATTACGTCCACCACATTGGCTTCGCCGACCTTGCTCTGTTCGAATCGAACTCCATGTTTCGCGGCGAGCCATTTCGTCATGCTGCTCGATGCGCAGTTTGTGACGAGCGGACCGAGCTTCGACATCAAAGCTCGTTTCATGCAAAGTACAGAAGTGTACTCCTCGCCAATAAAGTGCCCTGTCTCGTCGATGATCGCTAGCCGATCGGCATCGGGATCTTGGCAAAAACCGATTTGGAATCCTTGTAGGGCCACCAGGGGAGAAACCATTGTTAGATTTTCAGCCAGAGGCTCAGGAGGGTGAGCGAATTGTCCGTTCGGGGATTCGCCAAGAATCAAAAAATCGCACCCCAGTGCTTCTAACAATCTCCGTCCGAGAACGGAACCCGCACCATGATTGCTGTCCAGAAGAACGCGAAACCCACATCCGCGAATGGCTGGTACGTCGACTGTTGCTAAAATCAACTGAAGATGAATAGAATGGGGATCCTCGATCCATTGTCTGTTGCCGAGGGAATCGGCAGATCGCCAATTGGTTTGAGCTTGTCGATAGGCCTCAAGTACGCGTGTTCCCGGTTCACTTGGTAGCACCCGCCCCTCTGGGCTGAAAAGTTTCATGCCGTTGTAGGCGGGCGGATTGTGGCTGGCGGAAATTTGGATTGCACCCGCCGATTTCGACTTTCGGACGAATGCCCCCACGGTAGGCGTGCTCGCCACGCCAAGATCCAAGCAATCACGACCATGTCCGACTATGGCGGCGGCGATTGCGTCAGCCAACATTGGGCCACTGACGCGTCCGTCACGTGCGATCGCGATCGGTCCATTTGGTGCTTGGGCGCACAAAGCGGCCGTAAAATTGCTGGCAACCGTTGGGGTTAGTTCTGCACCTACGATACCGCGCAAACCGCTGATACTGATGATGGGTTCAGGCATAGGAAAAACAAAGAGTGGATGGTTAGTCTGAAAAAAGCGAATAATCGGCACAAGCCGGGGGACTAGTATACTCAAAACCCAACCAATTACTTGACACTGCAACCAGCCCAACTTAACATCGGATTGCGGCGGGTTTTGATGGAATTCTCCGGAAATCCAACTATGCTGGGTAAAGGCCCACTGCGTAGATGCCGTTCTAATATTGCTAAACCCTAGACCTTTGCGACAACTCTCACCCCAGGCAGACCTTCATGGAAATTTCCGGCATGCTGATCTGGGTATTGGTCCTTGTATCGCTGATTGTTTTCATTGTCCTGCTGGTCAAGGCGTTTAAGTCTTGGGGTGTTACGCACACCATTTTGCTGTCGATCCTCTTTATCGAAGCGTGGACCTTCCTCTTCTTTGCTGCCGGAGTGGCGCACTACCGAATTGCTTACACCAAGCAGCATGACAAACTCGCCTCGAAGGTGGAGGGTTTGTTGAAGACGGTGGACATGGAAATGTATGGTGATCGGCTTGATCCAAAATTGAATCTTGAGAAGTTTGCGCCACTGACCAACGAGCTCAACCGATTGACGCTGGAACGCGGCCGCGTTTGGCGCGGTGCGATTTTGCAACGAGCAACTCCGGCAGTCGGAAAGGCTCCTGCCACTGCAGTTTTGCAGTTGCCTGCACGCGTCAGCAATCTGCCGGCCGCCGCTCCCGTCGGAGCCGCAGGCGGGGGTGCTGGCGAACCAGCACTCACAACCGCAGCACCAGTGGATTCGGGGCTGGCTATCGAAAGTGTCGTCTACCTGTTTAGCGAGAAAACGGATGTAGCTTCGGTTCCAGAATTTTACCTAGGCGAATTTGTGGTTACCGATATCAAGGAACTACTTCTGACGGTTTCGCCCACCACTCCACTTACGAAACAGCAGGAAAATATATTAGCAGGGAGTCCAACTTGGGCCATTTACGAGCTCATGCCGTTGGACTCACATGTCGCCTTTGCGGCTGCTGGATCTTCGCCCGAGGAAAGTGCGGTTTTTGGCCGGATGGACAAGGATGAAATTGCGAAGGCTTTTGAAAGTTCTTTTCGAAATATGCCTGGATTGTCGGACGCAAGCAAGGCGAAAATCTTGGAAGCGTATATCAACGATGGAGGGAGCGCGTCGATCGAAACTCTACCCGAGGCCCTTTGGTATCAAGTGAAATTCTTGAAGGACTATTCCGATATCGTAGATGCCAAGGGAGGCCGTAGTCCGTTGGAAGGTGGGTATCACGATTCCGAAGGCAACATGATTGATGCACGGCTGAAAAGGGATTCGGCAGCCGAGAACATATTCAAGATCGGCGATACCAAGATTGGGGAAACGTATGTTCTTGACGCTCCGACCGCTAATCGACTGAAAGCCCGGGGAATTGTCGAACTTGGGCAAACAGTATACGTTCGACCCCTAAACGATTATGCCTTCGCATTCCGTGAAACCAGACGAATGACCATTCGTGCCAGGCAAGACGCAGCCCTCATCACGCGGGAAAACAAGGAAGCGGAGAACACCACGAAGGTGACGCTTGACCAAGAACTGAAGCGAGAAGAAGAGAGTTCCAAGCTTAAGCTCGACAAAGCTCAATACGAGAAAGAGGCCGAGGTGATTTCTGGTGTTGCCAGCGAACTGGAGACTCAGATCGTTGACAAGAAAAAAGAGCTTAGTCAACTTTACGGTTCGATCGTTGCCCTCCACGACCGACTGTTGACGTATCAAAGAGAGCTGGCTGCGATTGCAAACTCGGGCGTCTTGACTTCTAAGCCCTAGCGATATGCTGCGACGCTATTTCGTGTGCCTTAAGGCGAGCGGCGGACCAAAAACTACCTACCAAGGGTTTCAATGGGAGAGCGAGGCTCCTGCCGAGGTTGGCGTTGGTTCGGCAGGAGCCTCTCCCACCCGGTATAATCAAGGGGGCCGCTCGCCTAAGACAACTTGAAACGCGGAGCTATCTTAGAAATCTTCGCGCTTGTTCCAACGGGTGATTGTAGTTCTTGATGCGATAACGCATTGGAGGCGGACGATGATTGCGAGGTCTTTGCGGGCAGCATCTCGCGGACCTTTTGACTTAGTACGGCGGCGTCGTACCAAGTGAACGACAGCTCGGGATTGGCCGCATAACGCCCTAACATGCGCAAGGTCTCAGTCCGATTGGCTTCATCAAACATGAAGATATACTGCTCTTCGCCGCGAACCAGCGCGACAACATTGATTTCGCCGTTCATCCCACCAACCTCCGTGCCTGGATACCAAACTAGACTGCTCGTGCCCGGAGCAGTTAGCGTTCGTATCGACCGACAGGCCATCGAAGAATCATTCGACTTTCCAACGATCCTCCGCGAGATTCGAGGGTTTCCACAATGTGCTGGTGGCAGCAAAATCTTATAAAGTCTTCACTGCGTTGGAGATACGCTTGCCAGCCCCCAAATCGCGCGTCGTCACGAAAGTAAAAGTACTCCCCAAGTGCTTGCGTGAAATCTTCGTCATTTCCGTTATAAGTGCGCATATGTGAAATGATCGGCTCGGTTTGAGCCTTCATTTCGGGCGGCTGAGGACTCGGTTTTTTCGGAATGAAGCCTTGTGGATCAGGCCAATTAGCTGGCAAACCAGAGTTTTCCATGCCTTGAGATGGATCACCTTCCGTTTGCGCCAAAGCCTCCAAAGGTTCAAGGTTGGGATCACGAACTGCTAACCCAATAACGGATTCCGGCATCTTACTAGGCTCGACAGGCGAGTCTGGCTCGACTTCGTCAGGAGTTTGTGTTTTCATTTGTTCAGCGGCCAACGCACGTTCCGATTCTAGTCGAATCCATTCCGGAATCGTCTTCTCCTTCTTCGTTCCCCATGGCAAACCATAGCCAATTGGAATCGGGTGGAAGCCAGGATTCGCAGCGTACCAATTCACTTTCATGGTCATGCGAGGCGGATAGTAAGCATCGTAATCGGTGATCGCACCTTGCAAAACAGCGTCAACACCCAGGTGTTTGGCGAACTGCTGGAAATCTACCGGCGACATGACGGGGCGTCGAAGAACATTCAGTTCAAAATAGGCGAGTTGATTCTCCACAACACCGCATGGTACGACTTCAAATCCACGAATCGCCTGCAATTCGTTGTAGTATGCCATGGAGACTCGAGCACCGCTCAGGGTCGGCTCTTGGCTCTGATTGCGAAATGGAAGTATCGCAACTTTGCTAATCTGCGGGAACGGATTGTGATACTGAGGCTTGTGCTTGATGTCCGGAATGAAATTGCATCCAGACAAAAAGGCGAGAAAAAAGAGAACAATGGCTCGAAGTGGACGAAATCCAGCAACCGAACCACAAACGCACTCGGACAAGAAATGTAACCAAGTTGCAACCCCATCGGTTTCGCGTGTGACAATCCCACGAGGGGGACTGACCTTAGTCGAGGGATGACGCGGATGTTGGTTCATTTTGATTAGGGAATGAGTTTGTCGGATGCAACAAAAGCATGTGCAAGGAGCTACTGCTAGGCACCGCAGTAGCTCCATCGCACATGTACCTCTTCCCCCTAGACACAAAGCATTTGATCGGAATAACCAGCAAGGTCTGTTGAATCAAAAGCAGCAATAATTCCATTTTCCTTTCCGCAATGCTAGCCAATACTGACGAGGAAGAGTTTTCCTAGAAGAAAGACTCATCGCACATGAGCTAAATTGCCGAGTCAAATTTAGAGTGTCCGACAATTCAAAACCTAACGTACCCATTGGTTACGCAAGTGATGGAAATAAGAAAATCGATTGAGGTATTGGATGAATCTACCTATAGCGTGGGTAGTCGCCGGGGCGATTCCAACCGGCCAAGCATTAAAGAAAACCGCGGACATCGCGGCGACCTCGGTCAGCCATTTCTTTGGCGAGCTGCTGCAGAAAAACCCGCCACCATCAAACCGGTCAACAGCAGTGGACAATGGCCGCTCGGCTCAATTCCAACAAAACCAGATTCCAAAAGCAAATAGCGAACAAAAAACTTGGGCGGATCGAGTTGAGTCGATCCGCAGTACCCTTTCCAAATTGGTTGCGGAATCTCGTACCCGCTTCGGTTTACCAACCAACTCGACCCAGTCCGAGAGCATCTCTATCTCCGCGAATGGAAAAGACCAACCTGTCTTGAGCGGTCCAGAACCGCTTCGGACCGAACTGGAACATCAATTGCAAAAGCGTCCTACACTCGTCAATGAAATCAATGCGTTAGCATTGGAGAGCTCGCATTCAGGCCCACTTGGATTGCTTCCGCGTCCCTTTTCTCCCGGTAACTCGATCGGACCGTGGAAATTGTGGATTGACGGCTAGTGCTTTGTCAAGTTAATAACCGTGGGTAGCCACGGTCGCGGAGACCGTGGGGAGCGAGATTGTTTCTCGCAGTTCACCCACGCTTTGGCAAGCGTGGCTACCCACGTTTTCCTGTTTGACAAAGCAGTAGTGCGCATTCAAGAGGCGAAGGACGCAAGCAAGCGTAGCTCCTAACCGCGAAGTCGCCGTTGAAACAAATCAAATACCATCGGGAAAATGAGCTGCGATAGCGCCGGATCATACCGAGGACCTTCGTCGCGAAGAAAAGCATGTTCACCATTGAACTCATGCCATGTGAAGTTTACGTTGGCCTCCGTCATGGCATCGTAAATGACCCTTCGACCGTCAAGCGGAATGTGAGGATCTTGGCGTCCCCAAACCATCATCATCTCGGCTTGGATTTCAGGCATGCGATCGAGGGTATTGTCGTTGAGGCCCTTGCCAAGACTACGCTTGTGAATATCTGTTGCGTAGAAGCAAACTCCCGCTTGAACATTGGCGTTCATGGCAGCTCGAAAGGCCAAGTGACCTCCCAAACAGATGCCCAACGTCGCAATTTTGCCGTTGCAATAGGGTAGTTTCGGAAGAGTCTCGATGAGGGCAACGGCATCGGCATCATAGCTTGCCAGTTCTTTGGTAGTCTTAAGCCTATTGCCGCGATCCGTGCCTTGTTGATCGTAGGCAAATACTTCGCCTGCGGTTGCGAACTCGTGGTAAACCTCGGGCACGGCGACCAAAAACCCGTTTCCCGCGACGAATGCGGCGGTGCGAGCGATCGGACCGGTCATCTGGTAGATCTCGGAAAACAACACAACTGCTGGGTACCTGCCCGTTCCATTCGGTCGAAATAGGTGCGTTCGCATCGTCCCGAAAGCAGTCGGCAGGTCAATGAATTCGGCTGGTTGGATCCGCATGGTATTTACCTGTGGTAATGAACTGCGGTTTCGCTTTTAAGAGAAACCGTACCAAAAAAAAATCGGCCCGTCACAAGTTGTGACGGGCCGATTTTTATTAGATCATGTCTTGCGACAAGCTGTCCAGAATTCGAATTAACGAATTCGGGTGCTGCTTGCTTGAATGACATGACGCTTGGTGTTCAGGTAAGCATGTGGATCCACAACTGGTGCTGGTGCAGCCATTGGTGCAGCCATTGGTGCTGATACAGGTGTACCGCCACACGAGCTGCATCCACTTGGAGCGTTGCAACCAGAGTCACAGCTTGGAGCTGCGTCGCAGCAGCTGTTGCTCTTGCACTTGAAAATCTTAGCGAGCAAACCAACATGTTTGCGTTTCATGCCACATCCGCTGTCGCAGGATGGAGCTCCGCAAGGATCACAAGCAGCGATTTCAGCGCCGCAGCTTGGTCCGCAGCTAGGAGCTGCTCCGCAACCAGATCCGCAAGGTGCCATTTCAGCGCCACAGCTTGGGCCTGCGCCACATGCTGGTGCTCCGCAAGGGCTGCATGCTGTCTCAGCGCCACAGCTTGGTGCACAAGCTGATTTGCAAGAAAGCTTGCTCTTCAGACCGCAAAGCTTAGCCTTGAGAGCCGAAAGGATCGGTCTGCGAGGTCCGCAGCACGAGCTTTCAACCCCGCAGGATGGAGCGCATGAAGCAATCTCAGCGCCACAGCTTGGTCCGCAGCTTGGTGCTGCGCCACAGCTTGGGCCACAGCTTGGTGCTGAGGCACAACCGGATCCACATGGTGCAGCCATTTCGGCTCCACAGGATGGATCCGCAACCGATGTATCGCAGCAAGAGCTAGAAGCTCCACAGCCGCGACCACCGAGCAAACGATGCAAAAGGTCTCCGCCAAAGCTCTGTCCACACAGGCTAGCGCTCAGCAACATCGACCCTACTAGTATGTTCAATTTCATCGAGCCAAATCTCCCTACGTATATATTGTCACTGACTATCGTGTACAAGTCGACTTGAACGGTTGAGTTGAGACCGGTTTCGGCGCACGAAGTCGCCGCCGAAATCGCCCTCTACTGGCGTGGCATTGTGTGATAAACTTTCGCTCA
>JAYTVM010000194.1:0-1898 GCA_043743995.1 Pirellula sp. | reverse complement strand
ATTTCCTTAACGACGGCATTGGCCGCTTGAATTCGCGAAGGGAGTACAGACAAAAGTTTTCGTTCGGCGTATTCGGTAAGGGCTTTGATTGCATTGCCTGAGCGAACATCATCAAGATTTGTGCGATCAGCCTCAGTGACTTGACGACGATTCTTCGTCAGGTTTGCGCCTTCAATCTTGTCCCTTAAGTACGAAAACGGGCCACCAGGACCAATGGGTTGTAGCTGTTTTTCATCGCCAACCAATACGATGGTGGCTTTGGCTTTTACGACCGCCTTTAGAATCCGAGCCATAGCTCCCGAGTCAAGCATTCCAGCTTCGTCCAGAATTAAAACCGTTTTTTTGTCGAGCTTTGGAGTGTTCGGCGAGTTCGTCTTTCCCTGTAACTTCAACTGCGGGTCAGACTCTCGTTCGAATTGATAGAGAAAGCTGGCCACCGTGCGGGAATCGATATTCGCCCCTTGAGCGAGGTTTTCCTTCGCTATTCCAGATAAGGCACCACCCACAACACGGTATCCAGATCGCTCAAAGGCATCTCGAACTGCGTCCAGGGCAAAGCTCTTACCTGAGCCAGCGACGCCTTGCATTAATCGAATCGAACAGTTCTGTGATGTCAGCCTTCTTACAGCTTCCGCTTGTTCTTGATCGATCGTGGGTTTGGCAGCTATTGCCTTCGCAGTCGTTCGTTCCGATACCATTGCGCCGGGTCGTTTCTGGAGCGTTTCGACAGAACGTAATAATTGCCCCTCAAGTTGCCACATCTTCTTTGTTGTGTATCGATGCTCACCATTCTTATCTTGCAGATGAACAAGCGATTTAGATCGTGAGATTGATTCTCGCACTCTTTCGGAAAGCTCTATAGGTGTGAAACCCAAGGCTTGAACACGTTCGGCGACGCCACAAAGTACTTCTCGAAACGAAAAATGCGCTACGTTCTTCGTGAGTTCCTTGATGGTGTCTTTGAGCGCGTTTCGATAGATAAGGCTCTTTGCGATTCCAGGAATCTGGAGAGTCGATTTGACGATCGATTCAAAAGTAAATCGATGTTCGGTGGCGTCCTTTTGCCACACTTCGTGCAAAACATCGATATGTGGGAGACGATTTTTCGACTTGCGTGTTTCGAGATTCGCTTTCGCTCTAGCCTTAGCCGATGGTGTCCCGAGTGCCTCTTCGGACTTTGTAAACTCTTCAATCTCCCGTCGTCGCGACGACCATTTCTCAAGTAGTGCTTTGGGAATGCCTTTTAGCGAAAACCACGACTGTTGCTTTCCGTTCTCGCCGGTTGCTTGAACGCATTCGATGGATAGATCAGCCTTGAGGTGCTTTGCAAGTACCGAGCGAAATAATGGTCCGAGCGTTCGTGTCCACGCGAACATTTCCCCCGTGTTCATATGTCGCCAGCCACCCGACTTGTCTTGGACAACGTTTGCGATAACTGCATGTACGTGAAGTTGAGGATCACCGTTGCGATTGCAGAAATGCATGAACAAGGCTGCAACAAGACCTGCCTTATCCTTTATGTGTCCACCTCGTCCAAAGCGCGCAAGGTTTAAGCACTCTTCGACAAAATCAAGAGTCTCCTTAACCGACCGCTTTATACTTCGTTCGATCGCAGCCTTACCCCTTTTGTCTGCGACAACCCAAGCTGCCGAAACATCATTGGGGACCGAGAATGTCAGATCGATTCCCGGGCAACGATCTTTTGAGCGTTTCGGGACTAACGACTCACCCGTTTTTGGATTGTTTCCCAGTAGTATTTGCTCGAAGCTTTCCCGCGTGACTTTTTTGGAGAGGCCAAGTGCAGTGGCTGCCTTGCCATAAAATTCGCCGCGATCTTCAGCCTTGCCTGTGTAGTAGTCAGACGACTGCGGACTCATGTGATAGTCGCCCGTGTATCC
>JAYTVM010000193.1:0-6093 GCA_043743995.1 Pirellula sp. | reverse complement strand
TCCGAGCAGGCACTTGCTTGATTGGCGAAATCAAACCCTGAGGCCGCTTGGTGCTGGTAGCAGGTTGGATGACCTGTCGAACGCTCCGAGCGGCCTTTCTTTAACTCGCTGAAAACCCGCTCACGCTCACCCATGACTAATCAGTTTCGACGCTTCGGTCGCCCTGAACCGAAGCAGGTTGGGCGGTCACGCGGTAATAGCCGCGGTGCAGATGTGCTCAACCGACGCATGCTGATAATTGGAGAATTTGTGACACTTCTCGCTGAACGCCACTTTGCAACTCATACGAATGCAATCGTTTCCGTTGGCTTTACGCACGGCAACTGACAGCTACATAAATCGCCAAAACGAATCCTCCGCTGAAATCCGTCCGGCACGGCTTCGCAGTGACGGGCGGAATTCAGCGGGAGTCTTGCGAATGACGCAGTGTAGCAGCCAGTTGTGCCTCCGCCGGATAAAATCCGACAGAAGGCCGTTTTGGTGGCGATCAGCGAGAAGTGTCGAATTTGTAAGTATAAGAGTACGCAACAACGTTGAATTAAGACAAAAGCTGTAGTAGGAGAAGCGAGACGCCATTCCGTTGGCGCTACCATCTGACTTCCATTTGATCGACGATATGGTCGGCAAGGCGTTCGACTACTCTTTGATTTGCAGTTGAGATGGATTGGCCCGCTTCAGGCACGAAGTCGACGTTTTCGGCGAAATAGAATGTAGACTCGCCCGGTGGCAAGAACCGCGTTTCAATTAGTGGCATGCCGCGGCGGTCCGTCCAACTCACTTCTACTGTCATCACCGATTGGATCAATCTCGGTTCGCCGGTTCTCGTTTCGCTGACCACTCTCTTGGAATCAGCGGTAATCCTGCAGGTCATTACGGAATCCGCCGTTTCGATGTTTGCGAGCTTAAAAGGCGTCCGCCGCTCAATTTCCTTTTGAACCGACTCCGTCAGCATCACTCCTAACTCGGGACGAAACGAATCGCTCTTGATAATTGGAATGTGAATGGTTCGAACATCATTTCGATATAGCGTTCGCGTCCCTATCTTATAACCAGCACAGCCCACCCAAGTTGCTAACGCGATTAAAAAGATCACGTTTTTGCCGATCATCGTTGGCTAGTTCCACCCGCGTTCAAGGTGGCGGAACCAGACTTTCCTGCCGTTCGTTCGTAGACGCTTTGCACTGCTTTGTCTTTGTCGTCAACATTAGGCGTGGCTTTTAACAATGGAGTGATTTTGTCGCGGCTCGGAAATAAATCTGCCAACCAACTCAATTGTTGTACTGGTTCGGCAGGCATGCCACCTGTCTTTTCCATGATCTCCCTGGCTTTGTCGGCAAAGGGTGTATCGCCGTAATCGGTTAGGATCTTCATGCAGTGTATTCGAGACGCTCTGGCTTCTTGTTTGTTGTAACGATAGGACGCCCACGAATACTCTTTTTCCGCTCGGCGATATCGCACTTCCTTCATTGCATTTTCGATTTGCTCCTTTTGCCCTTCCGCTTTTTCACGGAATTGACGCGGCATTTGCTTGATCATTTTTTCTGCCTTGTTGAGTGGCCCCTCGGAATAGTCGGCGCCCTGATACGACTCGAGCGCCGCTTTGACACCGAGAAGATGCGCATCGAACTGGTGAGGGCTGTCCGGATAAGTCGAGATCAAATCGCTGTAAGTGTCCAAAGCGTCGTTCCAATTACCCTTTTTGAAAGCGGTATTGGCAAGCTCCATAGTGACGTCATCCGCCAGCCTCCCAATAGGATTGTCTAGCCGCATTTTTTCTAGAACCCGAACGCCGTGCTTTCGCGTATCGTTCCAAGGCTTTCGATTGTCTGTCGCATTGAGGTGATAAAACTCATCATTGAATTGCAACCAAAATAGACCGATTTCCATTCGCCGCTTGTCGACCATGTCTTGATAACGTGTTCGGGGGTATTCTTTGAGCAGCTTGACGAAAAAGTCCTCCGATTTGGGATAGTCTTCGGCAAAGAAGTAGCTTTCGGCCGTCATGTATAGCGCATCCTGCTCGAGTGCACTGCTGACCCAGTGCTTTCCCGCTTCTTTGTATTTCCCGGCTGCTGCTCGGAACATAGCTTGGCGTTCACCACTCCCTTCCTTGAGCTTAGACGCGCTTTTAAAAAGTTCGTCTGCCTCAAGATAAGTTGATCTGGCTAAGTCTTTGTTGACGGGTGGAGTTCCCAGCCCAGGAATGAATTGAAAGGCCTTTGGGATGTTGCTGGTTCTTGATTTGTCCGCGCGAATCCCTTCGGGTCGAATCCAATTTCCTTCTTTGTCTTCATAGCCCTCGATGGCGTTCCGAGCTCGTCGGTATTCGTCATCTTCTTTCTTAAAGAGATTGAACGAAGCACAGCCTGTTTGGAACAATAACGTCAGTAGAATTGCAAAGCGAATGGATCGACTCCATGCGTATTGAGACAAGAACTTATTCGTCTGTAGCACAACGAACGGGGAGACTTCCATCCAATTTCCCTCGGATTTGCTTTGCAGGTAGTTGCGCATGTTGCCCATCTTGGTCAACGCTTTAATTCCTCTAAAAAATCCGTAAGTCGCAGACGCCGATCCGCTAAATTGGAAATAAATTTCTCCATCACAAATCGCACTTCGCCGCGAAACTCAGTGCGAATCGGTAATGGGTTGCCACTCCATTCCTCGGACGCATAAGCAATCAGGTACTCAAGTATTGGATATCGGATGCGGATCACGAACTGTTGGCCAGGAACGCAATCACCGCACAGAATTCCACCGGCAGCAATGCCTAGCAAAGCACCCGGACCGTGTCGCTCGGACTGTACAGGATTTCCACAGCTCGCGCATAGATTGAAAGTTGGCAAATGCCCGAGTAGCTTCAACACCTGCATTTCAAAACGCAAAATAACTTCGGGGGCACTTAGGCCTCGATCGAGATCCATCAGCGTACGATCGCTTACATCGTACAGTTCTACTGCTTTTTGATTGCCCTCGGTCAATCCAAGCAACAGTTCTGCTACGTAATAACCACAGTAAAGCGGTATCAAGGCAACTTGTCCGGACCGGAACCGCCGGATCAACTTGGATTCCGTCAGTAGATCGAGCGTGTCATTGCTCTTCTGTATAAATACGATTTGCGACTTTGCTAGCAAATCTAGTGAGGATTCGAATGGACTCCGCAATCGCCTCGCTCCTCTTGCGATAGCCGAGATCTTGCCAAAGTCACGGGTAAAAAGAGTTACGACTAAGCTGGTTTCGCTCCACGGAACCACCCTCAAGACGATGGCTTCGCTTTTTTCCAATGACATCGGCTAGTGCTCTGCAAGGCGAGGCTTATCCCTAACGAGGAATTGAAAAAGTTAAAATGGGAATTGGAAAATGCAAAATTTAGCGGTGGAAGTAAGACTACAGTTGATTGGGTTTTTGTTGATTGCCTTCTGCAGTGACAATTGATTTTCCGACGATGTTGCAGAGTTGCTGAACTTCATCGAGCAATGGAGTCATGCGTTCTTCCAGATTTTCACGGCATCGATCACAATATGGGCCGCAAACCGTGGGCTAGCGCCCTTCGGCTAATCAGCCGGAACGCGCTAGCGTCCGGTTCTGCCCGACTTATGATCGACGCCATTTTCACCTCTTCGATCCAAAATCATTACTCTAGAGTGTAGCGTTAGTTGAGTAAGTACGCATCAACACAACAGACATACCTTACATTTTGCATTTTCCAATTCTCATTTCAACTTTTACAATAGCCTGTAGCATGCCCGTCGCCTGGTGTCGATCAAAAGTAGGGAGCGAATAATGCTTGCGAAACCAAAATTGAATTCTTTTCGGAAGAAAGCCTGGAATCCAACGAAAGCAACGCTTTAGTCGCCCTACGCAAGCGATCATATGTGCCCGAATTGTGCGCGACGTCTACTTTAGTTTTCCAGCGAGAATCCTGGGTTTGTAAACAGTATCTCTTTTTCGCAAAACTTTCGCAGAAATGATTATGTCAGCTTCTTTTCCTTCCTTGCGCTCGGACTCTACTCCGAGGTTCATCACGCGAAAGTAACTTATCACTTCCAGCCCCTCCACGATGCGTCCAAAAACCGTGTGTGTGCCATCCAGCTGAGGCATTGGCAGAAAGGAGAAGAAGAATTGAGAACTACCTGAATCAGGCATGCTTTGTCCTGTCACTCGATCCGTCCCGAGCGCCATTGACATTGCACCGCGAAAATGATCGCGTTGGTTGGGATTATTCACTTCGCTTGGAATAATGTATCCAGCGTCGCCGGTTCCGTCACCTTTTTCGCATCCTGTTTGTGCGCAGACATGCTTCTCTACACGAAAGAAGGTCTTGCGGCTAAAGAACCCATCTTGAACCAAATAAATGAAGCTCTTGACGGTCTCTGGAGCAGAATCCTCATACAATTCCATTACGATCCGACCCTTGGAAGTGTTGAATTCGACGCGTGGATTGTCATTCTTTTCCGCTTCCCGCTGTCGAATTTCGAGTTCCCGTTTCCACTTTTCTCGAACCTGAAGAATTTCAGTCATGAATTGCGATTGAGGTTCATCCGGGTGGAATTTTTGTGCTCGGGTCAAACACTCTTCGGTAAAATCAAAATCCGAATTTGCATACCCGATCAAGCCAGCTGAACGAAGCAGCTCTTCTCGTTCGAATTTCTTTGAATTGACAATTGCCTTGGTGGGCTCAAGCCATCCGTCGGTTCGATCCAGTTCAACATCCGCTAGCAGCATTTCGCACAAGGATTCGCCAATCGGCTCGTATTTGTCTGGGTCACTTGCATAGATATCACCCGCGACTTTCAACCAATTCACTTTGGCGCGGTGGCTTTTCTGAATTGCTTCCTGCCACTCCATCGCAACTTTGTTGCGAAATGCTTGTGAGTAATCCTCGGTTAAATGAAAAGACAATTGAACGTGATTGAGATCAACAGCTGCTTCTCGAAATTGATCCAAAGCCTCCTGGTACTTCTTGCCACGCTCCGAATTGTCATCGGTTGGCAGCATCCCGAAACTCTGCCTCCGCTTCGTCGCAGTTTCGTTTTGCAACTGTAGGGATTTCTGTTTCTCTACCGCTCGCTCTTCTGGGGTCAGTCCTTTTTTCGCTTGAGGGCTTCCGACTTTGCTCTTCGGAGAAAAGTTTTGCCCGTAAGACTGTCCTGAAAGGAGATCAAGGAAGCTTGAGCCGGCGACCAGAAAAGTGAAAAAGGTTTTTAAACGGTTTGTTATCAATGGCATGTTGGCATACTCTTTAGCAATCAAGGCTGCTCCAAACGGAGAATTCAGCGTGATTCACGACTCTTTGGGAGAAAAACCACATTGGAAACGACCACTCTAAGGATCATCGCTGGCAACTTGCGAACTCGCAAGATTCAATTTGCGGTCGACCCAAGGACTAGACCCATGAAGGACCGAACGCGGGAAGCCGTCATGAGTTTGATCGGTGGTACGTTTGAGAACGCAATTGCGTTCGATTTATTCGGGGGAACGGGAGTTTTGGCCTTCGAAACGGTTTCGCGAGGCGCATCCAAGGGCATTGTATTTGAAATCCTAAAGTCGGCTGCCCGTGAAATACAAACCAATGCGAAATCTCTTGGCATTTCTGATTGTGTGGAAGTCGTTCAAACCGACGTGATCGATTGGTCCAAGGGGCTTCCTGGGAATTGTACACGTTTCAGCGGGAACGCTGATCAAATTTGGGTCGTATTCTGCTGCCCGCCGTATTCGCTCTGGGAGTCCGACGGCAAGCAATTACTCGCAATGTTGGAGCGTTGGTGGATAGCCGCACCCCCCGGATCACTTTTTGCCGTCGAACTCGAGGAAGCAACTTCAACGGAATATTTGCCTGCACAAGCAGATTGGGACCTTCGCGTCTACAAACCAGCCCGCATGGCGGTCGCCGAAAAGGGTTGAGCCATCGGCGCTAGCCTAATGGCACTCACTTTGTAATTTCTGAGCCTCAATGCGCTAGCATGCGGGCCGGATTTGCAAGTGATTACTAGTGGTCTGGGACAGCTAAACATTAGGGTAGTGGACGAGGCAACGAGTCCCGTATGCGACGCAAATCGCAGGGACTCGTCGCCTCTACTACGGCCTCGTCAT
>JAYTVM010000192.1:0-23410 GCA_043743995.1 Pirellula sp. | reverse complement strand
GGGAACCTACTAACTGGATAGCCGTATGCGGGAAAACCGCCCGTACGGTTTGGAGGGAGGGGAGCCGGTCTACCCGGCTTCCCTACCCCTATCAATGGGCGCACCTCATGGCAGAGACTTGATCTCAAAATCGTCCTCGATGAAGTCCACGTGAATGCTGCCACCGTTGTTCTCTTCGCGACGCAGTAGCTCCGTTGCAATCTTGTTCTGTAGTCGGCGTTGAATCACTCGCTTTAGTGGACGCGCTCCATAAACAGGATCATATCCCTCGCTGCTAATGGCATCAATTGCTCGCTCAGTGACGTTCAATCGATAGTGATTCTCTACTAATTGCTGTTCAAGCTTCTGAATTTGAAGCACAACGATCTTTCGGATTTGTTCTTTCCGAAGCGGCTCAAATATGATCGTTTCATCGATTCGGTTTAAGAACTCGGGCAAGAACTTGATTTTGAGCGAATCCTGCACGGCTTGCTGCATTTCTTCTTCGCTACCACCCTCCTCAGCGACACGCTGGATCATCTGACTGCCGATGTTGCTGGTCATGACAATGATCGTGTTAGTGAAGTCGACAGTTCGATTTTGGCCATCCGTTAGTCGACCATCGTCTAGCAACTGCAAGAGAATATTGAAGACATCCGTGTGTGCCTTTTCAATTTCATCCAGTAGGATAACGCTATAGGGTCGTCGACGGACCGCTTCCGTTAATTGACCACCTTCCTCGTAGCCAACATATCCCGGAGGAGCTCCTACGAGCCGGCTCACGGTGTGTCGCTCCATAAACTCGCTCATGTCGATACGCACCATGGCGGTATCGTCGTCGAACATGACTTCGGCCAGCGCTTTGCAAAGTTCCGTTTTGCCAACACCGGTTGGGCCAAGGAAAAGGAACGAGCCGATAGGGCGATTGGCATCTTGCAGTCCGCTACGACTGCGTCGCACGGCGTTGCTTATCGCTTCGACCGCTTTGTTTTGACCGATCACTCTTTGGTGCAATCGTTCTTCCATGACCAGCAACTTGGCCCGTTCGGTCTCCAACATGCGTGTTACAGGCACACCGGTCCAAGCGCTAACTACGGCTGCAATCTCGTCCGCGGTAACTTCCGTTCGAAGCAAGCGACGCTTATCCGTCTCTTTCGTTTCCTTGGTCTCTTGCACTTCCTCTTTTGCGATTTGTTCTCGGACCTTGCGGAGATGTTGATCGAGTTCGAACAGTTTTTGGTAGTCTGCTTCGGAAACACCGGCTCCCGAGGACTGCTGTTCTTTGATGCGAGAATCCAGTTGTCGGAATTCCCCTTCGGCTTTTTCAAGCGAGCGTCGTACCGAACCCACTCCGGAGAAACCTAATTTTTCCGACTCCCATTGCTCGCGGAGGCTAGCAAGCTCACGTCGAACTTTTTCCATTTCCTCTTCAACGTCCTCCAACGCTTCCTCGGTACTGTTGTCGAATTCTTCGTTGAGCTGTCGTTGAGCCAGCTCTAACTGTCGAAGGCGTCGTTGGAGAGTATCGATCTCAGTTGGTACGCTGTCCCGTTCCATGGCAAGTCGCGCGGACGCTTCATCGATCAAGTCGATCGCCTTGTCTGGTAAAAATCGATCGGTGATGTACCGATGAGATAGCTTCGCCGCTTCGACGAGGGCCGCGTCGCGGATTTTCACACCGTGATGCGCTTCGTATTTCGCCTTGAGCCCACGCAGAATCGTAATGGTGTCCTCAACGCTCGGCTCCCCGACGTACACCGGCTGAAATCTTCGCTCGAGGGCCGCGTCCTTTTCGATATGCTTGCGATATTCGTCGAGGGTGGTTGCGCCGATGCAGCGCAATTGTCCGCGTGCTAACTCTGGCTTGAGCAAATTGGCTGCGTCGCTCGAGCCCTCCGCTGCCCCAGCTCCAATGACAGTATGAAGTTCGTCGATGAAGAGGATGACTTCTCCATCTGCATCCTTGACCTCTCGCAGCACAGCCTTTAGACGCTCCTCGAACTCACCCCGAAACTTCGTACCAGCGATCAACGAGCCCATGTCCAATGAGATGACTCGGCGGTTCTTGAGGCTCTGTGGAACGTCCCCTTGAACGATGCGTTGAGCCAGCCCCTCCGCGATGGCCGTCTTGCCGACCCCAGGTTCGCCGATCAAAACAGGGTTGTTCTTGGTGCGTCGCGAAAGAACTTGGATGACTCGGCGGATCTCGTTGTCGCGACCGATAACCGGGTCCAATTTATTTTTGCTGGCCAATGCGACAAGATCGATTCCGTACTTTTCTAGCGCTTGGAATTTGCCTTCTGGGCTCTGATCTGTGACACGCGCGCTCCCCCGCACACTTTGTAGGGCACTCAGAATGTCGGGCTCGGAAACGCCCAGAAGCTTTAACAAGCTGCTGGCCTTGTTTTCGGTCCGACAAAGGCCTAGCAATAGGTGTTCGGTGCTGACGAACTCATCTTTCATGGCAGTGGCTGCATCCGCTGCCGCCTCAAGAGACTTCTGGAGGGATGGGCCGACAGAAGGTTGACGCCCGCCCGAACTTCGCGGCAATCGCTGCAATTCGCTGTCGCAGGTCGTGCGTATCTTTTCTAATGGAACACCCATTTTTTTCAGCAATGGGACCACGACCCCTTCATTATCCTTGAGCAAAGCGCTAAGCAGATGCAAACCTTCGATCTCGGGATTACCGGACGTCGCGGCCTGCGATTGGGCTTCGACGATCGCTTCCTGGCCTTTGATCGTCAGTTTATCCATGCGAAAAGTCATGAAACGTGTTCCGATTGTGAGGGTTTGACCACAAAAGGTAGTCAAATTGATTGGCAGTCGACAAGTCAAATTGCCAGGAATGCAAATCGTGGACCGCAACAGGACGTTGAGGGGTGAGAGTTCAGGGTTGAGGGGTGAGGGTTGGGAGTTGAGGGGTGAGGGTTGGGAGTTGGGAGTTGAGGGGGTGCCCCAGAAGCCATCACCTTCAACTCGAGGTCAAAGGCAATACCGTTCAATTAGTCGTTTAACAGGAGCAGCAGACAGAAGACTACCAGACCATGCCACCGTGTGGCACGCCCAAAGCGACTAGCAATGGGCGTGGGAAGTGAGGCAAATGACTCTAGCTAGCGATTCACCACGCCCTTCGTACCTCAGAGCGTGCCACCCAGTTTTGGCAGAATTCAGACTGACGCTTGGCTTAGTTTGGCAACTCAGAGGCCAACTGCTGAAACTGTTTCCGCAAATCGGAATCGTCCGCGTTGGGGAAATTCGCTCGCTGAACCATGATCAAGTAAGCGCGTTTTCGGACCGGGTCGATCCAAGCTTGCGTGCCGTAAGCCCCGCCATGACCGAAAGAACCAACCGAAAGTGGTTGCGAAACGCCTTGCGGTTCGCGAACGACGCAACAACCAACTCCCCACGCGTTTCCTGTCGTGAATCCGGTCTTCAAATCCCCCGTGGTCGGCGTTCTTAGACGTACAACCGATTTTTCGGAAAGGATTTGCTGGCCATTCCACTTGCCCTCGTTGAGGAGCATTTGACAAAAAGTTGCGTAGTCGTTGATGGTTGAAAAAAGGCCACCATTAGCTGCCGGCATTCGATCTCGATCGGTTGGTTTCTTGCCTGATAACAAGCCAATGGGGGATTCTTTCAAAATGCCATCTGCCCCCTTCGTATAGCTTTTGGCCAGTCGAGGCATTTGGGCATCGCTCAAATAGAAAGTCGTGTCTCGCATGCCGAGCGGCTTGCACACACGTTCGTTGACAAACACATCAAAGCTTTTTCCGGAGACGACTTCGACGATTCTAGCTGCGGTGTTGATACTGGTTTGGCTGTATTGCCATTTGCTACCCGGTTCGAATTGCAACGGAAGCTTTGCGTATTTTTCCGCAGCGACTGCTAGCGTCGGAGCCGTGTAGGCTTCTCCGCCAGGAAGCTCACGCATCCCCGAAGTGTGATTGAGCAACTGCTCAATCGTGACGGTAGCAGGTTCGCCTGTAGAAGACCTGAGGCCAGCCATTTCGGGCAAGTACTTTAAAATCGGATCCGACAACGCAAGTTTGCCCTCGTCCACCAGCATCATCACGCATGCAGCGGTAACTGGCTTGGACATCGAAGCGATCCAATGGATCGAATCGGTCTTCATGGGTGATTGGCTGGCAACGTCCGAGAAGCCAGTGGCTTCGAGATGAAGTGTTTTGTTCGGAGTTACCACCATCGTCACCACTCCAGCCACTTCGTTTTTGGCGACAAAGCCGTCCATCGCTTGTTTGATGGAGGACTGCGATGGTTTGTTTGAGTCGAGCTTGCCTTTGCGGTAAACGATGAAGTAGTTCTCTTTGAGCCCAAGTTCTGGCGTTTCCGCTTGAACGAAGCCGCAAGAAGTGATTTCCTTTTCGACGGTTTCTCGATCAGCCCGGACGTGATTCATGGTCCAATCGCTGCTCACTCCCGGGATCCGATTCATGTCGATGAGAATTAACCTGCCGTCAGGTTTCAAGGCTTTGAAAATGGAAGCTGTGGTCTTGAATGGAAACTCGAAATGGTGGTAGGTATCGCAAACGAATGCCATGTCGATACTGTTGGGGGCGAGCAAGCAGGATTCTTGATTGCAAACCTGGGTCGAAACGTTGGAAAGCTTTTCCGGCTTGCAGGTTTCGAGAATGTGATCCAAGAAACTCTGGGCGATGTCGACTGCAATCACCTTGCCATTCGGGCCACTGGCTTTTGCGAACAATCGCGTGAATAAGCCGGTGCCAGCCCCGATATCAGCGATCGTCATTCCAGGAACAATTTTCGATGCCGAGACGATCTCATTTCGATTGGCAAAGACTTCTCGGCTTTCAACTTCGAATTTTTCGAGAAACTCGGAAGGTGTCGGCTTTTCGAAAGGAGCGTTAATCCCCGGCCGAACGCTTTTTTCCTGGGCAGGCGAAGTGCCAACTAAGGAAAGTACAAAACAAAAAACAAGCGTCAGGCAGACGGCCTGACGCTTGGAGCATATATGGATCATCGTTTACATATTTCCAGTCGCGTCGAAATTTCCTAACTCACTGTTGTTCTTCCACTCGCAGCGGTCTGTAGCCACCAATAGATTTGAAATACAACAGCAACATTAAATAAATCACTGCCATGGTGGCTGGAATGAACGAATCCGCCTTTAGCGTGTGTCGATCACCCGTCTGGTCAGCCGCAATCACCGTAGCTTGATCTGGCGTGCGATCCTTTTTCGCATCTCGAGCTTCACCGAGCTTTGTACCATCCAAACCATAGGTTTCCGTGGCGTCCAGATTCAAAAACTTACTGGACTTAGACGCTTTATAGGTCTGAAATAACTCGGGGCTAACTTTTTGCAGTTCAGCCCCGGCAAATCGGTCCTTGCAATAACCCAATCCTGGACCACCAATGAGTCCAGCGGATAGCATTCCAATACCCCCCATGATGGACATCGCAACTGCGCCCGACTTTGGGTATCGATCCCCCACAATCGCTAGCATCGTTGGCCAAAAGAATGTTTTACCCACCGCGTAAATCCCCAAAGCGATGAATGCCAGGACGAAACTAAGCGTGGTACTACTTTGAATCATGCTGGTGAGGTTCAAACCAATGCATGCTGTAATCGCACAAACTAAAAGAAGTCCTACCGGTGACAATTTGAGCGTTGACTCAATCCAATGAGCGCAGAATCTAAGGCTGAACATGATTACCGAAGTCCAGATAAACAAATATTTCCCTTGTTCTGAGGAAAATAGATTGCCAGTAATATTGGAAATCCAACCGTCAGTTCCAAGCTCGACTGCACCAACCATCGCGTGCGTAACAAAGAGAACGAAGAGCATGAATGAACCAATCGAGAAGTTAGTCATCACCGCAATCGCGATTAATAGAATTCCCCCGATGCCGTAACCGATGTACGCGGAGTACGCGCCAATGCTCTCATTACCTTTGAAAATATCGCCAAAAAACAGTGCTAACAGATAACATGCAACGATCGAACCAAGTATGCCAACCGACTTAAACATTTCGACAAAACTGGCACCCTTTGCAGCGGCCTCTGATCTCGGAAATTTCTGTCCAAAAAACATAACCGCGTACAACACTGTCGGAACTAAATACAAAGCCAACTGATACTTCCACGGCAGGTTCAACTTGTCGTCTAAAAACCAACCAGCTGCCGTACCGAGAATCATGCCTGCTGGCCAACTGGCGTGGAGAATATTCAAATAGTGTGTTCGGTTTTGCGGGAAGATTGTTGCAACCAGTGGGTTTGCAACGGCCTCGAGTGTCCCATTGGCGTAAGCGAAAATAAACATCCCCCAAAAAAGAAAGTTGTAAGCATTTTCTGGGGTCGAGGCGCCAAAAGTTACAAAGGCGGAGAGAATGTGACCTAGTAGTGCAACTGCAACCAACTTGCCGTAACCGATCTTGTCAACAATGACACCTCCGATGATGATCCCGAAGCAAAATCCAGAAAATCCGGCTCCGCCAATCGCGCCCAATTGGGTCGCTGTGAAATTGAACTCCTTACCCCAATTATCGAGAATTCCGTTTCGCAAAGCGAATCCGACGCCTGCCGCTAAAATCGCCATAAAGCCAGCCCAAAGTAATCGGGACGCATTGGGAACTACGGCTGAAGTGGAGGAGTAATTGCTCATGAATTAGGTACTTAGAGGGAAAGAAGATTAGGGAAGGGGTGAGCGAACTCACGCATTGTGGGGGTTTACGGAATGCTACTACTAGCGGTCGCTAATTTAATCCAAGGCGACTTAGTCTGCCACTAGTGGCAGCTAACATTTTTCAGGGCGGCGGTGAATTCACGACACTGTAACCGGGTTAGGGAGTGAACTCATGCCACAAATATTGCTTTAAAACCGGGCTAACCAATTGTATTTTCAGGGGCAAAGCGATTTTCGAGCGACAAAGAACTATGGCTTAACAAAAAATTGGCCTGATAGGAATGGAATTCGATGTCCATTGGTACGGGATTTGATACTAATCCAGAACCGACTTTTGAACGTAAGTCAATTTGGCAAAAGGCGTGTTGACCATAACTGATTAACTGTTGGAGCAATGCAAATGAACCGATCTCTTGGAACTTGGAAGCCCCTAATACTGACCTTGGTCCTTGGTTTTCCTATCGGATATTGGCTTTTCTCCAGCCCGCCGACCCCGCCGACTGCGGTTTATGCACAGCAGACTGTCGACGCTGAGCAAGCTCGCGGTGGGCTTGGCAGTTCCGGCGGTATCGCTAGCGCTGACCAACTTTCAAAAGTATTTCGCGATGTTTCCAAATCGCTCAAGCCATCGGTTGTAAGCATAAAAAACGTCGTTGAACGATCGGCAACCAAGTCGCGTGGTTCGCGGTCGTCTGGTTTGCCCCCTGAGTTAGAACAGTTGTTTGGAAAGCAGTTTGATGGCTTGAATAATGACAGAGCCGACGGATTGGAACTGCCGAAAGGGCGGGTCCAGAACGGTCTTGGCTCCGGGGTTATCGTACGAAATGATGGCTACATTTTGACCAATAATCACGTGGTGGAGGGTGCGAGCATCCTCGAGGTAGAGCTCAGCGACGATAGAAAGTTCGATGCTAAAGTGATCGGAACAGATTTTCGTACCGATTTGGCCGTTCTTAAAATCGAAGCGAAAGGCCTCGTTGCTGCCTCGCTTGGAAACTCAGGGGACATGGAGGTTGGTGACTGGGTCATCGCCATTGGTAGTCCGTTTGGGCTCACTCAAACCGTGACCGCGGGGATTGTTAGTGCCACCAACCGAAGCGACCAAGGCATCACCATGTACGACAATTTCATCCAAACCGACGCGGCCATCAATCCTGGAAACAGCGGTGGACCACTCCTCAATCTGCGTGGCGAAGTCATCGGAATCAACACGGCGATTGCTTCAAAGAGCGGCGGTTACAATGGAATTTGCTTTGCCGTCCCGAGCGATACGGCCAAACGAGTACTCGATGATTTGATTAACAAAGGCAGGGTCACGCGTGGCGTCATCGGAATTAAGCCCGAAACATTAAGCTCGGAAATGGCCGAAAAACTTTCCTTGCCAGCAGGCACGCGAGGCGCATTAGTCGCTTCGGTTACCAAGGGCTTACCGGCTGCCAAGGCGGGACTCAAAGAAGGAGATATTATTACAGCAATTAACGGTTTGGCTATCACGTCCGATTCCGGCATGCGGCGAGCTATAGGCGAGACGAAACCTGGGACGAAGGTGAAAGTAGATTATTTGCGCAGTGGCAAACGTTCGGAAGTCACCATCACCGTGGATGAATTGGACGAAGAGGCTCTCGCCGCAGCTAGCATGGAAACAATCGATGTTTTCGGTGTGACGGTCGGGATCGTGTCTGACGAGACACGTGACGAGCTGGGCCTCAAGCAAGGAGAAGGGGTCGAGGTCAAAAAAGTCAACCGAAACAGCCCACTTGCTGCAATTATCCCGCCGGGCGTTGTCATCCTATCGATCAACGGCAAAAAAATTGGAACACCCGTTGAATTGGCCGAATCGATGGAGGTTGCAGGTAAATCAGGCATGATCAAAATGATTATTCGCGATGGCGAATCCGACAAGTCGGTTCAGCTGCGTACCCGATAAATCAATCGTCGTCGTTGCCCACTTCGATCACGCAAGAGACGAGATAGTGATCGGAGTGACGTTTCTTGAAATCCTTAATCTCGTCATCGGTTCCATTTTTGGTCGAATGTATTTTTTGAACGGAGCCTTTAAACTCGGGTTGGTTTTTGGGGACAAAGATACGATCGAACGGAGCGCTAGAATAGCCTGAGCCCCAAGCCGCCGTTGTCCCCAATTCCTTCGCATTCAAATCCACAAAGCCAGCGTCCACCAGAATCTTGGGCGTCTCGTCGTCAGGGGCAAGGATATTCGTATCGCCAAGGAAGACAATATCTTCGTCCTTAAATTTCTCCTTGAGCGCTTTCAATTGAGCGACGAAGACTTTGACTTCCGCCTGGCGTTGTTTTTGCGTGAACAAAGGATCCGAAGCGCTAGCGTCGTTTCGGTTGGATTTGAGATGGACTGGGACGAAAACGACATCGGTCTTTCCTTCACCAAATGAAAACTTGACCGCATTCGCACGGCGTTCCCAAAATTTATCCCCAAAGGTCTGATTTGCGCCGACAGGTATCGAGTACGGCTCGCCGATCAGCTTGGCTCTGTCACTTCGCCACGCGATGCCAAGATGCTGACCGCGGGTAATGAAGTCCTCGGTATCCGTTGGATAATTTGTCTTCGGAAACAAAAGATATTGCCATGACTGACCGTGGACATTTTTTAGTTCGTCGAAGGTTCGTTGTAATGGTTTGCAGGTAAAAGGAGCCTCATTCTTTTCGACGCCGATTTCTTCCAACGCGAGTACATCCAATTTGGCTTCAGCGATGTAGGTCGCGAGATCCGCTGGCGACTGCTCGATGTCCTTGCCTGGCTTACCTCGCATGCTGGGAAAGCCAAGCCATTCGATGTTCCACGCTCCAATACGGAATTCCTCTGCCTGGGTGTTCAGTGCATAAAAACAAAATAGTGCGGTGACCGCCAAAGGTCCGAAACTTAGTTTCATGTTGTTCTTCCAATTCCTGTCGCTCGCTGAAATGCGAAATGCTTGTGTCAGGCGACCATTCAATCTGAATCGCGAATGCGGATTCCAACAAGATGTGTTTTGGTTGACTTTTGACAATTCCGCCGTTCTTCCAAGACTTGTCCATCTGCTATAACATGCAAACGGGTAACGAGGATCCGTTTCATTTTTCACCTGACTCTGAATGTCAGGAAACCAGTCATTAGGATTGTTCAAATACATGACGAAACGGCGAGTCTTGGTAATTGGTGCAGGACCAGGTGGATTGGCCTCGGCGCTTCAATTGGCTCATGGCGGAGCGAAGGTCACCGTTTTGGAGTCTCGTTCGCAAGTAGGCGGACGATGCGCAAGCATTTATGCTGACGGCTTTCGATTCGACACCGGGCCCACGTTTTACCTCTATCCCCGCATTCTAAGAGAGATATTTCAGTCTGTTGGTCGAGACATTGATGTTGAGATCCCGATGAAGCGACTGGATCCACAATATCGCGTTTCATTTGGTGCTGGTGGTCATTTGGATTGCACCAACGATCTCATTGAAATGGACCGTCAGATTGAGGAACTGTCCCCTCGTGACGTCGGTGCTTTAAAACGGTATCTCGATCATAACCGTGTGAAATTGGAAAGATTTCGGCCTATCCTGGAATCTCCCTTCAACAGCATGCTCGATTTGTTGCGACCTTCGGTCCTTGCGGCAGCGTCTCTGGTAAAGCCTTGGAAAACACTAGGCAGGGAATTGCAAACCTATTTCAAAGATCCCAGGCTGGTCATCGCTTTTTCCTTCCAGGCAAAGTATCTGGGAATGTCCCCCTTCAAATGTCCAAGCCTCTTCTCAATCCTTTCCTTCCTGGAATACGAATACGGGGTCTTTCATCCCATCGGAGGATGCGGACAAGTGAGCGAAAAAATGGCTGAAATTGCCACGGAAATGGGATGCGAAATCCGAACGGACGAGCCGGTCGAAAGTTTCGAGTTTCAAGGCAAGCGTGTTACGGCGGTGGTCACCGACAGAGCGCGCTACGAAGCGGATGCGTTCGTGATCAACGCCGACTTCGCACACTCCATGCAAAAACTAGTCCCCGATAAACTTAGGAAACGCTGGTCCAATCGCAAGATCGCGAAGAAGCGATTTTCGTGTTCCACGTTCATGATGTATTTGGGTATCAACGGACGATATGAAAACCTAAAGCACCACACGATTCATATTTCCAAAGACTATGATCGCAACCTGAGGCAAATCGAGAAGGAGTTGGTTCTGCCAGACGATCCGTCGATCTACATTCAAAACCCAAGCGTCACGGATTCGTCATTGGCTCCCGAGGGTAAGAGCACCATTTACATCCTTGTTCCCGTTCCGCATCTAAACCCGAACACCCCTTGGGACGAAGCCCAAACGCAAGCCTTCCGCGAACTCACTTTCAAGAAGTTGGCGGAGTTGGGCATGAGCGACCTTCGAAGCAGAATCGAATACGAACAAATTGTGACGCCAGCCAATTGGCGAGAAGATTTCTCTGTGTACCGCGGTGCGACTTTTAATCTTGCGCACAATCTCGGCCAGATGCTCCACCTGCGACCTCACAATAAGTTTGAAGAGTTAGACGGAGTGTATTTGGTCGGCGGCGGTACGCACCCTGGAAGTGGGCTTCCCGTGATCTACGAGTCCTCTCGAATCACTTGCAAACAACTGCTTCCCGAAATAGGGCTATCGGCTAAATTCATCCACGCGATTGCACCCACACTCGAATCCGAACCTGCACTAGTTAGTGCATTGTGACGGCTAGGAATTAGGGTTCGATATTTCTTTGCGATTTATATCGGGCCTTTTTTGTTCCGAAAATATTAGAGTTTAGACAATGTCGTTAGCCCATCCGATCGGTGCTCGCCCCCGACGGATGCGTTTTGGCGTACTACAATTGGGCGTCCCAACTCCCGTTCCCCTCGACTTTGTCCGCCGGAGGCGGGCAAAGTCGAGTGGAACGGGTGGATTCGCGCGTACCGGACGTTAGGACGCCAAAACAAGGTTGGTGGGGGACAAGCCCCCGACCAACCTGAAAGCCCAGGTTATAACCCTCTATTTCTAAACGCATGGTAAATATTCCCCGAGGAAAACTCGGGGAAAACTCGGGGGCATCTAATCCTTGCCGTAATGCTTTACTTTGTCCCAGTATTCCTCGAAAGCATTGGGCTTATGGAAGTTTGGACTGTTGTCAAAGTCATGACATGATGCGCACTTGTCGCTAGCGCGATCCAATGGAAGTTTCATTTCGTCACGGAGTTTTTTGACCATGTCATTATCCGCTTGAAAGTCACCCATTTCTGCGGCTACGTGTTTTGAACCAGGCCCATGGCAGTTCTCGCATCCGTTGGCAACCATATGTGGCGTCGTTTCCAGCGATTCAAAGCCTGACCGATATGGAGCGAAACTCAGTGGATTCCAGCCTGTAACGTGACAGGCCAAACATTCTGGATCGAAATGCCTTGCCATGGAACGCAACGGAGGTTGGACAATCGTGTCCGTCGCATGTGCGTGATCTGTGTCTTTCCATGTGTCAAAGGCCTTCGTATGGCATTCGCCGCATTTCTCGGAGCCAACAAATTCTCTGGTAGATGGGTGTGTCATTGGCCGCTTTCCAAGTCCATCCAATGAAACGGTTTTGAGTTCATCTTGATACTTGCCAAACAACTCCGTTAAGCGAGGTGAGTCTTCAAACTGTGAACTCAAGGCAACCCGCTGGTAACGAAATGGCTCTTTAGCATTATCAAATACGCCGAACAAACCGGTGTACATGCCTTTCGTTCCGACTTGCACCATGACGCTGGCAGTGCCTGGAATCCGTTCTGGTTGAAATGCGGGTTCACCGAAGCCGCCCGAAGTGACAATCAGCGAGAAATCCGGTACCGCCTTTGCGATCAATCGCGATTCTTCCAAGGATGCATGCGATATCAACACCGTGTAGTCGCACGCTTCGGACCGCAGTTTGGCGGAAACCTCCTTGAGCGCTGGAATGGCTTTTGACATCGAAACGGAATCGTTATCCCGTACTTTTTTGGCGTTCTCGTCGCCAAGTACGGTCGTAATTCCTATCTTCTTTTTGTTGACGACAATTGTCTTGTACTTGACGTCATAATCGGGTGCGATGCTGACATTGGCGGAGACAAATAGTCCTGGCTTGTCTATCAGCGAATAAATCAGTGAATTGGTGTCAAGCAGCAAATCATCTTCGCCATACCCAACAGCTTGGTACTCCAGCAATTGAAAGGCGGTGGCAGTCCAACCAAACTTGATGTCCGCTTGGCGACCGCGGCGTGGATCCGGCAGTCCATCGGAAACGTGAAAAACTTGGCCGCCAGTATCGATTGGAATGACATTCCAACCACGTTGACGAACGGAATTCAAGAAAGTGTCACGTCGACTCAGTCCCCCTTTTTGGTTTTCCAGTCCGGTGCAACCACAGGGCTCTATGTAACCAGTTTGATTACCCGTAACGAAAAAGACGAAAAGCGGATCCTTCCAATCGACTGCGATCTTTTGATTCTTTTCTTCGTTGGTGGCGACGCTGATGGGAGCGATACCATCCAGTTTCTGCGAGTTATGCAGGGGGTTGGCTCTTGCCACATCCGACGTCAGTTTGCCCTCATTGAGCGTAGGTTTTTTATCCCAAATTGTCTGAGGCGTTTCATTCCCGCCGAGACTATTTGATGAAAATCGGATTTGAACCTTGGATTCCTTCAAGTCCTCTTTTGGACGCGTTCCTGTCGGTGGCTCACCGCGCAGATTTGGCAGCACGACGGAAACAGTGAAGCCGATACTTAATACTAGCAAAGCTTTGAAAGATCTCCGGCCATTTGATTCACTTCGATGATCTGCCACTGTCCGATGCTCCTGCAATGCAAGCGGGCTGGATTGACTATTCCAAAATGCGGAACTTGATGTACATCGGAAACTGAGGCGCGCTTTCCATATTGCTTTCCAGAACAATCTTGGCAAAATCCTTGCCGAAGGTACCCGCGAACTCAATCGGCGGTGTTCCAGGGGGTATCTCAACCGTAACGGAAAACATTTTCTGTTTTGTCGACAATCCCTTCAGTTCGCTGATCGTTACTTGGAGCGCTTCTTGAGCCGAATCTGGTGTGACTTTAGCAAGCTTGATCTGGATGGCATCGGGTTCATCGGTTTTGACCGCCAAAACGAAACTCTTTTTCAAACCTTCTGAGGATTTCGCTGAACCGAGGGAAAAAGTATTCCGTTCTTCATTGTAATCGGGTCCTGCAACTACCCGTATCGGCGAAACACATCTGCCTTGAATCGGGAAATTGATTTGACCTTCCTTGCTTTCATCGTTCTCGGACTTCTTATAAAAAACCATGTTGCCAGAAAGCGCTCCAGCCGGCAGACCCCGCTTCAAGTGGATCGTGAAGTCCACGTAATAACGAGCATCAGAATACGCGGGAATTTCGCCTATCTCCAGTTTCTTTGGACTCTCTATTTCGCAAAAAACCTTTAAGTCCTGCTGCGAATCCGACCATCTTGCTTTCGCAATCTCGAGTGGCGTCTCTTCAAAACTGTAAAGTCTCCCCTTTTGCTCGTTTTCGCTTGCTGCTAAGAAGTCCCGAAAATCGGCGATCGGCGGATCGAACACGTGTGCTTGGCCAATCTTCCCCTTGATGGTTAACTTGATTTCTTCTTGATCGATAGCACTCGTGGATATGGTTGCGGTTTGGGCGAAATCCGTCATGCTACCTTCGGCCAGCCATTCCAATTCAACCTGGGTTTGCTCCCCGGCCTTAAGCGTCGTCGCGTCGAGTTTGCCCACCGTGCACTTGCAAGTTGCCGATTTATAAACCACTTCGACCGGCGTTTCACCAATATTCTTGAAGACGAAACTGTGTGATCGCTTGGTTCCCAATCGCATCGTTCCGAAATCAAGCTCCGGTCCACCAATCACCTCAATTTTGCCAGGTTTTTCGTTAGAAGTTTTGGCTTTTTGAATGGCCTCATCCATGTCCTCTGCCGAGCCCATGATGTTTTTTATGTTGGCCGTACGTTTCTGAAATTGAGAAACTGCGATTCCGTAACCAATTCCGATACACGCGACAATCAAGGCTAAGGTTCGCATTTTTGGACTCAAACAAACCGGAAACCGGCGGCAATAGGGGGGGATCAAGACTTTATGGTAGCAAGGAGACAGGGTTGTGCCAGCCACAAACTGCCAGCCAAAAGCTGCTGGCGATAAACTGCTGGCGATAAACGATGCCTATCCAAGCTATGGAACGTTTGTACGCAGCCATCGCACGATGGGTTCGCCTTTGGCATAATCCGGCTGTCGAACTAATCTCGCATTTCCCTCGAGCGGACCGGCAATAGACTCCCAATGAGCAGGGAAAAAAACGACGACCGCCGATAGTTTCCGGTCCCGGTGCGTTGTTTTCCTGTCGATATCCTCAGCTTGGTTCAAGTGCAGCCTTGCTTCGTGGGCTTCACCACACCACGCCGCCCCGACCGCGGCTTGCAATTGTGTTTGGGCGGAATTCGGGTAGAGCTCGGCGGCTTTCAGAAAATATCGATACGCGAGTTTCCTTTTTTCAAAGTTGGAGGCTTTCCCCTGACTTCCGACGGGCTCAGCGTCCGCCAATATCGCAACCCATCTGCCGCATTCCGTGAAGGGCATCCACTGGTTTGGGTCCCGCCTGATGTACTCCTCGCAACTGGCTTCAAATACTTGAACGAGCTTTTCGCGAAATGCCTCGGACAGATCGTTTCGGCGAAGCGTCTCCACGCATCGATTCGCAGCTATTCGCGGCAATTCTGGATCGAATGGGTCCACCTTTGCGAGTTCGAGCCATTGTCTCGGCTCCTGGCCTGCCGCAGAGTTGTCCGAAACAGCACTCACAACCGCAGGGGAACCCAAAACAGGCAAACACATCGTCCTTGCAAAGTCTGCCAGTATCAGAATGACAACCAAAAGGCCCAAAACGGGATAAAGCCAAAAACGTTCCTTCACGCCTCGATTGGCACTTCCCCCCTGGACCGTTGCTATTCCAAAAGCGATTCCGACCAAGACACAAACACTGTTCATCAAACCGGGCTGCATCCAGCCGCCTGACGCAAGCAAGTGCACCAAAACAACGCATGCCGAGATCAGACAGACCGAGGCCGTCGTTTCATTGCAAACGATCCATCGAAGACGTTGTACGATCGCAAACACCGCAACGGAAACAACGACAAACAGAATGGATGTAGTGAACGAATCGTCATCGCTGAAAAAGAATCCGAATAAAAGAATCCCGATAAATCCCAATATCCCACCACTCATCATCGCCAACCGGCCGTCTTGCATGGCACCTTCGTTCGATGCAAATGGACTTGCCTCGCCCGTGCGTTGTCGACTCAAGCGAAGCATTTTCAGAAAAAGTAATAGCAGGATTGCAACTAAAACGGCCAGAAGCGGCAAGCCTCCGGTCGTCCCGGTGTCCAAGATAAAATTGTGAGGATCCGCAGGTGATTCGGAGGCTGTCATCACCTTGACTCGATTGTAATTCTGTTGAAAGTTGGCGACCCCGTATCCGGTCCAAGGCTCTAATTTCATCATTGCAATCGCCCCGCGCCAATAGTCAAACCGGTACGAGAGGGACTTCCCAGCTTCGGCAACAATCATCGGGTCTCGAATCAAGAAACCACACAGCACCACAGTGCATAACGCTGTAGCCCCGGCCAGTGGAAAACGAAATCGTTTGGCAAGAGCCCAACCGCTCCGTTTAAGGATCGGATGAAAAACACACGCGGCGATCAAACCGAGGATCGTGGCCAACCAGGCCGAGCGGCTCTTGGTAAACAGCAAGGTGACAAAGAAGCCGATGCTCAAGCTTGCCCCTAGAATCAACGACGTCCAATAAATCCTTCTCGCCTTGGAACCTTGGTGTACTTTAGTACGTGCCATAGACGCAGCAGCCTGACCGCCGCACATCACAACTACGAATACCAACCACGCAGCCATCAAGCCCGCCAAAGAATTCGTGAGCGCAAAGGGACCTGTCGGTTCCAAGCTCTCTAGGCGACTCGCGAACTGCATCGCTTCCGATGAGCCGGCAAGGATCCCCATTTCCGAGAACATCGGATCGGGATCCGAAGCGAATCGCGCGCGAAACGCAGGCATACTAATGCAATACTGATAGATCGCGTAGGCAACTGTTCCCGCGGCGCAACTTAACATCAACCCACAAACCGATTCAGCAATTCGAGACCGCATACAAAGCTTTGAAACAGCCAGTGTTAAAACCCCTTCGGCTACCCATTGCCAACATCCGTTGTAAGCAAATCGGGCGTTTCCTCGGCCAGGTACCCATGTGGTGCATACCCAAAGCCAGACTCCAAAAGCAGCAAAGGAAACAGTCAACCAACGAAACAATTCGCCTGACTCTGGTTGATACGGCCTGAGCACAGTGTCAATAGCAACGAAGAACCCAACGCACATCGCCAGGATAATGAATGGTAGGGAACGACCGAGTGAAACACTGGTCGCGTCGCAAGGATTGAACTGAGAGAGAACCAGACACATGGCTAACAAAAAACAGGCTAGCTGTGCAGGCAATCGGTACGCCCACGTCTCTTTTTTTTCACCCATCGGACTCAACTCTTTACGCATTAGCTTTCAGCTACGACTCATTCGATTGGTTCGAACCGGTGAGACTTTCTAAGACACCAACAAGTGCGAGCATACATAACACGATGGATAAAACGAGGATCGCTCCCCAAAGGTCAGTTCTTGGTAATAGCAATGCACCAAGCGAACAGGTGACCGTCGCCAAGTAAATAGTAATCACCGACTGCTTCTTGGTCATGCCTAAGTCAACCAGTCGATGTGAAAAATGCCGCTTGTCCGCTTGAAATGGACTTCGTCCCTCGCGAATACGGATCCAAATGACACTCACCATATCGTACAGTGGAATCGCAAGTACGCACAACGGTGCAAGCACCGCATGTGGCGTCGTCCCTTTGGCTCCGGTGTACGTCGACAAGAGCGAGGCAATCGCAATCCAGTAACCTACAAAATAACTACCCGCGTCCCCCATGAAAATAGAGGCAGGAGGCCAATTGTGCTTAAGAAATCCTAGCAAGGCACCGACCATCACCAAAAGCATGGCCGCTACAAACAACTGCGGCTGCCCCCGCGTAGACTCGGGCGTAACCACCAACATCAACGCCAACATAGCACATATGATGGCTGCGACCCCTCCGCTCAATGCATCCATGTTGTCTAACATGTTGAATGAATTGATCAGCATGACAATCCAGATAACGCTCAAGAGGGAAGTCAGCCATGGTATCCCAATGAACGCGGTCAGTTGTAAGTGTTGCCAATAGACTACCGCTCCAGCAACAAGGAACTCAACGGTCAACCTCGATTGCCAGGGCAACGAGAAACGGTCATCGAGGAGGCCTAAAACGGCCAAAATAGTGCCACCCCCGAGCAATACCCAGATTTCCACGGCCTTCGACACCATGCCTGGAACGTACTCTAGCAGTCCAGCGGGAAGCAACCCCTTCGCAACCGTTTCATTGAAATGAATCGCCAACAATCCAATCGTTCCGATTACAAACGTCCCGCATACTCCCGCCCAAATCCCAAGTCCACCTCCAAGCGGGATGGGAACCGTATGGACCTTTCGAGCGTTCGGCTTGTCAAGCAAGCCAAAGGCCTGCGCATGTCGCTTCACCCATCCGACAGCCAAAACGGAAATAACGAAAGCTGGGACTACCGTCACCAGCAACATCCCTGCAATCTGCAACCAAAAAGAATCGGTTGGGTTACTTTCCATAGGTTCCCCTTTTGCAACCTTGTACCATAGGGGATTTCATTCGGGTTCGGAATCCAGATGAGCTTGTCCGGCGAGATTTCGCAAAATCGACGCCACATTTTTGGCCAAATGCTTTCGACCTTCGTGAAAGAATACTCGAAAGTCATCCCTTTGATAGTCGGGATAAGTCCATGGCAATGGCTGCCAATGTTGATCGCGAAATGCAAGGGTTACTTCCGCATAGATTCCGTCCCTTAGATAAATGCGATGTTCTCGATTTTTGGTTGACGCCAAAACCAACTTGGTCATCGACATGTAACCTGGGTCAATATTCAGTGGACGCTCCACATCGGACGCGAAACTCTTTGCGAGATCGCTTTCCCATTCATGCATCATTAATTTGTGCTTGGCTAAGTCGGCTGGATCATACCAACCCGCTAGGATCGCAAACTGTTTCTTTAACGTATCCCCCATCGTGGATCGGTAATACAACGATTCCGTAAACGGAAAAACGGGACTAAGTAGGGCGATAGGTGACAACTGCGCTGCGACCCTCTCCCAAAGCCATTCCAGCCCGGTTTCATGCCTACTGAACGCAGCAATCAACTGCACACAAGGGGGATGCTGTTTTACAAAGCCCATTCCGCTGTTGCTTACCTCCCTTTCTTCTTTCCAGGGCGATTGGGATCAGCCGCATCCGCGGCCTTGGCTTTCTGCAAATTCATCTGAGCATCGGCAAACCGCTTTTGAATTTTGCCCGCTTCAGCCTTCATTTTTTTCAGTTTCCCCTCTATTTCGTCTATTTCCTTTTCCTTCTTGGCAATGTCGCTCAAGGCCTGAACGACCTTTCGATCTTTCTCGACCTCTCCGATGGGTAGCAGTTTTCTCTTCTTGTCCAATTCCGCTTGCTGTTCCGATAAGCGTTTCATGGCTTCGCTGCCGGTGGAGTCCTTTGCGATGAATTCGTTCTCAAGTTCCATCGGCTTGCTGATTAGATTCTGAAGTGGCCTTAATTTATCGTCATTGTCGTTGCCGACCTGTTCTAGGTCGTCCAACAATGCCGCTTTGGCTACCTTCGCGCGATCCGCTGCCTCCTTGGCTTGAATCCAATTCGGCGACACATGAAGTTGTTCTCGCAACTTGGCGGATATTTCCTCTAATGCGGTCCCTGCTTGTCGAACTTTCGACAAAGCATCTGGTATCCCGACTTTTGCGCCTAGACGATCTTCGACTTCCTCTCGAACTTCGCGGGCTTTCTTTTTGAGCTGTCGCAATGCCAAAGCGGACTTCTCCAAACTGACTGCCTCAGAACGAAGATCTTTCTGAATCGCCGAAAGATCCTTTTTTGCATCCGCCAACGCACGTTCCGCGTTGGCCACTCGCTCGTTCTCTCGACGCTCGTCTTGTTTGGAATTGTTTCCCTTTTGTCCAAATGCGATTCCGCTCGAGCCCAACAGACACGTACAGGCGACTAGGAATGCGAATAGAATGCGATTGACGATGGTTTCTCCAATATTCTTCTCAGAAGGGACCCATTGATAAACAACTACGTAAACATTCGCCGAACCGGTAGTAGTCACAGTCGCCAGTCGCCAGACTGTGGGAAGCCAGGCAAGTCGACCTGACCCACGCTTGGGCAAGCGTGGCTACCACACCTTTGGAGAATGTTTATACAACTACCTACCGGATGTCGACATCGAATCACCCGCAGGACCAAGCACCCTTTGGAAATCTCCTGTTGGAAGCTTTAACTCTTAAACCACAAACAAATCCGATACGGGTTCGATTAAATCGATTGTATCCAAATTACCATCTGGAGAAGAGATGTTTGAAGGAGGGGATCACGAAATTCATGCCTTGGGTTAGGGTAGCGAGTATCCTAAATAATGGTTTAGCATCGTTTGCGAACTCCCATCCAGGCCCCTTTTTATTCCAACTAGGAAAAAATGTTGCGCCCTCGACGTCACCGAAATACTTCAGACGATTCCGAACCGGAACAGGATGTCGATTCCGAACGCGGCTTGCGGCTAATGCACAAAAGCACCGTCGGTGGTCAACAACTCGCCAATTGGTCGCCCGTCCCGTGGAATATTGTCGTCCCGACACATCGCCGAGAAAAGGCGACCGAAGGGTTGTTGATGGGATGTGCAGTCGCAGAAGCATTGTCACTTTCTCGCAACGGCATTCACCCAAGAGTCGGACTAAAGCTCTTTGGTAGAAACCCACTTCAGTTTCAATTCCAGCCAGAGGTGGGTGTTACGAGTCACCGTACTCACGCTTTGCTGATGACGTTTCAGGCTATGCTTCAGTCCAAAACAGCCCCCAGGATCTTTGCTGCAAATCTCAAAAATCGAATCGCTTGGTACCAACGAGCCTTTCCTTTTCGGCACGCGTACATCCACTGGACGCGACTAGTAAGCCAAATCCGGAAACGACGAATCGATGATGCGATGACCTTTGGTCTAGCGGATGATCCGCTCGTTCGATCACTGGTGCTGAGCATCATGTTACAAGGATGCGTAGAATCAGCCACGAATTGGTTCCAGCTTTGTGTCCAGGTCTCCCATGCAGACTCACGCGTCCTACATGCTAGCATGCTTGTTGGATATGCAGCTCAACTTGCCCAAATGGTGGATCAACAAAACATCGAACCCTCTGAGATCCTCAGCCGATTGGTCGCAGTAACGGACGAACCCGAACTCCGATCAATGCTTTTGAAGCTTGGCGAATCGCTGTCGCACGACCATACCCTGGCTGCTTATGCCAGACTACAGGGATGGGGAAATGGAATTCCACCCGAGGTCTTTGCCTCCTCCCTAGTGGGCATATACGCTTGGTTGCGGCACCCAAAACGCTTTCGCAATTGTGTGGAACGAACCATCTTGCTCGGAGGTGCGTGTAGCAGCGCAGTCGTCGTTGCAGGATCGCTATCGGCGATCTCCTTGGGCAAGAAAGGAATCCCTCCAGAATGGCTGCGAAAAGTTTCGACCGTTCCCCATTCCAATAAATGGCGAGAGCAGTTGATTGAGCGGGTCAAGGATTGGCCGCATGGCGTTGACGACATACATGAAACGATGGCCTTGCCATCTTCATTTCTCGGTCAATTTATGCGAAACGTTGCATTCTCGTTTTTCAGAATGGTGCATGGTTTGATCCGGCTTCCCATGCGATTGACACAGTTCAGTGTCACAAAACGCAAGTAGTGTTCAGTGTTCAGTGTTCAGTTTTCAGTTTTCAGTTTTCAGTTTTCGGTCGCCGTTATTGTGCGGATGGATTTTCTTAGAGCTGTGAGCATCTTGGATAACTGCTTTAGTTCGTCGACGATTTCTGTACATTTCGAAGCGGGGACTAATCCGATCTTTGCAGCGATATAGACTTGCGTACGCAGTTCGGCAGACGAGCCTTGTGCAATTCGCAAGAACCGTGAGAAATCTTTTCCGCCCCGCTCGCTCCCCTCAGCAATGTTCGAAGCTATTGAAACCGACGCACGCTGCATTTGGTCTCTCAACGCAAAATCGCGGCTGTCTTTCAACAGCTCATAGATACCAACTGCCAACAAGCAAGCTCGCTTCCAAACAACCAATTCCTCAAAAGACTGATAAGCCATAGCTACTCCCACTGAACACTGAACACTGAACACTAAACCGCTTCGAATAACTGATCTAACACACGTTGGGTTGCCAAACTTATATCCCCCCAAAACGGATCCGGTTTTCGTTCGAGCACAATCTTGTTGAACGTCTCGAACATGTTGATTTCCTGTGCCGGTGCATGACCGCTGGCGTATTCCTCAACGATGTTGCTACGCGTATGTTCTTGCATGTGAAAGTCGCAACCATTAACAACGAACGTTGGTTTCTCGATATCGAATGAGACTTCACACCCAAAATGTGGCAAAACAAAGTCAGGCATAAACGCATTCCCCTTGGTTCCACTAACGTGCGCCCACTGCTGGTTTCCAGTGATAAACGAACAGTAAAAACTGCCTGTTGAACCCCCTGGAAATTGCAACTCAGCCGAGAACTCGGCGGGAACCTCGGTTCGGCTCTTTTCTCCTCGCATTCCTGTAAGGCATTTGCCCGTCATTTGCGTTGGAACTTGCCACTGGTTGGCCCATAGGAGAAAGCGAATGCAGTACCAACCCAAATCCCCCAAACATCCGAAGGGTTCCAATTGGCTGTCAACCCGTATGTTCTTCTGCGAAAAACGATCGTCTCCAAGAAATGAGAAGTGACAAGCAATCCGCCGCATGGCTCCGATCGATACTCCATCGTCGAGTCTTTGCCGCAGCAAAGGAAGTCTAGCGCTATGCATGAACATAACCCCATCCATGAACTGCACGCTGTTACGTTTGCAAACAGTCAGGATCTCCTCCAAATCCAATGCGGACAAGGCAGCGGGTTTTTCGGCGAGTACATGCTTGCCTCGTTCTGCAGCTGCGATAATCCACTCCTTGCGCAATCCGGTCGGAAGCGGAATGTAGACAGCATCAATGTCTTTGCGGTCTAGCAGTGCTTCATAACCCTCTATGCAATCGGGCAATTGGCGCTGCGCAGTGTGCGATTGGCATTCTCGTACAAAAGCTCTAGCCGCTTCGACCCGTCGACTTGCCACTGCAACCAAAGTTCCAGTCGTGGTTTCTGCGATTGCACGCCAATTTTTTCTGGCAATAGCAGCAGTCGACAAAATGCCCCAACGGCACAAACCCAATTCCGACATATCAATTTCCTTGCTCTTTAGGTGAATTTAGTACCTGCTCCCAGATTGCCCGGCTACCTGCTCCCAGATTGCCCGGCTATACGTATTCCTTGCCTGAACCCCTAACTGCGCAGATTACTTGGTCCTTGTGAACTACTTGTCTTGAAATCCATCTTGACCCCGCTTGCGCCACTTCGATATCCTCCGCTTCAACCACGGCAAGTTCGGTAAAGACGGCAGACGTGGTTACTTTCACAGGATAGACCGAGCGTGCGAGTTTGGCGACCCGTCGTCAACATTGCAACGAACATTCAGGAAGGATGATTCCCCCAATGTCGAGCACAAAAACTG
>JAYTVM010000191.1:0-1904 GCA_043743995.1 Pirellula sp. | reverse complement strand
CTGTGACTTCTTGAACTTTGGTCGACGCTAAGACATATTCCGCGTTTTTGGCATCGAACGCTGCCTTCAACTCCGCATTCTGTTTTTCGCGGGCGGCGAAGTCGGAATTGATAGCTTGCAACTCGGTTTGGTATTTCGCTACGGCTGCCGCTTGGGCTTGCGACTGAACCGTTTGAGCGGCTATTTGTGTGTCAATGCCAGGTATATCTGCGCCCTGTGCGGATCGCTGGGTTTGCAAAACGGCGATGGCGTCGTCTGCAAATTTTTTGGCTGCGACGGCTGAATTGAGCTGACTGTCCCTCTCGTTTTTGGATGCCTGTACGGTTGCGAACTCAGACGCCTTCGCTGCTATTTGCGTCACGATCGTATCGGATTGGGCTTTGAATTGAACCGCTTGGGCCGTGATCGCTTGCAATTCCGTTGTCGAAGTAGCGATTTGCGATTGCAGATCTGTCAACAGTTTTTGAGCTGCAACTTGTTGCGTTTGATTCGCTACAAATTCTGTTTGAACTAGCTGGGCTGCAGCCTGGAATTGGCTGAGTTGCTGCTGCGCCGCTGCAAGCAACTGTTCCAGCGGCGTCGGGTTTGCGGCAAGAGACCTCTCGTCCTTGGGATTGGCTCGTTGCCACATGCGGACGTTGCCAGCCCAGTCACCTGCGACGACTTGTTTGCTATCAACGGTGATCGCAATTTCATGCCCCGCTTCGACAAGCGCAGGCATCTCGCCAGCCGCATTCCCGGCTCCGTCCCATACTTTGACTTTGTTGTCGCGACCGGTTGAAGCAATCGTTCCATCGTTGCAGATGGCGACCGCGGCAACGCCGCCGCCATGCGCTTCCCAGGACTTGATCAATTTCCCTTCGTTCATGTCCCACATCTTCAACGTGCCATCGAACGAGCCACTGACGAGCGCTTGCGAATCCGGGCGCCATGCAATCGATCGGATTTCTCCCTTGTGACCAGACAGTTCTTGAAAAAGTCGCCCGGTCTGTGTTTCCCAAACCACCAATCCACTTGCCCGATCGGCCGTTGCCAAAAGCAATCCGTCAGGGCTGAACCGAACACAATAGATCCAATCGGTGTGCTTTTTCTGCTCGTATTTCAAGTTGCCCGTTAAGGTCTCGAAGACGCGAACCATTTTTTGAGGACCCGCCATCGCAATCAATTGATTGTCGTCGCTGATATCGGCCGCAAAAACGATATCGAGCTCGTCACCCACACGAGCAATTCGGTTTCCGGTCGCTATCTCGTGAAGGGCAGCACAACCCGATGCGCTGTGCCGTCCGCCAGCGATGAGAACTAAGCGCCCATCGCGGGAAAACGTGATCGACTGTGGCTCCCCTTCAGGAAACGGAATGATTCCTTGCAAGTGGCCGGTTTCGCTATGGAATAGCGCTACTTGCATTTGCCCTCCGACCGCCACCAATGGCGACCAGGGACTAGCGGCGAGAGCTGAAATCGTGGCAGCCCGAGGCGTAAAAAACGGAGTCTGTTTGATCATGGAGATCGGCATCGGCGGGGCACCTTCCGGTCGGGCCGCGGAGACCATTCCAAGAGCCGCCGCATTGGCTTTGGGTTTTTGAATCGCCGAGCCGCTGTTTTCGGGCATGCCTTGCTCGATCCAAACCTTGAGCAAATCCACTTTCACTTGTGGAATCATGTCCTGCTTGGGAGGCATGAAGGGTTGCTCCTTATGCGCCGTGAGGGCAAACAATCGGGACGAGTCGAGATCGCCTGCTGCTACGACTTCTCCACCGCCACCACCGGTCAACACGGCTTGGTAGCTATCCAACGCCAAACCACTCTTCTTGTCGTTCGCGTTGTGACACGACGTACAGTGTTCACGGAAAATCGGCTTGATATGGTCTTCGAAAGTGATTTTCACCGGATCCTCGGCTGCAAAC
>JAYTVM010000190.1:0-6121 GCA_043743995.1 Pirellula sp. | reverse complement strand
TCCAGCTCGCTTGATCAGAACAGGAGCGACGGAACCCAGGGATGGAGCAATCCTAGCCGGAATAGACTCTGCATTAGTCCTGACAAGCTGTTTTGAGGGAGCCTTTTCGCGTCTGTTCATACCCCGTTTAGTGAACCATAACGTCCTTTATGGTGCATGACGAAAATGGCTTTGGCAAGCGGTAATCAGCGCAGTTTGATCTCAGCAAATTGGGTTAGCAATTGCAGTTGCCTTTAGTAGCCTAGTCGATTCTCGGAGTACTGCAAAAACCGACACGTAAAATGCTACTTGAGTTAATCAACTACTTGTTGGGTTTGGGCTGATCCTTTTTGGCATCCGCAGCGGGTTTGCTTGGTTGCGTTGTCGAGGTTGTTGGCTTGGTCGAACCTGTAGGATGTGATCCGTTGGTCATTTCCGGTTTCCTTTCGAAGAATCTGAAGCAAAATGTACGCGATAGACTGTCATTCTATCGTCTGTCGCATTATGGTCAACATTCTGCGATCTTTTTTGCATGGAAACGATTGAGAAGAGGTTTGCAAATGCGGTTAGAAAGCGTCGGAAAGAGCTCAATCTTTCCCAGGAAGCTTTTGCCACTGCTGCTGGAATTCACCGGACTTATGCTAGTTCGATTGAACGAGCCAAGGTTCAAGTGAGCATCAATATTGCCGAACAAATTGCATCCGCACTTGAGTTATCCCTGAGTGAGCTCTTTGCTCGCGTCGAATCGGAGAAAAAGAATCCTTAGATGAGGTCACCCTTTTTCTCCTTCTCATGAAGTTCGAGATTCGCGCCGGGACCTATTGGCAGTTCACCCAAGAGTAATTGGGATCGATCGTAAAATCGCTTCAGGCAATCGCGAGACGCAGCCGCCAACACGAGTACAAGTATTCCTATCCACATCAAAGCTTCGGGTGATGGCAGTTGGTGGGTTCGTAGCCTTAAACCCATCATAATGAGGATGGCAACCAACACGTTTGAATAGAATTGATAGAAGCGATAGTTATGCTCAACAAGCAGGCCGTAGGAACTCAATTTAGCATCTAGCTGTGCGAAATTGAGTGATGGACGTCTTAAACCTGTGGCGTGCAGTATCGTGTCGATAAGCAACCATCGAATTGCACTTAGCCCCATTCCGAAGCCCATCGATAGCGAAATAATGTAAAGGAAGCTACCAACGGAATGCTCGTTCTCAAATGCCAGCACGCTCGCAATCGATGTTGAAAATGTGTCCGGCAATCCTGCGAGTAACATGAAGCCAGGCAAACCGAACGCAATCAGCAATCCAAAATTCTTGTCGACGGCTTCCATCCGTATCCTCATTTCAATCAATCTATACAACGATGCAGCTGTGCGATACCGACTGTCAACTATCCAAATGGAGTTGCTACGGTGCGGCTAGTGAGTCTCTACCGAGAACGTGGCGTTGGAATCTCACTCCAGAGTCTTCCATCCAATTCTCTACCGTTTGACTTTGGATTGCGGCCACCCCACTGCTTGAAGAAGAACGAAACTCCGCTTGAAACGCATTGGTCTCGCAGCGACCGAACGTGCGATCCATCCAGTGGGCGGCATTGCATTCCGCTTTCTCCACCGGCAATCAGCCAATCGATGTTGTAGTTGTGCAAATCGAATTGATCTAACAAGGGCTCGGCGGACACAAATCGAACGGCTGCCGGAATTTCGGCCAAAATCGGCAGCCGATTTTTCGCATAGGTAGCGTTCTCGACTGACGTACCGATCCAAACGTTCGCTGGCCAGTTGTCACCCCAAGGGACAGAACGTCGAACATTCCCTGGCCGCTTTGTAAGAAGCAACCAGTCAAGTTGAGCTGTTGCTTCGATCAACTCCCACAATTCATCCCTCCACGGGCCGAGGTCTTCTGGTCGTTCACCATCGAAGACATCCGCTAAAGAGGCACAAAACACCCGTTCACGGACGCGTTCTTGAGCCGCCAATTTGTTCCATCGAATGGGTTGCCGCCAATACTCCTTGGTTGTTCGAATCCGAACTTCTCCGGCTCCCCATTTCACCTTATGGTAACGATGGTCCATCATGACCATCGCGTAACAGTGGTCGCATGCTGGACTCACTTGCGTACATCCAATCCATGGGTTGAAAGTGTGATGTGTCCATTCGATGGTCGAGTTCTTCATTCGATCTTCCGGTTGTAAATTGTATCGTAAGAATCAGCAGAGACGCCCTGTCTCTGCTTCCATAGTTTGACAGCGGAATTCTAGATACATCTGGGTAAAAGCAAGATCGGGAGCGATGAAATGCAATTACGCGGAAGACAATCGATGACAGCAAATGACAACCTTTGCAAGGCGCACACGTTTCGGATGAAAATCAATGTCATTTTCGCTGTAGACACTTAGCTGAGACACGGCATGTATTCGCTCCGATGGACCGCGATTAACTGTGCTTGGTTTTTCGCCAACAGTCACTCGGCGCAGAAATGCACCTTGGGCTTGGCACTCATGGAGCCCGCTATTGGCGAACTAGCTTTGCCAGAGTTCAGCGTTTTCGATGCGTAAAGATCGGTGAGAAGAGTCTGTCACAATCACATGGTCTAACAACTTGATGCCAAGAATGTCGGCACTTTGCCGCAAACGTTTCGTAATATTCAAATCTTCCTGACTCGGGGTAACCATATCCGAAGGATGGTTGTGCGATACCACTATCGAAACGGAACCAACAAGAACTGCCCTTTGGAAGACTTCGCGTGGATGCACGGTCGTACAGTTGGCCGAGCCAATTGAAATTAACGAATAAGCGGCTACGGTATGAGATCCATCTAGATAGATTGCAATGAAATGTTCCCGACTATTATCTAGCAATACCGATCGAGAAAACTCAGCAATGTCCTCCGGGCCGCTGATCTTGAATCGCTCTGTTGTTGTTGCGATGTAATTCACGCGTACCTCACGAACAAAGCAATCCTTGATCAGTTCATTATTAACCGATGCCTTCTTCTTTCCCATATTCCTCCAAGTAATAAACAACCATCGGATCGCCGATGGCTCGAAGGTAAATCATCACGGCAATGGCAAGGTGGAGTCTTTGCTCGATCAACGAGCAAAGCTGCGAAGTGGTCGCGATCAATCGCGACTACAGACCTTGCTGCCGTGATAAAATGAGGAGAGACAGAGATGAGACGAACACTTCCAAATAGTTCGATAGCGTCGAGGCGCGGCGCGCATCGAGAATAGCAAGTTCCCACTCTGCATCGGTTTGCTAATTCGACGTGTGAAAGGCTGTTATACCCGACAGTCTTTAGAACCAAACTCAATCCGAGAATTCATGCCCAAAAAGCATTTACAGCTAACGGCACTGAAAATCGGAAAACAATTCAACAGTTTTAGGCCGATCCCTGAACTGGGGCAGTGGGTGACTGCTCAAGTTGCGGTGCGGAATTTGCCTGCGGCATAACGACTTCACGAGTTGACACTAACCCCGCTGGAGTCGACCGAATGTTTGTTTCACGACCACTGGTCAAGTCAATGACTTCCTCTTGAACTGCATTTCGAGCTGAATATCTCACCTGTCCGAGTGCTGTCGAGAACTCAGGAAATTTCTCGACCACACCAGGTTTCGGCTCGGTCAAATCAAAGTCCCGTTTTAGCCGCTGAAGAGCAAATCGAACGGGGTCAGCTTCATGACTATCATCCAACGCGGACTCAATATCTTCGATCAATAGAATTGCCTCCTCTCGCTTCGCCGACACCGGATGATCGCTTCGAAACGACTTTATTACGCGGTCAATCTTTCTTGAAATTCGTTCCTGCGACGTTTCTCGCTCCACTCGACGCTGCATTTCTGAAAGTTTCCGAATAAGCAGGCCGACATTGTGTTCGAAGTCGGCAAGCTGATCCGGGACAACCATGGGCTCTTTTGCAACATGGTTCTCTTTCACCAAGTCAATGATTTCCCTTGCGAGACCCATTTTGTCGACGTGCATCTCTGGACTCACAACTCGAGAGACCACGGCGTTTATGGCATCATATTGCTGAAGTTCGCCTTGCCATGCCGTAAGGATTTCGTCGGCAGTGACCTTTTTCGTTAACTCGTCTGCTACACCACACACCTTTTGAAGAAAACGCCGAACTGCAAAGGCCGCTAGCCCAGGTGGAATCAGATCCTCTGTCTCGATGAGCAATTTTCCCTCGGGAATTTTCACGTCATTTTGCAAGTCACCCAGCATCAATACCGCTTCCGGTTTGATTAGCTGCTTGCTTTTGGGACCACCCTTTTTTAGTTCTTTTTGTGCCTGCTTGCCCGACTTATCACTATCGAGCAGCACAATGACTGATGGTTGCTCAATGTCGCGACCCCGCGCGAGGTAAACGAGGTAAGGAATATGAGAAGAAGAACCCGCCGGCACAATTGTGATGCGATTTAAGTCGAAAGTATTCATCTTTGGAGTGCCGAGGGCACGCAAATATGTCGAGCATCCGGCAAGAAGTACTTGATCGGCCAATCCCTCCACCATTAAGTTACAATTGCCGATGAAAGTTGTTTCCCCCACAAATGCTCCAAAAGACGATCTAAGTGGCTCATAGTGATTCTTGGAAGCATCATTGACGACTCGAGTTCCTTCATCGTCCGCACCCTTTTCAAGCACCCTGATTCGCTCGCCGTGGTTTCTGTCGACCAAGAACGGAGAGTGCGTAACATATACCACTTGCACTTTTGGCTTAGAGTCCTCCGGATGTGCAAATGCGTTAAAAATCTTCAATAAGTCCTGTTGTCCCTGACTGGACAAGTATGCGTCTGGTTCGTCCATCAGTAACAATTCAGTACGATCGTTTGGAGGCTCATGAGCAAGATACTGAACGTAGTAGCTTAAAAAGTACTTCAGGCCGTTGCTTCGTTCTCCGAACGAATACTCGGTGTGGGTGCGATCGCTAATAGTAAACACCAAATCATCATCTCGCGCAGACACAGTTAGCCTAAAGTCACGATCTTGGACCCACCATTTCGGAAAATTCAAGGCTGCTGCGAGACGTTGATTGATTTGCTGCATCAACCCATTGGCTAGGCCTTCATCCTCATCCGCGAGCGCTTTAGACAGATCCACGATTGCAGCTTTGTCAATCTTTGCAACTTTGAACAACAAGTCGCGAGCCAATTCCAGCGACCGTCGCTTTTGATCATTGCTATCATCGCCGCTATCATCGACAGCAAACTTAGACATAGCCGTTGAGATTGCTACAGCACTTGTCTTGACTTTCTCTGCGTCTGAAAAAAAAGAGACAACTGAATCAACAGCAGCTACAAGCGAATTACGTGCGGTTCGCGGCCATGCCGAACGCGTTTCGCCACGAAGCCACGACAAAGGTACACTGCTCGGAAGAGCTACACCCGAATCAATTTCAAAGACACTTGGAAGTAGTCCGCTTGAAAACAGTTTCTTTGAGTCAGTCACTTCACAATGAACGAATGTTTCTGATTGCTTTAACCAAATTTCTATGACGGTTCTGTCCCGACGAATCAAAACAAACTCAGCCATGGAGCAGCCTTCCCTTACTTCCACGACATCTCGAAGTTGTTCTTGCTGTTCCTGATTCAAGTCTGCAAAATGGAGTCCGAAATCTGGCCAGCGCATGTTTCCTTCTTCAACTGTGAAAAACTGAGAATACCGGCAAAAGTCTAGACGAGAAATATCTTTGCCCGACAATCCCTTTTTTATTGCACTTAGCGAATGGCTTTTGCCGGATTCATTGGCACCAACAATTGTCGTAATGTCTTTCGCAAGCGGGATGCGCACAAACGGAAACCAAGCGTCATTTATGTGTTCCCATGGCAAAGCCTTCGCCTCAGGATGGCTCTTACGCAAATAATCGAAGTTAAACGACTTAAAGAAGCGGACGAGAACTGCTTTCAAATACATGTTGTTTCTCCGGTGTTGCTCAATGAAGTGTCAGCACATTGTAACAACACTCGGCATAGAAAAAACTCTGCTGTGGATAGTACGATCATATGGCTACTACGCTGAACTAACCTTCGCTTCTCCCAGACGATCGGTAAGCGCCCATCATGACCGGGGTCAGATTTCGGCGGCGCGGGCTTGATTTGCGGGGTAGTTTTTGCTTGTGGCAACTTGGCCACTTTCCCCAAAACC